>JACCWE010000149.1 GCA_013697785.1 Gemmatimonadaceae bacterium
GGCGCACCCGGCGCCGCTGCCGGCGCCGCTGCCGACGCGACGACGCGCTCGCCAACGAGAAAGTCGCGCTGCAGCACGCCGCCCGGCGGCATCGTCACGTCGATCCAGCCGCTCGCCTTCGTCGCGAGCCGCGCCTGCGCGCGCAGCGCGACGCCGTTCGGAATTCCGCACACGCGATAGCTCCCGTGCTCGCTCACCGTCGTGTGCACGGCCTTCGGCAGCTTGGAGAGCGACGACGTGCCGATGTTCATCTCCGTCCACATCACGACCACGAGCGCACCGATCAACGGCTTGTCGGTGTCCGCATCACGCACCACGCCCATCATCAGCCCGCGCCCTTCGCTCGCGCTGTCGCGACAGATCACGCGCAGCACGCTCCGCATCGATGGCGTGCCGAGATCGAGGAGCGCGGACTCGCCGTGGCGAATCACGACCTGCCGCGCAGGCGGCGAGATGCCGAGCGAGTCCATGTTCGACATGAAGAAGCCGACGACGGCCGTCCCTTCCGGGAGGCTGTCGACATAGAATTTGTACATCCCGTTCGCATCGGTGACGGTCTGGTGCGTCGTCCCCGCCACGATGACGGTCGCGCCGTGTACCGGCTCCTCACGCAGGCTGTCGTACACCTGTCCCGTGAGCGTCGGATTTCCCTCGGTCACCGCCGCGCGATGCGGCACCTCGATCGGGCGCGCGGGGGGCGTGGTGTCCGTCGTCGGCTTGCCGATGCGATGGATGATCTGCGCATTGAGCGGCGAGGCAACGGTGATCAGGAACGCGAGGGAAGCGAGTCGGCGCATGCGTAGTCGTATGGGGAAGTCTCGCGACGAGCGTGTCGTCGCGAAGAGTAATTCAAACGAACGGAACGTCGCCATCGTTGTCGAGGGCTGAGGCGCCGGCACCCCAATCGCCTTCCTACCCGTCGCGTCCGCAATCGTTCGTAGAGGCTGCGTCAGTCGTTGCCCGCTGTTGGCGATTGCGGCACATTTCCGAATGATCAAGCTAAAGGACGTCTACAAAGCCTTCGGCGAGAAAAAAGTCCTGCAGGGATTTTCCCTGGATGTCACGGAAGGAGAGACGATGGTCATCATCGGCTACTCCGGAACCGGCAAGTCCGTGGCAATCAAGCACATCGTCGGTCTCCTCGAGCCCGATTCGGGTCAGGTGTTCGTCGACGACAAGGACGTCCCCAATCTCCCCCGCCGCGAGCTGTACGCGCTCCGCGCCAAGATCGGCTACGTCTTTCAATTCGCAGCGCTCTTCGACTCGATGAGCATCGGTGACAACGTCGCGATGGGCCTCCGCAAGCTCGAGATGAATGACGACGAGATTCGCGGGCGAGTGAGCGAAGCGCTTCGGCTCGTCGATCTTCCCGACACCGAAACGCGCTACCCGGCCGAGCTCTCCGGCGGTATGCGCAAGCGCGTAGGAATCGCGCGCGCGATCGCGCTGCGCCCGAAGTACATTCTCTACGATGAGCCGACCACGGGTCTCGATCCGGTCACCAGCGCCGTCATCGATGAGCTCATGATTCGCATGCGCAAGCAGCTCGGCGTCACGAGCGTGGTGATCACGCACGACATGCGGAGCGCGTATAGCGTGGGCTCGCGCATCGCGATGCTGTACGAGGGCCGAGTACGCCAGGTCGGCACCGTCGACGAAATTCGGAACACGAAGGATCCGGTGGTGCGCCAGTTCATCGAGGGACGCGCGACGATGAACGAGGTCGAGATGGCCGGCGTGCCCGCCTCCAGCAACGCATAGCTTCGTGACGCGCACGCGCGCCAACCGCGAGGTTTCCGCCGGAGGCGTCGTCTATCGCACCGAAGACGGTCGCGCGCTCTTCCTGCTCATTCGCGACAGCTACCGGAACTGGGGATTTCCCAAGGGCCATCTCGAGAAGGGCGAGCTCCCTGAAGCGGCGGCGCTGCGCGAGGTGTCCGAGGAGACGGGGCTCACCGATCTCGTGACGCGCGGTGAGCTCGCGATCATCGATTGGCACTTTCGATTCCGCGGAAAGCTGATCCACAAGATCTGCCACTTCTATCTGATGGAATCGGAGAACGCCGCGACGAGCCCGCAGCGCGAGGAGGGAATCACCGCGTGCAGGTGGGTGCCGATCGAGGAGGCGCTCGTGCTCATCTCGTACGCGAACGCGCGCGAGGTGCTCCAGCGCGCGGCGGAGACGGTCGGCGGCGCGCCAGCGGCGCACTGATGACTCCGTCGGCCACACCTGTCGTCGTCGCCTTCGTGCAGCGCGATCACACTCGTGCGCGCATCCGCTCGTCGCTCGTGAAGATCCACCGCCGCGGCGTTCTCGTTCGCACTGGAAAGGACTTCACGAATGCATTTCGCACTCACTTCGTGAACACCGCGCTCATCGAGCTCGCGGCCGACGGCGAAGGGCACGGTCCCGCCGAGCTCGCGCGCGAGTATCCGAGCGTTCCCTTCATCGCGCTCACTCCCTTTCGCCCCGTCGACGCGCCAGCCATCGCGCGCTGCGCCGAGCTCGACTTCGCCGACGTGCTCGCCGACGGCACGGACGACGGACTACTCACCCACGCGCTTCTTGCGCACGGCTTCTCCTCGCGCTTCGCCGCGGCGCTGTATGCGCCGCCCAAGCCGCTCGCGCTCGAGTCGCCGCTGCAGCTCGCCGCCTGGCGCACTACCATCGCCCACGCCGGCCGCCCGGTCGGCACGGCGGAGATCGCCCGAATCCTCGGCGTCACGCGCGAGCACCTGAGCCGAAGCTTCTCCGTCGGCGGCGCGCCGACACTCAAGCGCGTGCTCGATCTCGTCCGCCTCCTCGCTGCCGGGGAGCTCGCCAAGAATCCCGGCTACGATCTCACCGCTGTGGCGCGGCTGGTAGGCTTCACCTCGAGCGCCAAGCTCTCGGCCATGGTCAAGCGTCTCGTCCGGGCCCACGCCAGCGCCCTCTCGGCGCTCCGCGCCACTGACCTCATCGAGCGATTCGTCCGCGGGTAGCGCGGGCCGCGCAGACGCGCGATATATGGTCAGCCTGAGTCTTGCCCGAATGGCTAGCTTGTGATAAATTTCACAAGCTACACACAAATATTTTCGCGACCCCATAGCCCGCTCCCGACATGGCCTCCGAAACCACGCTCCGCCCCGCCGAAATCAAGGACATTCTCCTCCGCGAGATCGAAGCGGCGGACCTCCACGAGCTCGACGTCGAGGATGTCGGTACGCTCCTCGAGGTCAAGGACGGAATCGCCCGCATCTACGGGCTCCTCAAGGCCATGTCGGGCGAGATGCTCGAGGTCACGTCCGCCGAGTCCGGCGAGAAGGTCACAGCGCTCGCGCTGAACCTCGAAGAGGACAACATCGGCGCTGTCATCCTCGGCGACTGGCTCAAGCTGAAAGAGGGCGATGAAGTCCGTCGCACCCGCCGCGTGCTCGAAGTTCCCGTCGGTCCCGAGATGCTCGGCCGCGTCGTCGACGCGCTCGGCAATCCGATCGATGGCAAGGGCCCCATTACGGCGAAGCTCTCGCGCAAGGTCGAGTCGGAGGCGCCCGGCATCATCGTGCGCCAGCCCGTGAAAGAGCCGATGCAGACAGGGCTCAAGGCCATCGACGCCATGATTCCGATCGGACGCGGACAGCGTGAGCTGATCATCGGCGATCGCGGTATCGGCAAAACGGCGATCGCGATCGACACGATCATCAATCAGAAGGGCACCGGCGTTCTCTGCGTTTACGTCGCGATCGGCCAGAAAAAGTCGACGGTCGCGTCCACGGTCGAGAAGCTCCGCGCCACTGGCGCGCTCGAGTACACGATCGTGGTAGTCGCCGCCGCGTCCGATCCGGCGCCGATGCAGTACATCGCGCCGTACTCTGGATGCGCGATGGCCGAATACTTCATGTACAACGAGGGCAAGGCGACGCTCTGCGTCTACGACGATCTGTCGAAGCAGGCCGCAGCGTATCGCTCGATCTCGCTGGTGCTCCGCCGCCCGCCGGGCCGCGAAGCGTATCCCGGCGACGTCTTCTATCTCCACTCCCGCCTGCTCGAGCGCGCCGCGAAGCTCAGCGAAGATCCGTCGGTGGTGGATGGCAAGACGATCTTCAAGGCGGGTGGCTCGCTCACCGCGCTCCCGATCATCGAGACGCAAGCCGGTGACGTGTCGGCCTACATCCCGACGAACGTCATCTCGATCACCGACGGACAGATCTTCCTCGAAGCCGATCTGTTCAACGCCGGCACACGTCCCGCGATCAACGCCGGTATCTCCGTGTCGCGCGTCGGTGGCGCCGCGCAGATCAAGGCAATGCGCTCCGTCGCCGGCCGCCTCCGCCTCGATCTCGCACAGTATCGCGAGCTCGAAGCGTTCGCCGCGTTCGCATCGGATCTCGACAAGACCACCAAGGCGCAGCTCGACCGTGGCGCGCGCACGGTCGAAGTGCTCAAGCAGCCGCAGTACGAGCCGATGCCAGTGGAGCAGCAGGTCATGATCATCTACGCGGTGTCGAACGGCATGCTCGACGACATCGAGGTCTCGCGCCTTCGCGTGTGGGAGAAGGAGTTCCTCGCGTTCATGGCGAAGAGCTATCCGCAGGTCGGCCTCGAGATCCGCGACAAGAAGGTGCTGTCGAAGGAAGGCGAGCAGGCGCTGAAGGACGGCATCGCCGCGTTCAAGGCCACTCCCGCAGGCGCCCCGACACCCGCAGCGCTGCCCGCAGATGCGAAGAAGCCCGCCGCCGCACCGGTTGCCGCGGCGAAGCCGGCCGCTCCGGCGGCGCACTAACTCGCAATCCACGAGCTGACTCATGGCGCAGGGACGCGAGCTCAAGGGACGGATCAAGTCCATCGAAGGGACGCGGAAGATCACGCGCTCCATGGAGATGGTCGCGACGTCGAAGCTCAAGCGCGCGCAGGACCGCGTCGTCGCCGCGCGCCCGTACGCGAGGGCGCTCGAGGCGGTGATCGCCGATCTCTACTCGCCTGAGTTGGCCGAGCGCTTCCCGCTGCTCCGGCAGCCCGAGCATGGCGCGCAGGACGACCTGCCGAAGTCGGGGAGCCGCGCCGCGGTGATCCTGCTGACGTCCAACCAGGGACTCGCGGGCGCGTTCAACTCGAATCTCATCAAGGAAGCCCGCTCGCTCCTCGCGCGCCTCACGGCGGGCGGAGTGCAAACGGAGATTCACGTCGTCGGTCGCAAGGGCACCGGCTTCTTCCGCTACGTCGGCACGCCGGTCGCGACGTCGCGCGTCGACATCGGCGATAAGCCGCTCGCGGAGCACGGCTCGCAGCTCGTCGACGATCTCATGACGGACTTCATCGACAAGAAGCTCGACGCGGTGTACGTCGTCTACGCGAAGTACAACTCGCCGCTCTCGACGCCGCCCGTGGCCGAGCGCGTGCTGCCGGTGACGCCGCCGGTGCGCGAGGGACCGGTGCGCGACTATCTGCTCTTCCCGAACGCCGAGCAGATTCTCACGGTGCTCCTTCCGCTCTACGTACGCAACGCCGTCTATCGCGCGCTCGTCGAGACGGTTGCCGGCGAGCAGGGCGCGCGCAGGACGGCGATGAAGGCCGCGACGGACAACGCGGGCGACATTCTCAACGATCTTCGTCGCACGTATAATCGCGCACGGCAGGCGCAGATCACGCAGGAGATCGCCGAGATCGTCGGCGGTGCAGAGGCACTGAGCGGTTGACGCAGCACACTCGCACCACGCTTGAAATGCCGAGGCGCGTGCTTCGGTCTCAACTCTTGGAAATCAATCATGGCTGACCACAATATCGGAAAGGTCGTGCAGGTCATCGGTCCCGTGCTCGATGTCGAGTTCGAGTCCGAGAACCTCCCCGAGATCTTCAACGAGATCACGATCGACCAGCTCGCCGAGGGCGGCACGCGAGTGAAGCTCGCTGCCGAAGTGCAGCAGCACATCGGCCGCAATCAGGTGCGCGCGGTCGCGATGTCGACGACCGACGGTGTCGAGCGTGGCATGCGCGTGACGGACACAGGGTCGCCGATCACGGTGCCCGTCGGCGCGCCCGCACTCGGCCGCATCCTCAACGTGCTCGGCGAGCCGGTCGACAACGGTCCGCCGATTCCGAAGGATGCGCTGCGCTGGTCGATTCACCGTCCGAGTCCCGACTTCGTCGACCTCGAGCCCAAGACCGAGATCTTCGAGACCGGGATCAAGGTCATCGATCTCGTTGCCCCGTTCGTGAAGGGTGGCAAGATCGGTCTCTTCGGCGGCGCCGGCGTCGGCAAAACGGTCATCATCCAGGAGCTGATCAACAACGTGCAGAAGGGGCACGGTGGCCGGTCGGTGTTCTGCGGCGTGGGTGAGCGCACGCGCGAAGGAAACGATCTCTATCTCGAGTTCAAGGAAGCCGAGATTCTCGATTCCGTTGCGCTCGTGTACGGACAGATGAACGAGCCGCCGGGCGCGCGTCTGCGCGTCGGCCTCTCGGGTCTCACGATCGCGGAGTACTTCCGCGACGTCGAGAACCAGGACGTGCTGCTCTTCATCGACAACATCTTCCGCTTCACGCAGGCCGGCTCGGAAGTGTCCGCGCTGCTCGGCCGCATGCCGAGCGCCGTAGGATATCAGCCGACGCTCGCGACGGAGATGGGCGACCTGCAGGAGCGCATCACGTCGACGAAGAACGGCTCGATCACGTCTGTACAGGCGATCTACGTTCCTGCCGACGACATCACGGATCCGGCCCCTGCGGCCGCGTTCGCGCACCTCGATGCGACGGTCGTGCTGAGTCGCGCGCTCACGGAGATCGGCATCTATCCCGCCGTCGACCCGCTCGCGTCCGGATCGCGGATCCTCGCGGCGCAGTACGTCGGCGACCGGCACTACGCCGCGGCGTCGGGCGTGCAGCGGATTCTGCAGCGCTACAAGGAGCTGCAGGACATCATCGCGATTCTCGGTATGGACGAGCTGGGCGAAGAGGACAAGCGCATCGTCGGCCGTGCGCGACGCGTGCAGCGATTCCTGTCGCAGCCCTTCGCGGTCGCGAAGCAGTTCACGGGCATCGAGGGCAAGTACGTCAAGCTCGAGGATACGGTGGAGTCGTTCGAGCGTGTCGTCGCCGGCGAGTTCGACGAGCTCCCCGAGCAGGCGTTCTACATGGTTGGCTCCATCGACGAAGCCGTCGAGAAAGCCAAGACGCTCAAGAGCTGAGATCGTGTTGAAAGTTCAGGTCATCTCGCCGGAAAAGGTGCTCTTCGAGGGCGACGCGACCTCCGTTGTCGCGCCCGCATTCGACGGCGAGCTCGGCATCCTCACAGGCCACGCACCGATGATCACGGCGCTCGGCACCGGCACGCTGCGTGTGGAAGGCGGGGCGGGAAATCAGCGCTTCAACATCGCCGGCGGTTTCCTGCAGGTGGTGGACGATCAGGTTCGCGTGGTGACGGAACAGGCGACGGCCGTCTAGCCGCGCACGCACATTGCATTGGAAGAGGCGGGCCCGAACTGCTGGGGCCCGCGTTTTTTTTGGAGGTAGATCATGCCGTTGCTCCGTTCGTTCACGATGGTTGGAGCCGCAGTCGCTGCATCGCTCGCGCTTGCAGCACCCGCGCGCGCGCAGATGCTCGGCGCGCCGGTGCTGCAGAATGCCTTCACGAATCGCGGCTTTACATTCGGACTCGACTTCGGCGCCGGAACGGATGCGCAGACATACGGCGGCGCGGTGGCATGGGCGCCAATGAGCGCGCGCTATCAGCTCTCCGGCGGCGTGGCGTACATCAATCAGAAGGATCGATCAGGGACGGCGACGTACGGCGCGCGGTTGATGGTGCCAGTGCTCGATCGCACATCTGCCTTCGGTGTCGCGCCATTCGTAGGAATGGGCGGAGCGAATTTCTCCGGCGTCAACGACTGGCAAATTCCTCTCGGCATCTCGGCCGGATACCGGCGCGCCGTCGGCACGAACGGTCGTGGCATTTCCGCCTATGTTTCGCCATTCTATACTTGGGCGCGCGTTCGCGAGAATGGGCAGACGATCACCAATGGCCTCTTTCGAGTGTCCGTCGGCGTCGATGCTGCAGTGCTTCCGCAGGTCGGCGTCAGCGTCGGCGTCGAGACGGGGAAGAAGGCCGGCCAGGAAGATGTCGGCACGCGCGGAACCATCTTCGGTGTGGGTGTGTCATACGCTCTGCACAAGCCGGGGACGGGAATCGAAACGGATACGCCGCGACGCAGAAAGCGGCGTGCCGTGACCGATTCGACAGATGCAACTCCATAGCAATTATCACTCATAAAATCCGAGGAAGAGCAATGCGTTCACGTTCCTTGTTTGCAAACACATTCTCCGTCGCCTGCGCAGCCGTTGTGCTGAGCGCCGGTGCGGCATCGGCTCAGGCCTGGCACTATCCCACGCTGCAGGTTCCGACGATCTCGTCACGCGACTTTCAGGTTCTCGTTGCCGGTGGCGGCAACTACGGCACCAGCTTCGTCGGCCAGTGGCGCGAAGGGATCGCGCCGGATGTGATGTTGAATTTCGATGTCGGTCTTGCGACTCCCGGCAGCTCGACGCTCTTCCTCGCCGGCGCCGGACTCGGCTACACCCTGATGAAGTCCACGCAGGAAGTCCCGATCGACCTGATGCTCACCGGCGGTCTGTACGGCGCGTTCGGTAGTGGCTCGTTGATTCGCATTCCGGTCGGTGTGGTCGCGGGTCACTACTTTCCGCTCTCCGGTGGTCTGGCCGTCACGCCGTTCGTGTCGCCGCGCCTCTCCGTTGATGTCTGCGCGAGCGATTGCGGCGGCGAAGGTACCGATCTCAAGCTCAACTTCGACATCGGCGCGCGTCTCGACGTGACGAAGACGGTTGGTGTCACGGCTGCGCTCACGGTCGGCGGGCTCGGCAACTCGCCCAGCCGCACTTCGTTTGGAATCGGCCTGGTGTATCGCCCCAACATGGTGGCGCGCCACTAGCTTTTCGGAATGCACGGCCGCATCGCGGCCGTGCATTTCCGGCGGGCACTCGAGCCCGCCGCTCGCCCGGGCAGGAGCGCCTATTACCACAGTTCCAGCGCAAGCCATACTCGTCGTCGATGACAACGATGACAATGCCGAGATCGTTCGCGCGCTCCTCGAGTCTCGCGGCTTTCCGGTGATCGTCGCCCACGATGGCGACGAGGCGCTGGCGCTCTTCGACTCCGCTCGCCCCCCGCTCGTACTGCTCGACGTGCTGATGCCCGGGCGCAGCGGCTGGGAAGTCTGCCGCCTCATGCGACAGCATCCGGCCCACGGCCGCACCGTCCGCATCATCATGTTGACGGCGCTCTCCGAGTGGAACGACAAGCAGTCCGCGATTCAGACGGGAGCGGACGACTACATCACGAAGCCGATCGATCTCGCCGACCTCGAGCTTCGGGTCCGCCGCAATCTCGCTCTCGTGAATCCGCCGGCATGACGCCCGCCGCGCGCGCCTTTCTGCTCACCGACAGCGCCGACGAGGCGCTCGCGGAAGCGGCAGAGATGCTCCAACTCGATCTCGTGCGAGTCGAGCCCGAGTCCAGCCTGCCCGGCTCGATCGATTCACATGCCTCCGCGCGCGCGATCGTCGTCACCACCGACGATCCATCGCTGCTGCGCGCGATCGTCGAGCGCGCGGGCGCGCGTCGCATTCCGGTGATTCTCGCGGGCAAGAACGACGTCGCCTATCGCCGCGCGATCGAGTTCCGCGTCGACGAATGGTATCTCGCGCCGGCGACGCCGCTCGAGATCTCGTGGCGCATCCGGTCCGCCCTCGCGCGCGTGGCGACACAAGCGCTCGCGCTTTCCCAGCGCATCGACGCCGCCGAGTACGAGGAGATGCTCTACGATCCCCTCACCGGGATGCCGACGCTTCCCGTAATGCTCGAGCGCACGCGCGGAATGATCAAGGATCGCGGCGAGGCGATCGTCTACTACCTGAACTTCGTTCGCTATTCGAAGATCGAGGAGATCTACGGATGGGAGAAGCTCGATCAGGTGCTCGAGACGACCTCCGCCGCCGTGCGCGAGTTCCTCGATTCGCGCTCGCTCGGGACCACGCGCATGATGGTCGGCTTCGCGAACGATGACGACTTCATCTTTCTGCAGATTCCCGACAAGGGGAAAGCCGTTCCCACCGACATGCAGATCACCGAGATCGGCAAGCAGCTGCAGCACTTCGTGGGCAACAGGCTCGAGGAGGTGCACGGCGAGGATGTATCGTCGCTCTTCGACATCTACATCGGGTCGTCGCAGGTGTACTACACGCCGAAAATCCGCTTCGAGCGGCTCATGTACCGTGGCGTGCGCGAGGCGGCGAATGCCGCGCGCAGCGTCGAGCAGCGCGAGCGCGTACGGCGCACGGCGGCGCTCAGGGGCGTGCTGCATTCGGGCGAGGTCTACGTCGATTTCCATCCGATCGTGCTCGCCGAGACGGGCGAGATCTTCGGCTATGAAGCGTTGGCGCGCGGCGTTCCGCGCGGGCTCAGAAGTCCCGAGGTGATGTTCGAAGTCGCCGCGGAGGCTGATCTCGTGTGGGAGCTGAGCCGGCTGTGCCGCGCGCGCGCGCTGTCCGGCGCGAAGAATCTACTGCGCGGCGATCAGCTGCTCTTCGTCAACGTCGATCCGCACGACTTTGCGGATCCGGGATTCGGCGTGCTCGACTCGATCGACCCGAGGCGCATCGTGCTCGAGATCACGGAGCGCACGGCGATCAAGGACTATCCGCGCTTTCGCGAGCGGCTGCGCTCCTTCCGTGAACGCGGCTTCCGCTTCGCCGTCGACGACGCCGGCAGCGGCTACGCGGGACTCGGCTCGATCGCCAATCTCGAGCCGGACTTCATCAAGCTCGATATCTCACTCATCAACTCGATCGACACGAACTTCATCAAGCAGAACCTCGTCGAGACGATGGTCGGCTTCGCGAAGGAGCAGGGCGCGATGGTGATCGCGGAAGGAATCGAGCGCGCGGAGGAGCTGGAGACGGTCAAGCGCCTCGGCGTCCCGCTCGTGCAGGGCTTCCTCCTCCACCATCCTGCGCGCGCAGACGTGCATGCGGGCGCGCACGCGGCGGGAGATTAGCCAGGGTCTCGCGGACGCGAAGGCAATTGCTCTAACCCTCCAGCAACCCCGTCACCAGCGCCGTCGATCGCTCCGATGCGCCGCGGCCCTTTTCTACTATTTCCTGCGCGCGCGCTCCCTCCGCGCCGCGGGTGTCGGGCCGCGTGAGCAATGCCTCGAGGCGCGCGGTGATGGCCGAGCCATCGGTGACGGCCGCGCCGGCGTCGTTCGCGATGAGTGTCGCGGCGTCGCGGCTCTGGTCGTGGCGGGGGCCGAAGAGCACCGGCACGCCGAAGGCCGCGGGCTCTAGCACCGAGTGCAGCCCCGCGGCGTGGAAGCCTCCGCCCACGTACGCGACATCGGCGAGCGCGTAGAGGTCGCCGAGCATACCGACGCCGTCGACGAGCACTACATCGGTGTCGGCTTTCCACCCCTCACCTATCAGCGCACTCGTGCGCGCGAGCGTGAGCTTGTGAGCCGCCGCCCAGCGCGCGATGTGCGCGAGATGCGCGTGCGTCGGCTCGTGCGGAGCAATGATGAGGCGCGCGTCGGGGACTTGCGTGCGCATCGTGATCCAGGCGGGGAGTAGCTCCCGCTCATCCGCGGGCCACGTCGAGCCGGCCACGAGCGTCGGGCGATCGCTGCGCAGCGGCGCGAGTAGCGCCTCGCGCGCCGGCGAATCCTGCGCGCGTGACCACACCTGGTCGAAGCGCGTGTCTCCCGTCACCGACACCACCTGCTCGCGCACGCCGAGCTTCATGAGCCGAATTGCGTCTGCTTCGTCGACCGCACCCACGGCGTCGAACGCGGCGTATGCGGCGCGCGTGAAGGCGCTCGAAAACCACGAGCTGCGCCCCGACCCCTCCGAGAGCGTCGCGCTCAGGAGCGCCGTCCGCACCCCGCGTTCCCTCGCCGCGGCGACGAGCGCCGGCCAGACATCCAGCTTCGAGAAGGCGAGCACGCGCGGCGCCAGCGAGTCGAGCGCGATCCGCGCGTCGCCGCGCGAGTCGAACGGCAGGTACTCCGCGAAGTCCGCTCCGAGCGAGCGCGCGAACGCCTCTGCGCTCGGCGAAAAGAACGTGTACGCGAGCTGGAGATGCGGCTGTCCCGTGCGCAGGAGATCGAGCACCGGCCGCGCCTGCAGCCCCTCACCAACGGACGACGCGTGCATCCACACGAGCGTCCGCTCGCCATTCCGCGACTCGCGATTCCACTGCTGATAGCGCTCTCGAATGCCGCGCCGCGCGCGGAACGTTGCCACGACCTTCCCGCCGCGCGCGGGCGCGACCGCCGCCGCCGCGCGTGCGAGCTGCACTGCACCTTCGTAGGCGCCGCCGAGGAGAAAATTCACGAGTGGGTGCTGGTGATGAGCAGCGAGCGCGGCCGGCGTTCGGGGATATTGCGCGTGAATCGTCGGATGATTAGTCTTTCCGCCGAACGTCGCGCGCGCTCGCGCAGCGCGGCGCTGGGTGCAGTCTTCCGCCCGATGTCGAACCCTGCAACGAGGAGGTGATCCATTGTCTAGTGACCAGCAGGCGGCGAGGATCGCTCGAAGCCGTTAAGGCCCAAGTCGTAGCAAGACCAGTGGTCCTCGCCGCTCGGTCGAATATATGAGGTCCGTCGTGAGGCTTGCCAGCTCACGGCGGACCTTTTCGCATCCGTCGTCGCCGCGCGCTCAGCGCTTCGCGGCGAGTGTGAGCGCGGAGTCGATCGCGCGCCGAAAGTTCGCGACGGGCTGCGCGCCGGTGAGCATCATCCCGCCGATGAGAAAGGTGGGTGTCGACTCCACTCCGGCCTTCGATGCGCGGTCCACATCCGCCTCGATCATTGGTTTCGTAATGTGTCCCGCGACGCACTTTCGAAAGGCGCCGAGCTCCACGCCGTTCGCGGCGGCGAGCGAGTCGAACATCGGCTGCGGGGCAGGCAGCGTCTCCCACTGTTTCTGCGTCACGAAGAGCGCGTCGTGCAGCTGCCAGAACTTGTCCTGCGCGGCCGCGCACATCGCCGTCTCCGATGCGGCGAAGGAGTTCTTGTGCATCGAGAGCGGAAAGTTCACGTAGGCGAGGCGCACCTTTCCGGAGTCGACGTATGCGCGCTTCAGTTCCTCGAAGCTCTCTTCGTGGAACTGGCGGCAGTACGGACACTGAAAGTCGCTCACCTCCACCACCCATACCGTTGCCGACGGGCTGCCGAGGATGCGCGCATGGTCGGCACGCTTGAGGAGCAGGCTGTCGGGACCCGCGGTCGCTGCTCCCGCCGCGGTGGCCGCGCTCGCGCTCGAGCTCTTGCTGCACGCGAGGACAATCGCGAGCGCGGCAACGGCCGCGATGAGTGGATGACTGCTCTGCACGTGCGCCTTGGCTAGTAGGTGGATACGATGCGCCGCAGCGCGTTGGTGCGGCGATCGAGAATGAAGGTGTGTCCGTCGTGCGATGCGATCGCGGACGCGAAGCCGAGCGAGCGTGCGAGCCCGATCGTCTTCGGAGTGTCGCCGGAGATGTTCACGAGGTAGACGCCCTCGGGGCCCGCGGCGACGAACAGCCGCTGCCCATCGATCGACACATCGTAGGCGAAACGCGCGTCCGTCCAGCTGGCGCGCGTCTTCGGATGCACGGGATCGGCGATGTCTATGAGGGCGACCCCCTTTTCTCCCATCGCCACCGCTGCGAGCGACCGGTCGATCACGACACGCAGGCCGATGCCCGGCAGCGGCACCGTGCCGATGACGACGAGCGAGTCGCCGGTGATGCGGAGCGCCACCAGATCGCGGTCGGTGGAGGCCCAGAGCACCGCGCGCCCCTCGTCGATCGCGATGTCGCGCACCGGCGCAGCGAGCGTGGTGCCGGGCCAGGCGCGCTCGGAGTCGGCGCTCACCGGTATACTCTCGACGCGATTGTCCGTCGCGATGTAGATGCGCGTGTCGGCGGCTGCGATCGCGGCTACGGTCGCTCGCTTGACGAGCACCCCGGGGCCTCGCTGCGGGGGATAGATGTAAAGACCGGTGCGCGACCCCAGGGCGAGCCACGAGCTGTGCGGGGCCAGATCGATCGCGCCGATCCCGTGCAATCCGCCGGCTCTCGTGCCAAGAGATGTCAGGTGCGGGTCCATGGCCGAGAAGAGCTCGACGCCGCTGCTCCCGCCAACGGCGGCGGTGCCGTCGCGGACGGTCAGCACATTCGGCTCGCCGTCGAGGGCCACTTCCACATTCGGGATTTTGAGCGAAGGTGCGCCTCGGAAGGCCATCGCGCGGCGCTCGTCGAGCTGGCGTCCTATGAAGAAACCGCCGAGCCCTCCGCCGGCCGCGCCGACCACCGCCATCCCGGCGCCGCGCTGACCGCCGCCCTTGCTGAAGGCGAGGCCGGCAACGCCTCCGAGGAGCGCGCCTACTATACCAAGGATGAGCGCGCGTGGGTGCGGGTGGACGATCTTCCCGGACTCGGTGCTGTCCGAGAGGCGTTGGGCGCCCAGCTGAGGCGCCGCGCTGGCCAGGGCGATCGGTATGAGGAGCGTGCGGGCGAGCCGCGGTGACAGGCGGAGCATGCGGGAACATACGGCACGGGTCAACGGCGCCGCCACCGCGGGTTTAACCGGGCTCAACGGCTTGTGCCGAATGGATTTGTGTGCCTTTACCGGATTCTTGCACTGTGTGGTACCACACTTTAAGTTCGTGACTGTTCGGTTACGACACTGGATTCGAAAAGTTCCGTAGTCGCGATCGTTGAATTTGGCTCTTCCGTTGGGTGAATCGGACACTCGTCCCATGTCGCCCCATGCGTGTCGTGCCGCCGCATGCAATCGAACCGCCATGAGGAGGGGACACCCGAGCGGTATGAGATGGAAGGCGCAACGCGAATGCCGCTTGCGCTCGATCGCCAACCAGACAAGCACCATCGTCGTCCACACACCTTTTGGAAGAGGTGGCAAGGAGGAAGCATGGGACGTTCTGTTAGGTCAGTTATTGCCGTCGTGTGTGCGCTTGTTGCGTTGCCGGCGTTCGCCGCTGCGCAGGAAGCCGTCACGATCACTGGTCGAGTTACCAGTGCAGAGGGCGGTGCGCCGCTCGGTACGGCTAGTGTCACTGTCGAAGGAATGGGGTCCGTGACGCTCACCCGTGATGACGGGCGCTACACGCTCGTCGTTCCGGCCGCACGTGCACACGGGCAGCAGGCGACGATTACGGCGCGCCTGATCGGCTACAAGGCGAAGGCCGCGACGATAACGCTCGCGGGCAACGTCACGCAGGATTTCGCGCTCGATATCAATCCGCTCCGCCTTGGCGAGATCGTCGTCACCGGTGTGGGTCTGACCAGCTCCACGGAGAAGCTCGGCACGGCGATCTCGACGATCGACTCGACGCTGATCACGAAGTCGCACGAGAACAACGTGGTCGAGGCGCTCGCCGGCAAGACGCCCGGCGTCAACGTCACGAGCCAGTCCGGCGATCCGGGCTCCTCGGCGTACATCCGCATCCGCGGCATCAAGTCGCTTTCGGGCGATGCGCAGCCGCTGTTCGTCGTCGACGGTGTTCCGATCGACAACTCGGTCATGACGGCTGAGGACCCGACGGCTGGTGTGGCCGCGCCCAATCGCGCCGCCGACATCAACCCGAACGACATCGAGACGGTCACGATCCTGAAGGGCGCTGCGTCCGCCGCGATCTACGGCGCGCGTGCGGCCGACGGCGTCATACTGATCACCACGAAGAGTGGTCACGCAGGTGGCACGCACTATTCCTTGGGCTCGAACTACTCGTTCGACAAGGTCAATCGCAAGATTCCGCTTCAGACGGCCTTTGCGCAGGGATCACACGGCGTCACCGCCGTGTGCAATGCACCCGGTTGCCGCCTTTCGAGCAGCTCGTTCGGAGCGCCCATCACGGACGGCACGCCCATCTACAATCACTTCGATGAGATCTTCGAGACCGGTCACAACTCCGACAACACGCTCTCAGCGTCTGGCGGAAATGACAAAACGGTCTTCTATCTCTCGGCCGGCTACACGAATCAGTCGGGTATCATTACGGGCCCGAACGACACGTATAAGCGGAGCACGATCCGCCTGAAGGCGTCGCACCACCTGTTCGACCGCCTCACCGTCGGTGGCAACATCTCCTACGTCGATGGCCGCGGACAGTTCGTGCAGAAGGGCTCGAACACGTCGGGGCTGATGCTGGGCGCCATGCGCACCACGCCGACATTCAACAACAAGTACTACATCGACAGCACCACGCAGACGCAGCGCTCGTATCGCTATCCGGAGCCTGTGCTGTTCGACAACACGAGCGGTCGTGGTTACGACAACCCGTTCTTCGTGATCTACAACGATCTGAACACGGCCGAGACGAACCGCGCGTATGGCAACATCAACCTGAACTACGATGCGACGGACTGGCTGAAGATCGACTACACGCTGGGCGCGGACTACTACAACAATCAGCTGCTCGACGCGCAGGCGCAGTCTTCGTCGTCGTTCGCGCCGGGTCAGGTGTTCCGCACGGACGGCAACAATCTCCAGATCGATCACAACCTCACGGCGACGGCGAGCCACACGTTCAGCCCGTCGTTCTCTGGAACGTTCACCCTCGGTCAAAACCTGAACGCGCGTCGCTTCCGCGAGACGGACGTCAACGGACAGAATCTCGTTGCCGCCACGCCGTTCAACCTGCAGAATACCACCGCCTGGATTCCGACGGAATTCAAGTCGCTGGTGCACTCCGAGTCGTACTTCGGTCAGGCGACCGCCGACCTGTTCAACCAGCTGTACCTCACGGCGGCAGTCCGTAACGACGGCTTCTCCACCTTCGGTGAGAGCAATCCCAGAGCGTGGTATCCGAAGGCGAGCGTGGCGTGGCAGTTCACGAACGCGCTGGGCAAGACGGATCAGAAGGGAATCTTCAGCTTTGGGAAGATCCGCGCTGCGTACGGAGAGACGGGTAAGGAGCCAGATGTATACTCGGTCAACACCGTTGACATCCCGGGTGGATTTTTCGGAACGGGCTTCGGCGATTTCCTGAACGCGACGCAGCAGGGCAACGGTGGACTCTTCTCAAATGGGCGACTCGGCAATCCCAACATCAAGCCCGAGCGCGAAAAGGAGTTCGAAACCGGATTGGACCTCGGCTTCCTCGACCAGAAGGTCGATGTCGCCCTGACGTACTACAACGAAAAGTCAGTCGACGTCATTCTGCCTGTGCCGATTCCGCTTACCTCGGGCTTCGGAACGCAGCTGCTGAACGGCGCGAAGATCAGCAACAAGGGTTACGAGGTCTCGGCGAACGTCCGCCCCATCACGCGCCCCAATTTCTCATGGGATTTCGGCGTGCAGTGGAGTCGTAATCAGACGAAGATCCTTGATCTCAAGGGCGCAGAGTTCGTGTCCAATGTTGCGCAGTTCGGTGGAACCTTCGCGGGTGCCTCCGGCGCTGCCACGCTCGGCCACGATATCGGTCTCCGTGGTAACGACTTCATTCGCTGCGGCCGTGGTCTGTCAGTCGGACTCTCGACGGACACGCTTTCTCATCCCATCGATTCGGAATTCTGTCAGGGGAAGGGAAAGAACGCGCTCTACATCGACGAGTCCGGCTTCCCCGTGTTCGATCCGACGGATCGCGTCATCTCGGATCCGGATCCGCACTGGACCGGCTCGATTCGCACGAGCTTCCACATCTCGAAGTTCCAGGTTTCCGCGCTCGTCGATCACAAGCAGGGTGGCGACGTGTGGAACGGAACGCGTGGTGCGCTTTACAACTTCGGCGCGCACAAGGACACGGAAATCCGTGGAGGCACCTATACCTTCGGCACGGACTATCCCTATCTGAAGGGAGCCGTCGCTGGTCCAGGCGCCGGCACGCCGGTTGTCATCGATCAGAGCTGGTTCCAGGGAGATGGCAGCGGATTCGTCGGACCGTCCTCGCAGTTCATCGAAGACGGCACCTACACGAAGCTCCGCGAAGTCTCCGTTGCGTACACGTTCGACGGTAAGTGGGTGCCGAACCTCATTGGCCTCACCTCGATCGATCTGCGCCTGGCTGGTCGCAACCTGGCGACGTGGACGAAGTACAAGGGAATCGATCCCGAGACCAACCTTGCCGGCGCGGCGTTCGCGACGCAGGGCGTCGACTACTTCAACAACCCGCAGACTCGGTCGATCGTCGTATCGGTCGGCCTGAATCGCTAAGCGAAGGAGAATCCCAAGGTGAAAACGCAACTCAAGGGAGCAATCTGCGCGGCGGCGTTGGTTATCGTCGCAGCGGGTTGCAATGACTTTCTAAAGGGCGGGGATCTTACCAAGGATCCGAACAACCCGCTCGATGCAACGCCGAAGCAGTACTTCGCCTCAGTTCAGTCGCAGCTCTGGACCCAGCAAACGGGCGATCTTGCCCGCCTGACCAGCATGTGGCTGCAGCAGGTCGTCGGCGCAGCCCGTCAGGCGAATGGTACGTATAACTTCACGGGTGTCACCGAATCCTCGTTCGATGGTGAGTTTGCGCGAGCCTATCAGGGTGGCGGCCTGCTCGATCTGCGAAAGATCGACGCGCAGGTCACGCCCCTCGGCGACAGCATCTTCCTGGGAATCAGCAAGATCGTGGAAGCGTGGATGATCGGTGTCGACGCCGACATTTGGGGAGACATTCCCTACAACCAGGCGGATTCGTTCTTCGTCTATCCGCAGCCGATCCTCGACCCGCAACAGCAGGTCTACGACAGCGTGCAGTCCAAGCTGTCGCAGGGCATCGCCGAGCTCGAGAGCGGCGAGGGCTCGGGTCCGGAAGAGGTCGATCTCGTGTACGGCGGCGATCCGGACAAGTGGATCGCACTCGCGCACACCCTCAAGGCGCGCTTCTACCTGCACACGGCCGAAGTGATCGGTTCCCCGGCCTATGCGAACGCTGTCACCGAGTCCAACCTGGGCATCAATGACAACGACGGCGACTACATCGCCAACTTCTCCGGCTCGCAGGCGGGTGAAAGCAACCCGTGGTGGCAGTTCCTCGACGCCAACGGCACCACCGGACGAAATGGCGACATCGTTGCCACGGATTCGTATCTCGAGACATACATGGCCGGGATCCACGATCCGCGCTTCAGCGACTACTTCGATCCGGGCAACGAAGACACCTACGACTTCAGCCCTGTTCGCGAGAATCCGACCTATCCGCAGCCGTTCGTGACGTATAACGAAAATCTGTTGATCAGGGCGGAAGGTTTGCTGCAGACGTCCGGAGCTGGTGCGGCCGCCGTCCCTCTCAACGCAGAGCGTGCGGCGTGGGCAACGGCTACTCCCTGGCACAGCGCGTTTACGCTGACGCCATTGACGGCCACGCTCGCAAACATCATGAACGAGAAGTACATCGTCCTCTTCCAAAACATCGAGTCGTGGAACGATTACAAGCGCACCTGCTACCCGCAGATCGTACCCATCGCGGGCGGTGTGAACGGTGTCATTCCCGGACGTTTGCTCTATCCCGTGGGTGAGCGCCAGACGAACACCAATGTGCCGGCCGTCGTTGACCAGCCGGCGCGTAACTGGAACGATCCGGCACCCTGCCCGCCGGTTGACTAAGGCAGCTTTCCGGTAGCTGATGTTGCACGAGCAAACGACCCGGTGCGCCTCACGGCACACCGGGTCGTTTGTTTTTCTTCCTACTCTTGACGCCCCCACGCGCCAACCCCGTATATTCCCTCATCCACTGATCGAGGAAGTCATGCGCGTCAGGTACCTCGCTCCCGTTTTATTCGTTTTGTGCGCCTGTTACCAATCCGTGCCCGTCGAGCTCTCGCGTGTTCAGCCGGGCGCCAAGCTTCGCGTATCCCTTACCGACGCTGGCGCTGACTCTCTTGCGCGATATCTCGGGCCTGGTGTCGAAACGATCGACGGCAAGCTGGTCTCCACCACCGAGAGTGGAGTATCGATGTCCGTGACCCAAGTGTCCATGCGATCGGGACAGGATCAGTTCTGGAAGGGCGAGACCGTCGTGATCCCGCGCAGCGCGCTCGGCACCGTGCAGGCGCGCAAGGTCAATAAGCCCAAGTCGCTCCTGCTGGCCGGCGTGCTCGTGGTCGCCCTTGCGAGCCTCAGGATCGGCGGCGTGATTGGCGGCAATAGTAGCGCGAACGGTAGCAACGGGCCCGGCGGACCGCGCTAGCCACGCCGTAAGCGCGGCTCCCTGTCCGCCCCGCCCTTTTCTAGTAGAATGCCAGCGTCGCTCGCGTAAGGTTGTTCTCGAGCGTCCACGTGAGCTGCATGCCCCCCGGCCGCGCCGTGATCGTCTCGCTGCTGATCGCGCCGTTCGAGCCCACCGCATGCGCCTGCAGCTGGAGCGTGCCCCCGCCGCTCGTCATCGACTTCTGAAGCACGAAGTGCTGATCGGCGGACGCCGTGACCTGGCCCACGCGCAATCGCTGACCATCGCGGATGACGTAGATGTCCACGTCGCTCCAGTGATGATTCACCACCTCGAGCGTCGATGCATTGTCCGCTGCGATGTCGTCATTGATGCGGTGCCTTCCGCATCCGGCGAGCACCCCGGCGATTGCAATCGCGGCAAACAGCTTCCTCAACATGCGTCCCTCCATGGGATGGTGCCCTTCCGATCAGCCTAATCACGCCGCCGGCCCTTCTTCCGTCAAGCCTTCTTTGCACCGCCATGCCCAATCCCCGGTGGCCACCGCCGAAACAGAGTTGAGGGGACTTACTACGATTCCGTGCTCGCAGGTGTAATATTACGTCTCAGGTCCCGGTCACTTGCCGCCCCTGTAACGTCTTAAGTGGTACGCGCGTCTATGGATGCACCCGCAAAAGTGTCACTTTCTGCGCGTTTCGTGATACTGGGCGAGTACGCTGCAAATATCCAATTACATGGTCGGAGGT
>JACCWE010000160.1 GCA_013697785.1 Gemmatimonadaceae bacterium
CAGCGGACGGCTCGATGCTCGTCACACGACTCGATTCCTTAGACCTGGTCTCCGGCCGCATTGGCGACTTCGTCGCGGGTCCGTTGATTCCCGTCGGCCCGACGCCGGTTGATGTCGCGATCAGCCCCGATAGCCGCACCGCATTCGTCCCGCTCGTCGGCACCACGCACGTTGCTATCGTCGATGTTCGTTCGGCGACGAAGACCGGACAGCTCACGGTTGCGGATAGCCCACTGCGCGCCCTGGTCACGCCCGATGCCACTCATCTCTATATCACGACGACGGCTACCTCGGACACTAGCTCCACCAGTATGGCAACGGAATCTTCTACGACGCGCCGCGCAGCAAGCTGTACGTGAGCACCGTCGGCTTCGTCTACGAGATCGACGCCACGACGGACGCCGTGGTCCGTCGGATCCCGGTGGATCTTCCGATGCAGGACATCGCGATCACGAACGATGGCTCCGAGCTCTGGGTTGCGACGACGGGAGACGCAGGCGTCGAAGTCTTCGATCTCGTTACCGGCAATCTCATACAATCGGTCGCCGGCACGAGCGGCGCGTTCGGCCTGAAGATCACTCCCGACGGCAAGCAGTTCTACGTCACGCGAAATTACCCGGGGATGTGCGCGATCATCGGGGCGCTCGGCGCTGTCGATCCGCCGGACTACGCAATATTTGTCTGACGATGATCAGGCATCTTCGGTGGCTCCCTCACTCCTCGCGCGCCGACGCAATCTCCCGAACCCGCCCGAGCGTCTCCTCCCTCGCCCGCAGCACCAGCCTCCGCAAGAGCGCCAGCGCCAACACCGTCTCCTCCGCTCTTCCCCCCGCCATTCGCTCTACCCTCGCAGCCAACTCCTCGATCAGCAGCCCGTACTCGCGAGCGACTTCCGCCTCGCTGAACCCTATCCGCATGCGCTGCACACCATGAAGCTCGGCGATGACGGTTCGAATCGCCGATCCTTCCCGCTGCGATTCCGCGTCGAGGTCGCCATCGTCGTCTGCCAGAATGAGCGACTGCGCGAGATCTGCGACAAGGGGGCCCACGTGGTCCTCGAGCAGATCACTCGCTAGCCGGCGGCGGTCGACGAACAGCGCGTCCGCGCGTATTCGCGCCACGAAAGAGTCGACGATCTCCTCGAACTGTTCGCGCATCATGTGGCCCACTGCGCGCATGCCGAGCGTCGTCCTGTTCGCCGTTCCGCGACGCGCGCGCGCCGCACGAATCGCTGGCGCTTCGAGATGGGGGCCGTCTCCGGACGGCGCCGGGAGCCACAGCGTGAACTCCGAGCCCGAGCCGGCCACGCTTCGCAGCGTGAGGTCACCCCCCATCAGGCGCGCGAGCCGTTTGCTGATCGCCAATCCGAGGCCGGTTCCCCCGACTTCGCGAGTACGCCCTCCCCGCACCTGAACGAACGGCTCGAATACCGTAGCCTGCAACTCATCTGGAATGCCGATGCCGGTGTCGCTCACGCGGATGAATGTCCACGGGCCCTCGCCCACGAGATGAGCGTTGTCGCCGGAATTGCTGCGTCCCCAGTTCAGCGTCACTCGCCCACCCGCGTCCGTGAACTTCACGGCGTTGGATAGCAGGTTCACCACGACCTGGCGCACCCGCGGCACGTCGCCAGTGAACAGGGCGTCGGCACTTGCCTCATCGATGAGCAACAGCACGCGTCGCTGCGCCGCTGCGGGAGCGAGAATCTCCATCGTCGCCCGTACGGCATCCTCCGCCCGATGATTCTCGGCGTGCACCTCCATGCCGCTTGCCTCAATCTTCGACAGATCCAGAATGTCGTTGATCAGCCCGAGCAGATGGTTGCCGCTGGACTGCAGGCGTGACAAATAGGCGCGCTGCACATCGGTCAGCAGCGAGTCAACTTGCAGCTCCAGAATCTGTGCATACCCGATGATCGCATTGAGCGGCGTGCGCAACTCGTGGCTCATGGTCGCCAGGAATTGCGACTTCGCCGCATTCGCGAGGTTCGCTTCGCTCCGCGCCTTCTCGGCGACCGCCTGCGCTCGCTCGGCCGCATCCGCGCGCTCCTCGAGCTCGATCTTCTGAGTCTCCAGCTCGGCCGCCTGCGTCTCCAGCTCGACGCTCTGCTCTTCGAGCTGCGATTGCACTCGAAAGTGCTCGGTGAGATCGTGCGCGATCACGGCCCATGCGCGTACTTCTCCCGCCAGAATGGGCGAGAGGCGTATGTCCCAGCTTTCGGCCTTCTCTCCCACCTTTCGACGCTCGGCCTGGAAGGACACGGCCTCCGCCGACGCTTGTTGTTGAGGATTTGCAATGGCGGGAACGAGAAGCTCCCAAAGCGATTGGCCCCGCGCCTCCGCTCCGGCAGAATCGAGCAGATGATCTCCCGCATCGTTGGCGCTCAGCACACGCCCTTGCTCATCTATCGTGAAGATCGGATCGGGCAGCACGCGAAGCAGCCCCGCGAGAAATGCCTCCGATACGATCCGTCGCTCGGATACGGTCGCGGCTTCCGAGCGCGAGCTCGCCTGCTCCATCGACAACCGAGGCTGCGTGCGCTGATACCGCTCGCGCTGATGCGTGACGTTCGCCGCGCGCCCAAGGAGTTCGCTCCCAACCTCGTGAGGCTCGGCGAGCCACAGCTCGCCGAGCCCCGGCGCAAAGAGAATCGCTCTCCGCAATGCCTCACGTTCGGTGCTGACCACCACGGCTACACTTTGCACCGCCGGCGCCATTTCGTGGATGTGGCGCGCGAGCGTCGTTACGGGCACCCCCGCATCGATCAAGGCCACGTCGACATCTTCCACCGCCGCGGCTATGGCAGCGCGCTCCGCCGTGGTGAAGCGCCACTCCACATCCTCGCCTTGCAGCGCGAGCGCCCACGGCGGAGGCTCGCCACCATGAACCACCAATACGACCAGTCGCGTCATCCGCGCTACAGCAGAGGAAGATCGAGCAGCGACCGGCCCAGCCACGTTTTCAGGATGTCCGTCGTCGGTGCCATCACGTGACTTGCTCTCGCATCGCGCAGAATGCGGCTCAACCGACCGTTATCACGATATGCAGAGCCCCCGCAGAGAGTCATCGCTTCGTTCGCGATCGTCACCGCAGTGTCTGCGGCCGAAGCCTTGCACGCGAGAATCGATGATAGTGCATCCGAGCTGCCGGCGTCGCCCTTCGCCGCGGCCGAGTAGATGAGCTGACGTGTCGCCTCGAGCGTGGTCCAGAGCTCTCCGATGCGATGAGAGATGACTGGCGCGGCGCCCAACAATTCGCCGGAATGTGAGTAGCGGCGCGTAGCCACGTGGTTCCGCGCTTCGTCGAATGCCGCCTGCGCCACGCCGAGATAGGTGCCGGCCATCGCCATGAGGAAGTAGGGAGCGACCACCTCGAACATGTACCAGAGCTCATCGCCGGGATCGCCGAGCAGATTCGCGCCGGGGATTCGCACCCCGTTGAGCCTGAGCGTGCGAGACTCGTTCGAGCGCATGCCGAAGCCCCCCCAGCTCGAATCCCACGATTCTCCCGGCAGCTCCTTTTCCAGCACCACGCAATTGAACTGCCCCTCTTCGCCTTCGTCGGAGAACGGTGCCGTCGACACGATGTATGAATCGGCGTGACCGCCGTTGGTCACGAACCCCTTGATTCCCGTAAGCTCGATCTCGTCTCCGACACGAGTTGCCTTCGTCTCAGGGACGTAGAAAAAGGAGCCGGTTCCGGGCTCGCTGAGCGCGAGCGTCGTGAGATGCTCGCCGCGTGCGATCGGGCGCAGATAACGTTCTCGATGGTAGTCGGTTGCCTTGGCTGCGAGAACGGCCGTCCCGACGCAGTGCATCGCGAAGCAAAGTCCGGCGGAGCCGCTCTCCTGCGCGATGATCTCTGAAATGGCCACGAGTCCGACCATCCCCTGACCGTGTCCGCCCAGCGATCTGGGAACCTGAAGACCCGTTAGCCCCGCCGATGCGAGGGCGCGCATCGTCTCTTCCGGCCAGCGGGCCTCCCGGTCATCGGATTCGGTGTGCTTCGCCGTGACGGTTCGCGCAATCTCACGCGCCGTCTCGATGAGCGTGCCCATCGAGGCAGCCAGTACGTTCGGAGGCGTCATTACTCTCTGCGGTGATGAATGGGCTGCTGGGCGAGCAAGATGGAAGCGATTCGTACGGGGGTGGCAGGAAGTTGGCCAGAGCGAGAAGCATCTGTCAAACTCGTGCCCATTGCAGTATTTCTCAGCATGAATTCTCGAGTTTCTGCCGTCGCAAAGGGCCTCATGCTTTTGGCGACAGCCGTGCATCCCTCCCTTCGTGCCCAGTCCCAGGCCCCGCTCTTCCTCACCGACGTCCGCTCCTCCGAGCGCGTCGCCACCGGGGTCCTGATCCGCACTTCCACCGGCAGCGCGCTGATCGAGTCCGTCGCGGGCGTCGGCGCGCGGATCCGCATCCGCTTCGGCAACGCAATCCTCACGAGCTTCCCGACCCCGCGCTCACTCGCGACCGGCGACGCCCCTCAAAAGCTCCTCCCTCTCTCACTAAGAGAGCACGCCGACACAATCGTCCTCGGCGCCGCCGAGGGAATAGAGGTCCGCGCCACCCGCCACCCCCTCCGCATCTCCGTTCGCGACTCCCTCGGCCACGACCTCCTCCGCGACTCCTACGGCGCCGTCGCACTCGGCTCCCGCCTCGCGCACAACACACTCAGCTCCCCCGCCACCCGCTACTACGCCCTCGGCGAGCAGCCCGCCCCCACGCTGATCAGAAACGGCGCCGCCTACCCCTTCTGGAACACCGATCACTTCAACTACGAGCCGCTCTCCACTCCGATCTACTCCACGATCCCCTTCTACATCGCTATCACGAACGGCACAGCGAGCGGAGTTCTCTACGACAACCCCTTCCGCGGCGAGATGGACCTCGCGCAGCGCCTCCCGGGCTCGATCGCCTACTCCGCCGACGGCGGCCCCGACGACGGCGAGCTTCGCTACTATGTAATAGCTGGTCCCTCGCTCGATCGGGTTTTGAGCCGCTACACCCGACTTACCGGCCGCATGCCCCTCCCCCCTCGCTGGGCACTCGGCTACCAACAGTCCCGCTACAGCTACACCCCCGACTCGATGCTCACGAACGTCGCCCGCGAATTCCGCGCGCGCGACATTCCCGCGGACGCGCTCTACCTCGACATCGGATACATGAACGGCTACCGCGTCTTCACGTGGAGCCCGTCCGCCTTTCCGCAGCCGAAGCGCACCCTCGACTCGCTCGCGTCGCTCGGCTTCAAGGTCGTCACGATCATCGATCCGGGCGTGAAGGTCGACAGCGCATATCCGATCTATCAGCAGGGGCTCGCGCAGCACGCCTTCCTCACCACACCCGGCGGCGCGCCCGCGCTCGGCACGGTGTGGCCCGGCGTCGCGGCGTATCCGGACTTTTCGAAGCAGAGCGTGCGCGCATGGTGGGGCGCCGCGCAGGCCGCCGTCGTCGACATGGGTGTGCGCG
>JACCWE010000010.1 GCA_013697785.1 Gemmatimonadaceae bacterium
TTGCCGAGGAGCAGCGGCGTGACCACATAGGCCTGGAGCAGATTGACGACGAGGTAGCTCGCGGGGACGGCGATGATGTGGCCGACACTGTCGAAAGTGGACAGCGCGGCGAGCGTGAGCACGCCGACCAGCACGAGTGCGCCGAGGTAGGGGATGAACTCGAGGAACAGTACGAGCACGCCCCAGAGCACCGGATTCGGCATTCCGAGCGCCCACATGATGAGCGTGATGATCCCGCCCTCGACGACATTGATGAGCGCGACGGTGGACAGATACAGCGAGATTGATGTTTCGGTCTCGCGTGCGATCGCGACCGCCTTTTTCTTGTCGCGGAACAATGGGAGCATCTTCGTCAGCTTCTGCAGGAAGAGATCGCCGGAGGCGAGCAGGAAGTAGAGAAGGACGAGCGTCTCGAGCACGCCGGCGAGAAATGCGGCGGAGGTCTCGACGAAGCGATCCATGAGCGTCGGGCCGGCGAGCGTGACCTCCTGCGGACGCGGCGAGCTACTCGATCCCGACGTGGCGGCGCGGGCCATCTGATCGGCGGACTTGCTGACTTGCTCCATCGGCTTGCGCAGCTTCCGGATCTTCACGTTCGCGGCGGCGACGGACTGCGGCGCTTTTGTGATCCACTCCTGCGCGGGATCGGTGAGGAAGTAGCCTCCGAGGCCGACCGCGGCGACGATCATGAGTACGACGATCGCAGCGCCAACCGGCTCCGGGATTCGCGCGCGCTTGAGCGTGCGTACGGAGGGGCTGAGGAGAAGATTGAGCAGCAGCCCGAAGGTGACCGGCAGAAAGAACGCGCGGGCGAAGTAAAGAGTGTAGAACGTCGCCATGATGACCAGCAGCGTCGCCGCCATCGAGCGGACGCCCGGCTGAGTCTCCATGGCCGCCTCGAGAGTCGCGAGGTTGGGTGACTGGATCGCACCCGGTTCCTTCGAGCTCTCAGGTGTGCGCGCTTCGAGAGGATCAACGTCGTCGATATCTTCGGCAGGCAGGCGAGCGGTCATCCCCGAAACACATGCACGTTCTCAGCCACCGGACTCGGGCGGGCCGGAGGACCAGGCAGGAATTGGCAGAGCGAGTAGGCCTTTCGCTATCTTGTCACCAACGATGACCCGCATCCCTGACACCACCGAGCAGGACGCCGCCCTCAAGCTGTGGGTGGTGCTGAGCCGCGCTCACGAGGCCGTGGCCGAGCTGGCGAAGCTCGATATCGAGCGCGGTGAGCTTTCTCTCACGGAGTTCGCGGTGCTCGAGGTGCTCTATCACAAGGGCGACCTCACCGCCGGCCAAGTCAGCGACCGCGTCCTCCTGCAGAGCGGAAGTCTCACCTACGTGATCAACAAGCTCGTCGAACGAAAGCTGATCGCACGGCGCGAATGCGAAACGGATCGGCGCCTGCGCTATCTGCGCCTCACTGCATGGGGGAAGACGCTCATGAAGCGGATCTGGCCGGGGCACGCCGCGGTGATCGAGCTCGCGACGAGCGGGCTCTCGGCCGCCGAGAAGCGGACGGCGACCAAGCTGCTGAAGAAAATGGGCCTCAGCGCTGCCCTGGCCGAGCGCGCGGGAACAAACGGGGCGTGAGATCTCTTGAATTCAAGAGATTATTATTTCACGTCATAGGAGCTTCCCGATGACCACGACGCAGGCACCAGCAAAAAGCACCACCTGGAAAGTCGACCCCACGCATTCGCACGTCGAGTTCGCCGTGAAGCATCTAATGATCAGCACCGTGAAGGGGCTCTTCTCGGATGTCGAGGGTGAGATCGTGATCGTAGATGGAAATGCCGCGGAGTCGTCGGTGAGTGCCGTGATCAAGACCGCGAGCATCG
Source organism: Gemmatimonadaceae bacterium (assembly GCA_013697785.1). GTDB lineage: Bacteria > Gemmatimonadota > Gemmatimonadetes > Gemmatimonadales > Gemmatimonadaceae > FEN-1250. The sequence goes on from JACCWE010000010.1 coordinate 1,842, forward strand.
ACACGCGCACCGGGCAGCGCGACGACCACCTTCGCAGCGCCGACTTCCTCGATGTCACGAAAAATCCCGAGATCACCTTCAAAAGCACGAAGATCTCCGGTGACAATTCGGAGTTCGAGCTCACGGGAAATCTGACCATCAGTGGCGTGACGAAGGAGATCACGCTCACTGCGACGAACGAAGGATCGGGAAAGGATCCGTGGGGCGGCGAGCGCATCGGCTTCAGCGCGAAGACGAAGATCGACCGTCGCGATTTCGGCCTCACGTACAATCAGGCGATCGAGGCCGGCGGTGTCGTCATCGGCCACGAGGTGAAGATCTCCATCGAGGTCGAAGCGATCAAGCAGGCGTAGCTCTTCGATCCGCGCTGCGCACGAAATACGAAGGCCGCCTCGAAAGGCGGCCTTCGTTGCATTCAGAGCTTGGCGAGCTTCGCCACGATGCGCTTGGGAGCGGTGCGCAGATAGGCGTCGCGAACGAGGTCGCTGACCGTCGCCCAGCTCGGGCGCTTGTCGAGGCGGATGCCGAGCCAGCCCTTCGGACCGACGTATGGCGGGGCGAAGTATCGGTCGCCGTCCTCGTGGATGAGCATGTCCTGGATGAGATGGGTGGACTTGAGCCAGACGCCCGGGCGGCCGGCTCCGTGGTGATTATCGGAGTCGGCGTACATCGCGAAGATTTTATTCTTCACGCGAAAGGTCGGGGCGCCCCAGGCCTCGACTTCGTGCGCCTCGGGGAGCGCGAGACAGACGGTGCGGAGGCGATCGATCGGGCTCGGCGGAGTGCTCTTTTTGGGCATTTCAGCGGATTATGGGGCGACACCGGATGTTAACACGAATGCCGGGCGTAGCGGTGGCTTCGAGGGGCCCCAATCGTCTGTTTCTCAGAGGTACCTAATGGGCGCCGATCCGGTGCTTCGTGTCGCACAACCCCGAGGTCGAGATCTTCATGGAGCTCCGCTCATTCGTGCGCCCGGCAGCGGCGCTGCTGGCCGCCGTTTCGATCACCGCGTGCGGAAATCGCGAAGTCGGAACCGATCCCGGGAGCGCCGCGCTCGAAGTGATCGTCAACACCCCGATCTCGCGTGCGGGAGCAGTCGCGATCGAAGGCGCCGCCGCGCACACCGTCGTCGCCGCGACGGACACGCTGCGCGGACTCGTCCCCGGACCGTACACGGTGCGCGCCGCTAATGTCGCCGCCGCCGATTCGCTCGTGAGCCCTGTGCTCTGGGGCGTGGTCTCCGCGAATGCCGTGATGGTGTCGGCCGACACGCTCAAGTCGGTCACCGCGACGTACGCGATTCGGGGCGGCTCCGGCGCGCTCTGGGTGGGGAAGTGGGGGAGCGTGAACCTCGCCGAGGGCTTCACCTCGTCGCAGCTCGCGAGTGCGGGGACGATCGCGGCGGCCGACACGATCGGCACGTCGGCCGCATCGCTCACGATCTCCGGCGCCGCGTTCGACTCCGCCGGCAACATGTGGGTGACGGACTACATCAATCAGCAGATCATGAAGTTCTCTCCCGCGCAGCTCGCGAGCGGCGCATCGACTCCGCTCGTCACGATCGCGACCAACAAGGAGCCGTGGGGAGTCGCGGTCGACGATAGCGGGAATCTCTGGGTCGCGTACTACAACGGAAACAACGTGCTCGAATACGCGGCAAGCGATGTGCAGTCGTGGAGCGGCGCGCTCACGGACCCGGCGCCCCTGCTTACGGTGACATCGCCGAACGGCCCGCTGGGTCTGGCGTTCGATGGCGAAGGAAGCCTGTGGATCGCCGGCTTCGATGTGCCGCTGACGTACAAGGCTGCGGCGAATGCCATCCATGCGGCGACGGCGGGCGGAACGATCGCGCCGACGGACAGTCTCGAGTCGCCGTATCTCGATCACGGCTCCGGGATCGCCTTCGATCGTACGGGAAATCTCTGGGAGGGCACCGAGTCGGGGTACATCGTCGGCTACACCTCGTCGCAGCTCGGCGCGTCATCGCACGGCGGGCCGAGCTTCGCGCAGCAGACCGGGGCCGCGTTCTCGTTCGATGGGATCGCCTTGGACAACAGCGGGAATCTCTGGGCAGCGACCGAGTCGGCCGACGTAGTGATGTTCTCGCCATCGCAGCTCGCGAGCGGCGATCTGACCGTCCCGGCGCGCACGCTCACCGCCGGCTCGGGAGAGAAGACGTTCGGGCTCGCGTTCAATACGCACGACGCTGCTCTGCCGATCTCTCCCGCATTCGGGCGCCTGGGTGGCGGGAGTGCGCGACTCCGCGCGGCGCCTCCGGTGGTGCACGTCGGAGACGGAAGCCGCCCGGGAGCGCTGCGACACAGGTAGACTACTGCGTCCTTCCCGGCGGCGCCTGAATGATCGATGACAGGACGGTGCCTCCCGCCGGCTCGCGCGAGGCGCTGGTACCAAAGCTCCTCACGACACTCCGCTCATACGACCGCGCGCAATTCGCCAGCGATGCGATAGCGGGCGTCACCGTCGGCGTCGTCGCTCTTCCGCTGGCGATCGCCTTCGCGATCGCGAGTGGTGTGACGCCCGATCGCGGACTGTGGACCGCCATCGTCGCCGGCTTTCTGATCTCGGCGTTCGGCGGCTCGCGCGTGCAGATCGGCGGACCCACCGGCGCCTTCGTCGTGATCGTGTACGCGATCGTGCAGAAGTACGGAATCGATGGGCTCACGGTCGCGACCCTCATGGCCGGCGTGATCCTGGTGGCGATGGGGCTCGCAAAGTTCGGAAGCGCGATCAAGTTCATCCCGCATCCGCTCGTGATCGGATTCACGAGCGCGATCGCCGCGATCATTTTCTCGGGCGAGGTGAAGGACTTCCTTGGTCTCGAGATGGGCACGGTGCCGGCGCCCTTCCTCGCAAAGTGGCAGGCGTACGCATCGGCGATTGCGACGGTCTCGCTTCCCGCTCTCGCGGTTTCGCTCTCTGCGCTGGCGATCATCCTGCTCTGGCCGCGCGTCAGCCGGCGCGTTCCGGGCCCGTTCGTTGCGCTGATCGTGACGACGGTCGGTGTGTATCTTCTCCACGTGCCGGTGGAGACGATCGGCTCGCGCTTCGGCGAGATCGCGGCGTCGGTGCCGCATCCGCGCGTTCCGCATCTCACGCTCGAGCAGGTGACGTCACTCGTTGGTCCGGCGTTCACCATCGCTCTCCTTGCGGCCGTCGAATCGCTGCTTTCGGCGGTGGTCGCCGATGGGATGATCGGAGGGCGGCATCGCTCGAACATGGAGCTCGTGGCGCAGGGGATCGCAAACATCGCGTCCTCGCTCCTGGGCGGCATCCCGGCGACGGGCGCGATAGCGCGCACGGCGACGAACGTGAAGAACGGCGGGCGCACGCCGGTAGCGGGCATCGTGCACGCGCTCACGCTGCTCGTCATCACAGTCGCGGCCGGAAAGTGGGCGGCGTACATTCCGATGGCGACGCTCGCGGCGATACTCGTCGTTGTCGCGTATCACATGAGTGAGTGGCGGTCTTTCGTCGCCGAGCTCCGCTCGCCGAAGAGCGACGTCGCGGTGCTCCTCACGACATTCTTTCTCACGGTGCTCGTCGATCTCACCGTGGCGATCGAGGTCGGGATGGTGCTCGCGGCATTCCTCTTCATCCGACGGATGTCGACGGTGTCGAACGTGAGTGTGATCACGCGCGAGATTCAACAGGGGCTCGCGGCGGACGAGGGCGAGGAAGAGCTGCTCGATCCGCGCTCCGTGCCGAGCGGGGTGGAAGTGTACGAGATCAACGGGCCGTTCTTCTTCGGCGCGGCGCAGTCGTTCAAGGATGCGGTCTCGCAGGTGGCGGGGCGTCCCACGGTGCTGATCCTGCGCATGCGGGATGTGCCGATCATGGACTCGAGCGGGATGCACGCGTTACTCGATGTCATTCA
>JACCWE010000029.1 GCA_013697785.1 Gemmatimonadaceae bacterium
GTGGCACCCAAGCCGCTCGGCACCGCGCAGCTGAGTGGCACCGTGGTCGGACCCGATGGGAAGCCGCTCGAGGGTGCGAACATATATCTCGTGGGCACCGCGGTCGGTGCGCGCGCGGATGCGCGCGGCGGGTTCCGACTCACTGGACTGCCGGCGGGAACGCACACGGTGGAAGTGCGACAGATATCGTTCGCGCTCAAGCGCTACACCGTCGATCTCTCTCCGACGCGTGAGAACAAGCTTGCCGCCGTGCTCGACACGCGCGCCAACGTGCTCGGCGCCGTCACGGTTGAGGCGAAGGCCGGAAGCTCGATTCCCGGATTCGACGAACGCGCGAAGCGGGGGATGGGAAATTTCATGACGCGCGACGACATCGAGAAACGCCAGTCGATTCTGCTGACGGATCTCTTTCGCTCGGTGCCTGGGCTCAACGTGGCGTTCGATGGCAGCAACTACACGGTGCAGTCGTCGCGCGCCGGCAACATCAGCTGTCCGATGCAGTGGTATCTCGACGGCGCGCAGTTCGACAACTCGGACAACAGCATCGATCAGTTCTTGCGCCCGGATGACATCGAGGGAATCGAGATCTACAAGAGCGCGAGCGAGGTGCCGGTGCAGTATCAGGGACGCAACGCGGCGTGCGGAACGATTCTCGTGTGGACGAAGCGCGCGGCGGGCGGCAGAAAGAAGGCGGCGGCGGCAAGCAAGCCATAGCCCGGAAGGCGAGCTAGGCCGCGAAGCTCGCGAGCGCTATCCCAACCTCGCCTTCGCGCAGCCGCTTCAGCGCGCGATCGCGAAGCTGGCGAACGCGCTCGCGGGTGACGCCGAGCATCGAGCCGATCTCTTCGAGGGTGTGCTCGCGTCCGCCGTCGAGTCCGAAGTAGAGTCGCAGCACCTTCGCGTCGCGCGCGGGAAGGGTCGCGAGCGCGCGGTCGATCTCCTCTCCGACGAAGCGATTCATGTACTCGTCTTCGGGATTCGGCATGTCTCCCGAGACGAAGCGATCCATGATCGAGCGGTCGCTATCGGGATCGAAAGACTGGTCGAGTCGAATGTCGCCGGTGTTGAGCGCGGAGAGCGCCTGCACCACCTCGACGGTGAGGCCGGTGAGCCTGGCGAGCTCCTCGGGCATCGGCTCACGTCCGAGATTCTGCCGCAGGATCTCGGCGCCCTTGATGATGCGCGAGAGATCGGAGGTGCGGTTCAAGGGGACGCGAACGGTGCGTCCCTGCTTGGCGAGAGCGGCGAGGATCGCCTGGCGAATCCACCAGACGGCGTAGGAGATGAACTTCACTCCCTGATCGGGATCGAACTTGCGTGCGGCGGTGAGGAGGCCGACGTTCCCTTCTCCGATGAGATCAATGAGGGGCATGCCGCGGTTCTGGTATTTTTTCGCGACCGAGATGACGAAACGCAGGTTGCGCTTGACGAGCTCCTCGAGCGCATGCTGATCACCCTTCCGGATCAGTCGCGCGAGATCGAACTCCTGGGTGCCTTTGAGAAGAGCGAAGGTGCTGACCTCCTGGAGATATTGATCGAGGATGTCGCGCTCCGGCTCACTCGGCGCAATGCCCGCGGGGGCGGCGCGACGGCGGTTGCGCTTCACTTCGGTCATGGCTGCTGGTCCCGATTGCGTGTGGATGATGCGTGCGTTACGAGGATTGTCGGCGGCTAAAATACAACGGGGAGCACGGTGCGCCAGCCCTATTTTTGCTTGACTGGCCGGACGTGCGCGACTAACATTGGGGGCTCGCTGCGCATTTTTTGCGGGGAGATTCAGGGGGCGTAGCTCAGTTGGGAGAGCGCTTGAATGGCATTCAAGAGGTCAGGGGTTCGATTCCCCTCGCCTCCACCTGATCAGACAAGCGTCACGCGGGAATAGCTCAGTTGGTAGAGCACAACCTTGCCAAGGTTGGGGTCGCGGGTTCGAGTCCCGTTTCCCGCTCTGTTGCAGACCGGATGTCGGTAGCATGTGCGGATCCGGTGCGGGCGGTTAGCTCAGTTGGTTAGAGCGCCACGTTGACATCGTGGAGGTCACAAGTTCGAGTCTTGTACCGCTCATACCGCTTCGATACGCGCTCGCGCGTTTCGAGGCGCTTTCAGTCGCCGGGCGATGCACTGTAGTTGACGATGCCGGGCGGGATTACTAGTTTTTGCAGCGATGACGGCGGATGTGTCTCCGCAACCGAGACATGTCCGCCGTTGTGATGAAAAACAGATTTTTCGGGCGCCTGTAGCTCAATTGGATAGAGCATCTGACTACGGATCAGAAGGTTGGGGATTCGAGTTCCTCCAGGCGCACCATGATCTCGCGGCACAGCAGCAGGTAACGTGAGATTTGCGGGGCGTGGCGCAGCCCGGTTAGCGCGCCTGGTTCGGGACCAGGAGGTCGGTGGTTCAAATCCACTCGCCCCGACCATGTTAATCCGCGACGCTGCGGACTAATGCGATCGGTTTAGCCGCCTCGAACGGCGGTAGCAAATGTTCTTGCGGCTCCAGTATCGACTCGTCGAGGCTGGAGCCGTTTTGCGTGCGGGCGTTCACCCGATCAGATGCAGCATCGTTGACGACATCGACAGCTCCCATCGCACCTCGATCTCCGGGCCCGCGGCGCCGAGCTGAATCACGTCGCCGGCGTTGAGCCGCATCGGCGTCGTTATCAGCCGGCCATTCACGTACGTGCCGTTCCGGCTGCGGAGATCTGCGATCTCGAAAATGGTCGGCGCCGCATCGCTCCATGAGATGCGCGCGTGGTGCCGTCCGACATCGCGATCGTGCAGCGGGTCGAAGCGCACCGCGGCACTCGGAGCGCGGCCGAGGATGAGCTCGCGGTGCGCGCCGAGCGCGACGACATCGACCTCAGTCGCTCGCGACCCGCTGATGTGTCGGAACATGATCTTCGTCATTGTTGCCGCCTCCGCGTGCATGCCTGTTTTGTAAGGCGTAGAAGTCGATGACGGGAGGTCAGCTTCGCATGATTTCGTACAAGTTATTAAGCGCTAATAGTCACATTCGATCGTGGTCGCCATCCGATAATTGGGTGATCAGTCAAATGCGCGGCCGATTCATCGGGGTGGAGTGATGCGTTCATCAATCAGAAGCGAGTGACGCAGGGCCTGCTGTCGATGGTCCGCCGACTGGCGGGGAGCGCGATGGCGGCGCTCACCGCCATCGTCATCACGGTCGGGCTGATGACTTTTCTCACCTGGCAATCGGCGCTGTGGGTGCGGCACACCCGCACCGTGCAGTTCGCCGCTGCGCGCGCGCTCAACCTCTCGCTCGACCGTCGGTCGAGCATCGCAGCGTACGTCATCACGGGCGATAGCACCACACTCGCGCTCGAGACGCAGGCGCGCCCTGCTCTCCAGCTCGTGCTCGACTCGCTGACGACCCTCACCGCCGACAACGCGACGCAGCAGGCGCAGCTCAGCCGCATCTCAGCCGCAGTGCGCAACTGGAACAGCATGTACGCAGATCGCGTGCTGAGTGCGCACAGCGACGATGCACGTTCGAAGATCAGTCTCGAGGACGGAGCCGGTGTTGCGGAGTTCGCGAGTGTGCGTGCAGGCTTCGATGCGTTCCTGGCGGAGGAGAGCGTGCTTTACGCTGCCCGGGCGAAGCGCAACACGATCTGGCGATGGGCCGAGGTCGTCGTCGTCGCGCTCGAGGCGCTGCTCGTCTTCGCGCTCATTTCCCGAATGCGCGCCGCGGTCCTCGTGCTGGCCGCGGCGACGCTCGAGGACCAGGAACAGCTCAAGGATCATGCGGTGCAGCTCGAGGCGCTGGCCGCGCAGCAGAAGATGCTCGCTGCCGAGTTGCAGGCGGCGAATACGGAGCTGACTGACGCCGCCGTGGAGCAGGAGGCGCTCACCGCCGACCTCGAAGTCGCCAATCAGGAGCTCACGGAAGCGACGACGGAGGCCGAGGATGCACGCGATCGCGCGGTCCTCATGGAGGCACGCTATCGGCTGCTCTTCGACCGGAATCCCGTGCCCATGTGGGTGTACGAGGAGGAGACGCTCCGCTTTCTCGCGGTGAACGAAGCCGCGATGCATCAGTACGGCTACACTCACTCCGAATTCATGTCCATGGGAATCGAAGACATCCGAAGCGCCGGTGATGTCGAGCTTCTCCGCCAGACTGCGCGCGCGAATCGCAGCGAGCTTCGCGTGAGCTCGGGGTGGCGGCATCGTCGCAAGGATGGGAGCGAGATCCTCGTCGACATCGTCTCACACGGCGTGCACTTCGAGGAGCGCGACGCGCGCATCGTTCTCGCGACCGATGTCACGGCGCGCGCGGCCGCGTCGGCGGCACTGCTGGAGAGCAACGAGATCCTCCGCGCCGTGGTCGATGATTCGCCACTCGCGATCGTCATCTCCTCGCCCGAGCTGGTCATCAGCAGATGGAACAAAGCCGCCGAGACCCAGTTCGGATGGACGGCTGCCGAAGCGGTCGGGCAGTCGCTGTTCACGATCATTCCGGACGAGCGTCGCGAGGAGTCCTCCGACTTTCGACGACGTCTCGAGAATGGCGAAGCAATCACGAGCGTCGCGACGCAGCGCCGCCGGTCCGATGGCACCATCCGCGACGTGCAGATCTCCAAGTGCGCATTGCATTCGAGCGACGGCACCCTCACCGGCTTCGTGAGCATCATTTCCGATGAGACCGCTCGCAAGCAGCTCGAGTCGCAGTTCCGCCAGGCACAGAAGATGGAAGCGGTCGGCCAGCTGGCAGGCGGCGTTGCGCACGATTTCAACAATCTGCTTACCGTCATCGTCAGCTACAGCCAGATGCTCCTCGCGGATATCAGCGAGCAGTCGCCATCCCGGGCCGACGTGCAGGAGATCAAGCGCGCGGCTGAGCGTGCCGCGCTGTTGACGAAGCAATTGCTCGCGTTCAGCCGGCAGCAAGTGCTCCGCGTGCACATCGTCGATCTCAATCAGGTGCTCGGCGACGTGGAACAGATGCTGCGCCGTCTCCTGCGAGAGGACATTCAGATTCTCCTGACGCTCGACCCCGAGCTGGGCACCGTTGCCGCGGATCGGGGACAGCTCGAGCAGATCGTCATCAACCTCGCGGTGAACGCGCGCGACGCGATGCCGAGCGGTGGCCGGCTCTCCATCGAGACGGCCAACGTCACGTTCGAGAGCCCCTTCGCCCTTCGCTCATCCGAGCCGCCTCTTGAGGCCGGATCGTACGTCATGATGTCCGTGGCGGACAACGGCCTCGGCATGACGCCGGAGATTCAAGCCCGCGTATTCGAGCCGTTCTTCACGACGAAGAGCGTGCACGAAGGCACGGGTCTCGGGCTGTCGACGGTCTACGGCATCGTAAAGCAGAGCGGCGGCCATCTGGCGATGTACAGCGAGCCAGGGCACGGCACGATCTTCAGGATTTATCTGCCGCGTGCGGACTCGTCTGCCGAGTTGCAGCCGGTCGCGGAGGCGGCGACCCCTTCGTCGAGAGGCGGGGAGACCGTGCTCGTCGTCGAGGACGATGCAGCGCTCCGGACGGTGGCATGCCGCTCGCTGCGGCAGTGCGGCTACATCGTGCTGGAGGCGGCGAATGGGCAGGAAGCCCTGCGCCAGTGCGAGGAGCATGAAGAGACGCTGGACATCGCAATCACGGACATGGTGATGCCACTGATGAGCGGCGTCGAGCTGGCGGAGAGCATCGCGAGCGCCTATCCGGGGATCAAGGTGCTGCTCATGTCCGGATATACGCGCGACGAGGCTGCGCGGCGCGGCATCGCGAATGAGCGCTACGCCTTTCTCGAGAAGCCGTTCACCCCAGCGAGGCTCACGGCGAGAGTGCGCGAGGTTCTCGATGAGGGAAGGGCCGCGCGCACGTGATGGAGCGCGTCCAAGCTTAAGCGCTCGTCAGACAGACTTGGGAAGAAGCATTGCGCGGTACGTCGCCGCCCTCGCCGGCTGTCTCGACTTTTCGTACAGCGACACCAGTCGGCGCACGTTCCCCTGCGTGCGCGGACTCGCGACACCGAACGTCTTCTCCATCACGCTCTGCGCATGGAGAAGGAGTGGCTCGCTCTTCCTGAAATCCCCGGCAGTGGTGAAGTGTTCGCCCAGCACACTCTCCGAGCTCGCAATCAGCCAGTTGCTCGCGGGGAGAAACGTCTTTCGCAGCTCCAGACTTTCCATCAGCGATCGCTCCGCGCCGGCCGTATCGCCCAGCTGGTCGAGACATCTCCCAACCGTCTGCAGCGATGCCGCGATCGACGGATTGCTCTCGGCGAGCGTCTTGCCGCGAAGTCCGAGCACCTCTCGGCTCAGCCGCATCGCCTCCGTATAGCGATGCTGGTCGAATTCGAACATCGCGTAGTTGAACACCGTCCATGCGTAGTCGGGGTGCTCCGGCCCCAGGAGCTGCCGCCGCATCGCGATCGTTTCGATGTACGTACTCTCGGCAGCCGCGTTTTTACCCTGAAGGTCCAGCGCCGTCGCGAGCGCGCTGAGGGCATCGGCGACGGACGGATTCGGGCCGGCGTGGTTGTGCCTGAAGATCGCGACTGCCTCCCGGTGTAGCGGCTCGGCCTCCGCCATCCGCCCCTGGTCGCCGAGCGAGACGGCGACATTGTTGAGCGAGTAGCCGATCATATCGTCCATCGGCGACATGATGCGGCGGCGGATCGTCAGCGCTTCGCGATGCAGCCGCTCGCCCGTACTATCCTGTCCCCGCTTGTGCGCGACGCTTCCGAGATTGTCGAGCAGCACGGCGACGAGCGAATCCGGCTTCGACGTGCGCGCGCGCTGCAGCACCAGCGCGCGCGTGAAGAGCGAGTCCGCACGATCGAGCTTCTCTCGAGCGAGCGCGAGACCGGCGACGTTCGACAGACCGATGATCGCCGACTCGCTCGTCGCGCCGTCCGTCTGTTCGCGCAGCGCGAGCGCCGTATCGAGATGCGGCGACGCGTCGTCGTATCTGCCGAGCGACTGATAGCTCTGCCCTATCACCGTCTCCAGCTCGGCGCGCTCCTCGGGCTGCCCCGCGAGCTCCGTCTCCGTTCGCCGCGCGGCCGCATCGAGCAGCTCGGACACAGGCACATCGCGCCCGCCCATCGCGGGGCGCACGGAGCTCAGAAGACCGCGCAGGAAGTCGCTCACGCGCTCCGACTTCACCTGCTCTGCACGCGCGCGCTTCGCCTGTGTAGACGTGGTGATCACGCCACCAACCAACGCCAGCAGCACGAGCACAGACGCCGCGACCACTGCGACGTTGCGGCGCACGAACTTGCGCAGACGGTAACCGAGCCAGTCGCGCTGCGCGGCGATCGGAAGCCCGGTGAGATAGCGGCGCAGGTCGGCATCGAGCGCATCGACGGACGCGTAGCGACGCGCTGGCTCTCGCCGGAGCGCCATGAGCACGATCTGATCGAGGTCGCCGCGCAGGCGTCGGCGCAGCCGCTGCGCGCTTCGCTCTCCACTCTCCGCTGCCGCGCTCTCCGTCGCGACGGCGCTCGGCCGCGGCACGGGCTCCGTCGCCACGGCGCGCTCGATGTCCGCGAGCCCGCGCGACGCAAAGATGTGTGGCCGGCGGCCGGCGAGCAGCTCGAAGAGCACGACGCCCAGCGAATAGACATCCGACGCAGTCGAGAGCGTGTCGCCGTGCACCTGCTCCGGGCTCGCATACTCCGGCGTGAACGGCCGTACGCCGCCTCTCGTGAGCGGCATCGCATCGTCTGCAGCGTCGTCGCCGAGGAGCTTGGCGATGCCGAAGTCGAGCAGCTTCACCGCGCCATCTTCGGTGACGAGGATGTTTCCAGGCTTGAGATCGCGGTGCACGACCAGATTCTTGTGCGCGTGCTGAACCGCGCCGCACACCTGCCGGTAGAGCGCGACACGCTCGCGAACGCCGAGCTTCCGGACTCTGCACCAGGTGGTGATCGGCAGCCCTTCGACGAACTCCATCACGAGGAACGGCTGCCCCCCAGGCGTCACTCCTCCGTCGAGCAGCGTCGCGATGTTGGGATGGTCGAGTCCCGCGAGAATCTGGCGCTCGCGCTTGAAGCGGCCAAGCGTGAGCTCGGAATCGAGGCCGCCCTGCACGATCTTGATCGCGACCCGTTTGCGATACTGATCGTCGGCGCGGATCGCCTCGTAGACGGCACCCATTCCTCCGGTGCCGACCAGCCGTACTACTTCATAGGCGCCGAGACGCTGCCCGGTGGCGGGGCCGACGGAGCTGCCGAAGTCGAACATGGCGAGTGACACGTCGGTGTGCTCCGACGCCGAGATGAGCGCGTCGACCTCGCGTCGCAGCGTCGCGTTCCAGTCGGTGGCCTGATCGAGAAAGGCGCGGCGCTCGGACTCCGGCCGGTCCATCGCGGCGTCGAAGAGCTCGCGGAGCTGACGAAGGTGATCGGCGCTGTCGTCGCTCACGACTGCGTGTCCGCGCCGAGCTCGCGCGCGAGCCAACCCTTCGCGAACTGCCAGTCGCGCTTCGCCGTGGCGGGCGAGATGCCGAGCGCCTCGGCCACCTCTGCAACCTCGAGGCCCCCGAAGATGCGCAGCTCGACGACGCGCGCCCACCGCGGCTCGGCGGCCGCGAGGCGAGTCATCGCGTCGTCGAGCACGAGGAGATCGACGATGCGGTCATCGTGGCCGGCAATCGCTTCGTCGAGCGTGACGCGAAGATCGCCGCTCCGCTTCGCCGCCGTTCTCGCGCGAGCGTAGTCGACGAGCACGCGTCGCATCGCCTGCGACGCGGCGCGGAGGAAGTGCGTGCGATCCTCGAAGTGCACCGGTGACCCGCCGACGAGGCGAAGAAATGCCTCGTGCACGAGCGCGGTGGGCTGCAGCGTGTGATCGGGACGCTCGCCGCGCATGTGGCGGCCGGCGATCGCGCGCAGCTCGCTGTAGAGCAGCGGGAGTAGCCGATCGTAAGCGGCCGCGTCGCCGCGCCGGGTCGCGTCCAGGAGCTCTGCCACCATCGTCGACGTGATTGCGTCATCGCTCATTCGTCGAAAATGGCGACTCACAAACGGGGGCGCCAGCACGTATCGGCCAGCGATGAGCCGCGCAGCGGGAGCTTTGCGCCTTATGAGTCAAGCGATCTGAGAGCGGATCGTGAAACCCCTGTGCCCGGACGGGTCGTCATGAAGCACATCGTTGCTCGAAACGTAGGAGTCGTAACGATTTCCATCTTCGCGGCTGTGTTCTGCGCGAAGGCTCAGCAGGGTCGAAGCTATCGCGATCCGGCCGGACATTTCTCGATCTCGATTCCGCAGGGATTCACCGCGAACGCCGCGAACGGCGGCGTGGTGGTATCCCGCGGGACGGTGATCGCGATGATCTCACCGTTCGGCGGCGTACAGTCGTCGCGTGAGGTCGTGCAGCAGCTCGCGCGGCAGTACGGATCGCAGTGGAAGGATCTGCAGCAGATCGCGGCCGGAGACTACCTGCTCAATGGCGCGCCGGCATCGTACGGGATGTACACCGGCGTGAGTCCGAAGGGCGTCGCTTCCCTGCTGAGGCTCGTCGGCGTGATGGGGGGCGGGCAGCCGTACGCCGTCATCATCAGCTCGCCGAAAGCGGAGTTCACCTCCGTCGGTCCGACGCTCCAGGGTATGGAAGGAAGCATCGCCTTCGCCGGCAGCAACGGGCAGGGGATGCAGCCGTACCAGGGGCAGCAGGGCCCTCAGCAACAGCAGTATCCGCAACAGCAGTATCCCCAACAGCAATACCCGCAGCAGCAGTATCCGCAACAGCAGTACCCGCAGCAGCAGGATCCGCAACAGCAGTACCCCCAACAGCAGTATCCGCAGCAACAGGATCCACAACAGCAGTATCCCCAGCAACAGTATCCCCAGCAACAGTATCCGCAGCAGCAGAATCCACCATCACAGCAGCAGAACATGCGCACTGCGCGCGTCCCGGGTGCCGCATCGGCACCCGGGAATTTCTATCGCATGCACTGGCTTCGTCTGATGGATCAGTATGGATTCGGCCAGCCGGTCGAGGTGCTGCGCTTGCTCGCCCCTGTGGGCTGGAAGATGGACGGCGGGGTGAAGTGGGCGGCCTCCGGGTGCACGTCGAACATCGCCAGCCTTTCGATGCGTGTCGTGAGTCCCGACGGCACCATGGCGTTCGAGCTTTTCACGCCGTACACCTGGCAGTGGAACGACGATCCGTTTGCCCAACAGACGGGCCGGCAGGCGGAGCAGATGAATGCAGCCATCCGTCCCTGCTCGATGCGGCCGATCGTCAATGCGCAGACATATCTTCGTCAGGCAGTGATCCCCATCTATCGCCGCGGCGCGCGCTTCGAGCAGGGAATGCCGATGCCGCAAGCCGCCCACGTGCAGGATGTGAGACTTCGGCAGCAGCTCGCGGAGCAGATCCAGGCCGGTCTCGCCAGCGGAACAAAGGCCGACGCGGGTCGCGTACTGATCGCGTACGAAGTGAATGGAAAGCCGGTGGAAGAATCACTCACCGCAGTCGTGGGCATGATCGTGCGCCAGACGATGTCGCCATCCGCGGCGATGCAGGGGGGGATGGGCAAGGTGAACTCCTACACCCTCACCGCCGGTTCGATGTTCGGCATGCGCACGCCTGCTGGCGAGCAGGAGCGGCGAGCGTCGCTCTTCTCGACGATGATCGCATCCATCCGGCCGAACGTGAACTGGGTCAACGCCTATCAACAGATGCAGATGAACATCGGCAACGCGGAGCAGATCGAAGTGGCCAAACGGATCGCCATCAACAACGAAACCAACCACGCGGTGAGCGCGATCATCACGCAGCAGTATCAGGAGACGCAGCGGGTGCAGGACCGTCTTGCCGACTCGTTCAGCCAGTCGCAGCGCGGCGTCGAGCACTTCGTCGATCCGTCGAGCCGCGAGCGCGTGGAGCTGAGCGCCGGCTATCGTCAGGCGTGGAGCAATGGAAACGGCGAATACATCCTGAGCGACGATGTGAATTTCGATCCGTCGGTGTCGCTGCACGAGAACTGGACGCAGCTCAACCGCACGCAGTGACAGTCAGGGCGCGCCGAGTGTGAGCAGCGCGCCTTCCGCGACGAGCGACCGCCAGCGCGCGAGCTCCGCTTGCTTCACGTAGTGGAAGGTGAGCGCGCTCTGCGATGCGCCCCCTGCGATGTCGAGCAGATTCGCCTCCACACTCTGCACCTCGCCCTCCATCCCCGGGAGGCCGATCACTCGCTGCTTCGCGCGCACGGTGCCACTGGTGACCGTACCGCGGACGATGAACAGCGAGCGGGTGCCAAGAACGAAGATGCCGCGAACCAGGAAGGTCGCGGCAGGTGGCGGAGTGGAGCTCGCGTCCGAATTCGCCGGGGCGGCTCGCGACATCAAGTGCGACGCGATGCGAGAATCTCAGCCCGCTCGCGAAAGCTCACCTTCGCTCCACACTGCGTGCACACGTAATCGCCGGTGCGCTTCCCCTCGGCATACTCCTTCGCGAGCGCGGGATGATCGCACGGACGGTCCCCCCACTCCGTGCGGAGCGCGTCTGCCTTTTTCGCTTGCATGGAAAGATCTCCGGCGTGTAGTGCGTGATCGCTTTGGTGCCGGATCAATCTAGCGAGTTCGGAGCGCTCAGAACGCCGGCGAGTCGCCCGAGCGCGAGAGACGACGAACCAGCCACACGATCGCCATCACCGGCAGCACTACGAAGACGATCACCTTGAACGCCACGATGGTGAACAGCCCGACCATGACCAGCACGAAAAGCGGAATGCCGAAGATGGCGAGCGAGAGAAGCGGTCGAAGCGCGAAGAGGCGAAAGAGGGCGACTATCATGACGTGATCGACTCCGGGGAGGGACGCTCATCACTACGCCGGAGTCGCAGGGAAGTTTCCCGGCGCGCCGCGAACACCCGTCCAAACCGATTATCATCCGTCCGTGCCCTCCACGAGCGCTTTAGACGGAAATTCCACTGCACGCCGCCGGATCGCGATCGTAGGCGCCGGTGCCGCCGGCACGATGGCGGCGATCTTCGCTGCGAGCACGGGCGCCGAGGTTCTACTGCTGGAGCGAACGGCGGAGGGTGGCAGGAAGATCCTCATCAGCGGCGGCGGGCGCTGCAACATCCTCCCTTCCCGCCTCGACGAGACTCGGTTCATCACGGACTCGTCGCCGAACACGCTGCGAAAAATCGTGCGCTCGTGGCCGCTCGCCGAGCAGATTCGCTTCTTCGACGACGAGCTCCGCCTCGCACTCGTGGAGGAGGTCGAGAGTGCGAAGCTCTTCCCCTCGTCGAATCGCGCGCGTGATGTGCGCGACGGACTCATCGAACTGGCCGCGCGGCACGGTACGCAGCTGCTCACGAACACGAACGTCAGCGGCGTTCTTCCGCTGGACCAGAACCGGTGGCGCGTCACGGTCATCGACGGCGAGTCCATGGATGTCGATGCGGTGATCATCGCGAGTGGCGGTCTCTCCGTGCCGAAGACGGGCAGCGACGGGCTCGGACTGCACGTCGCGCGGAAGCTCGGGCACACAATCAACAAGACGTATCCGGCGCTCACACCGATCACCGCCGATCCGAATGCGTACACCGAGCTCGCGGGGATCTCGCTCCCGGTCACGCTCACCGCGCATTCGACCGAGCGCTCGGCGTCGGCCACCGGCGGATTTCTCTTCACGCATCGGGGCTACAGCGGCCCATCCGTGCTCGACGTGTCGCACGTGGCGGTACGCTCGAAGTCGCCCAAGACGGAGCCTGCCGCCATTACGGTGCGCTGGAGCGAGCTCGATGCGGACGCGTGGACGCGCGCACTCAGGCGCTCGGGTAATCGGAGCGTGCGCTCGGTGCTTCGCGAGCTGCTGCCGGACCGGCTCGCCGACGTGCTGCTCTACTTTGCCCGCGTCGACGTCGCGCGCACCACGGCCGAGCTCACTCGCGAAGAGCGAACCGCGCTGGTCGAGCTGTTGACGAACGGCCCGCTCCCGTGGACCGGCGACGAGGGTTACGCGAAGGCAGAGGTGACCGGTGGCGGGGTGAGCCTCGCGGAGATCGATCCGCGAACGATGGAAAGCCGCCTGCATCGGAACTTTTTCCTGTGCGGAGAGCTATTGGATGCATTCGGCCCAATCGGGGGCTACAATTTTTTGTGGGCGTGGGCGACAGGCCGCGCCGCGGGGATCGGAGCGGCAGATGCGCATCAACGATGACAATGAAGAGCTGTACGACGAGGGGAATTCCGAGGAGCTCGACGAGGAATTTTCGCTCGGCGACGGAACAGCGGACGTCGAAGCGACGGTGAGCTGCCCGTATTGCGGCGAGGCGGTGGAGATCACGCTCGACCCCGGCGGCGGCTCGCACCAGGACTACGTGGAGGACTGCGAGGTCTGCTGTCAGCCGTGGCGCGTATCGGTGCAGTACGGTCTCGACGGCGACGCACACGTCGACGTCACCGCGCTCGGCGAGTAGCGCTAAGCGAGAATCAGGTGGGGCACCGCCTTCGGCAGACGCGGGATGCGCCGAAGCACGCGTGCGAGATCCGATTCCAGTGTCGTTCCCTTCTCCAGCACCGCGATCGTGCGCCCGAGAAGCATCGTGCGCTGCTCTGGCGTTAGCTGCGCGGCGGTCACCACGATCACCGGTAGATCGCGCAGCCGCTCGTCGGCGTGGATGGTCTCGAGGAAGGCGAAGCCATCGATGTACGGCATCTTCAGATCGAGCATGATCAGGTCGGGAAGATGGTGCGCGAGCATGTTGAGCGCAGACGCACCATCGTTGGCGACGCGCAGCGTGCCGGCGTGTTCGTCCGCGACGTAGCGCCTGAGCAGCTCACGCGCATCGGGATCATCCTCGACGATGAGGATGCCGCCGGGCCCGCGGTCGATGTTGCGCGTAATCGCGTCCCCGAGCTCCGCGTGCGCGATCGGCTTGTCGATCCAGTCGACGGCGCCGACGAAACTGTCCTGCATCTCCCCTGCGATCGAGCTCACGATGATCACTGGGATGTGCGCGATCTTTGGCGATCCGGCGAGGCGCTTGAGCAGCTCCCAGCCATCCATGCCCGGCATCATGAGATCGAGCGTGATGAGGTGAGGCCTGAGCTCGTGCGCCATGCGGAGGCCTTCCATACCCGAAGCCGCCATCTCCACTCTGTATCCGAGCTCCTCGACGTGGCCGCGCAAGAGCTCGCGCGCATCGGCGTCATCCTCGATCACGAGCACGAGAGGCGTGTCGACGTCGCCCATGTTCGGGACCGGAGACTGCTCGAACACGGGGGACGTCGCCGCAGGGGGAAGCGCGCGCGCGGGATCGATCGCTGGCGTGAGCTCGATCGTGAACGTGGTGCCCACTCCGACCGCGCTCTCGACTTCCAGGCGAAAGCCGAGGAGCTCGCACAACGCCCGTGAGATGCTGAGGCCGAGCCCCGTGCCGCCGTACTCGCGCGTGGTGCTCGTGTCGGCCTGCTCGAAGGCCGCGAAAACGGCGGAGAGGCGCTCGGGCGCGATCCCGATGCCGGTGTCTGTCACGCGAATGCGGTCCGGAAAGCGCGAGACCGGATCGAGATCGACTGCCACCGTCACGCTCCCGGCGTGCGTGAACTTCACCGCGTTGCCGATGAGGTTGATGAGCACTTGCCGAAGCTTCGCGGCGTCCGTCTCGATCGTTCGCATCGACGGCGGCACCTCCGACCGAACGGCGACGCCATTCTTGAGGCGCCGGTCGCCAAGCTGAACGAGCGTATCCTCGACGAGGATGCCGATGTCCACGATCGAGAGCTCGACCGAAAGCTTCCCCGCCTCGATCTTCGACAAATCGAGGATGTCGTTGATGAGCGCGAGGAGCTGAACGCCGTTGGTGCCGATGCGCTCGAGATAGCTCAGATCGACCGAGTTGAGATTCCCCGCCTTGTTCTTTCGCAGTACGTTCGAAAATCCGATCACGGAGTTGAGCGGCGTGCGAAGCTCGTGGCTCATGCGCGCGAGGAACTCGCTCTTCGCAGCGTTCGCCGCCTCCGCTTCTTCCTTCGCGCGCACGAGCTCCTGGTTCGCACGGCGCCGCGCTTCGACGTCGCGGAACGTCACCACCGTGCCGACGACGCCTTCGCTCTCTCGCACGGGCGTGCTCTGATACTCGACCGGAAACGACGACCCATCGCGTCTCCAGAAGATGTCGTCCTGCGATACGTGGCCGCGTCCCGTGCTCGCGGTCATGCAGATTCCACACGATTCGACGGGATTCGGCGTGCCGTCCGAGCGCGTGTGATTCAGGAAGGCGTGTTGTGATTTGCCCAGGAGCTCGGCCGCACTCCATCCGAGAATCCGCTCGCCCGCCGGATTGAGGAAGATGATCGTTCCGTCCTTGTCGAGACCGACGATTCCTTCGGCAGCCGACTCGAGAAGGAGCGAGTTGCGCACCGCGAGTCGCCTCCCCTGCTCTTCGACCGCGCGCCGCTCGGAGATGTCGCGCGAGACCGTCACGATCTCGATGACTTCCCGGCGAAGCGGGTCGAGCACTGGCTGGCCAGTCGTCTCGAACCACGCGTAGCCGCCGTCTGCGCGCCGCATGCGATACTGCACGGGTAGCGAGAGCGGATTACGAAAGACGACCTCGTGCGCATTTCGCGCGACATCCTCATCGTCCGGATGCACGAAGTGGAGCGGTCCCACCGCGGTGAGCTCGGGCGGATCGTAGCCCAGGATCTGCTTGCTCGCAGGAGACACGTAGAGGACGTGGCCGGAGAGATTCTGCCGCATGATGAGATCGGTAGCGTGCTCGGCGAGCAGCTTGTAACGCGCCTCCGACTCCGCGAGCGCGAGTCGGCGGGTAGTTTCCTGTCTGCGCCGAAGCCCGAACGCAACCGCAACACCAAGCAGATAGACCGGCAGGGCGATGAGCATGTCGAGGCGGTATTCGCGATTGGCAGCTGCGAATGCCTCGGATTGGTCGATCGCGCGGATGATGCCCCACCCTGTCTCGGGGATGTGACGCGTGGCGGCAATTATCGGCGTGTCGCCCAGCCCAATGAATGTACCCGAGCTGTCGATCCCCGCGGTCGCGAGGCGACCGAATTTCGGCGCCTGTTCCCACGGAATTCGGATTTCGCCAGGTCCTGCTTTCGGAGTTCGCGATGGTGTCAGCACCACGAACTTGTCGTCGATGCGCTGCACCAGGCGATGCCGCGCGGTTTCGAGAGCATCCTGCTCGCGCAGAACCGTGGGGAAGAGCGATTCATACGGGTCGATGCCGAGCACTATGGAGCCGAGCGTGGTGGTTGTCGTTCCGTGCTGCTCTACGACGACCGGCTCGATAACCGCAAACAGCTGCTCGCCGCTGAGCGTGCGCAGGGGTCCGATCGTACGACTCTTTCCGCTCCGCGCAACTTCGGCTGCGAAGGTGCGGATTGTGGCAGGCAGCGAGTCCGCATCGTGCGAGGAGACGATCGACGATCCGTCGGTGCGAAGAACCCAGATGCCGCGGTAGCTGCGCTCGTTGCTGACTTCTGTGATGAGATCGGACATCTCGCTGACATCTGACTGGCGCGGACGTCCGGCTCGAAACAAGCCGTCGGCCTTTGCCGCCTGTCGCGAGAGGAGGCGATCGTCCTGCTGACGCTCGTCCAGCCACGTCTGTACGGCATAACGGGTCGCATCTGCACTCGCATCCATCCGGTGTCGCCAGTACGCAGACGCCGCATCCAGCAATCGCGCGTGTTGCAGTCGGAGCCCCAGCCCGAGCGCCGCCGCGCTGACAACGACGGCGATGAACGGTAGTGCCGACGAAAATGTGCGGCGAGTGGCCATGAACCCGACTGTGTGAGAGCGCGGCGACGGAGGGAGTTGACCTCTGTATCGGTAACGCGCAGCCAAACTTGAGCAGTCAGATGAAAGGCACTCAAGCTTTGCGAGCACCCGACGATACTCATCTCTCGTGCGCATCGGGATCGTTGGAGTTCCGGTGACGGCCGCCTGCGCGGCATCCCAGCTCCGAGGTCCCCATGGCCGACTTCCTCCCCTCGTACGGCTTCCGCGCCCTCATCGCCGGCGCGCTGCTCACGATTGCCGCGCGCTCCAATGCTCAGGGACTCTCCGAGAAACTGCTCATCCACGGCTACCTCACGCAGGGATACGCTACGACGAGCGGCCCGATGATCCTCGGCATTCCAAACGACGGCACCTTCGATTATCGGCGCGCAGCGCTATTGCTGCGGTTCAAGGCGGCCACGAACGACGTCTTCGTCGTGCAAATCGCGAATCGACGACTCGGCGAGAGTGAGATTAACCACCACACATCCGAGCTCCAGCTCGACTGGGCCTTCTACGAGCACAACTTCGGAGAGAACACGTCAATTCGTGTCGGCAAGGCCCCTATACCGATGGGAATCTCCAACGAGACCCGATTCCTCGGAACACTGCTGCCCTTCTATCGCGTGCCGTTCGGCTTCTATCAGGAAGGCGGATTCACGAGCGAAACGCTTGATGGGGCTGTGGTCACGCACAAGTTCAACCCTGGGTCGGCCTGGCTCGTAACCGGCGCGGCATTCGCGGGAGAGTTCAACTATCTGCAAACTGGTGCGATACCGGCCACCGAAAATTCTCCCGGGCAGTATCTGGTGGTGGACGGGCGCGCGAGAAATCTGTTCGGTGTCCAACTCTGGCTTCAGACACCTCTTCCCGGACTGCGGGTGGGCGGAGGCGCTGCACGTCGTCAGGACGAGGGTACAATCTCGGACCAGATTTCGGGGCGAGGAGCGACGAGGGACTTCTGGGGGAGCGTCGATGGCAGCTTCGATCGACTCACGGCGCGTGCCGAATACCGTAATCTGACGTTCGGTGAGGGAGGCGCGAAGTACCGGACGTACTACGGACAGGTCGGATATCGGATACTGGAAGCACTCTCGATCACGGTGCAGCGCGATGTCACAGATCTCGACGTGCCGACTCAAATCGGGCGACTCGCCCTCAAGTACGACCGTGACAACGCGATCGGAGTCTCGTACATGTTCGCGCCAAACGTCGTCGGCAAGCTCGAGCTACACGATGCGCACGGATACGGCGACGAGGTCGTCGTGAATTATGGCGATCCCGCCATTCACAATCGCTACTCGATCGCGAGCGTGTCGGTGTCGTTCTGATCATGGGGATTAGACTTCTGGGAATCGCGCTGCTGTCGGTCGCGTCCTCGGCCGCACTGCCGTGTCAAGGAGACGTGCGCGTCATCGTCGTCGTGAATGCCGCGAATGCGACGAGCGAGCTGTCGCGCGATCGCGTGTCGCAGATCTTCCTGCGGCAGCTGTCGACTTGGACGAACGGACAGGAGATTCTGCCGGTCGATCAGAACGAAAAGTCTCCTACGCGTATTGTCTTCACGCACGACATCGAGCGGCAGTCCGTGAGCTCGATGCGCCGCTATTGGCAGGAGCGCATCTTCTCCGGCCACGATGCGCCACCGCCGGAGCGCGTCACGGACGTAGATGTGCTCACGTACGTCCGCTCGAATCCCGGCGCCATCGGTTACGTTCGCGAAGGGACCGACCTCGGGACCGGTGTGAAGGCGATCATCGTGAAGGATCAGTCCGGCAATGGATCGGCGGACGATTCACACAGGTGATGTCTGCTCGGCGGTTACGGCCCGCCGTTTCCGCGATCACGACGGTTGGCGCTGGCGGCTCACGAGGATCGAGAGCGGCGATATCCCGATGAGCCGCACCGTCACGCGATACTGTCCGCCGCCGTCCGGAAAGAGAATCGTGTAGCGCCCATTGCTCCCCATCTGTGCGTGGCGCGTGATCTGCCCGTTCACCACCGTCGCGTCGACGGGTACGACGAGCGATGCGCGCGAGAGTGTCACGGGGATCGGGCTGGGCGAGGGATTCGTCGGGGGCCGGACCGAACAGTTGAACACCTGTCAGCATCACACACAACCGGGCCCCGGCGTTCATTGCACAAAGAGTTAAACACACGCGCCGCTCTCCGCGTGTAGCAATAGACGGCGCGCGCCTCGCGCGGCGGTGATGTTCGTACGCATTAGCAGGAAAATATCGATGTTCGACTTGACCCCGCGAGCGCGCCACATCACGCTCGCCTGCGCTGCCGCTGCGATGGTCTCGGCGGGCGCGCACGTACAGCAGACTCCCCCGTTCGACTCGGCCCGTGTTTGCGCGGTCCCCTCCTCCAGCAGATCCACCGAGCGCACGCGTCCCCTTCGCTTGAGATCGAAGGCGCGATTGCGAACGATCGTGAGCAGCCATGCGCGGAACTTCTCCGCAGGCGCGCACGACTCCAGATGCTGCATGGCCGAGAGCAATGCATCCTGCACGGCATCGTCCGCGTCCGGGAATTCGCCGAGCACGGCGAGTGCGACACCGAGCGCCGCACGGATGTGGCGTTTCACGAGCGACTCGAACGCCGCCGCGTCGCCGCCTCGAGCGCGGGCAACGAGTACGGCGTCCGACGGCTCCCCGGCCTCCACGGCTGACGCGCGCGACTTCACTCTTTCATCAACGCGTGAGAGGGATTGGGCGTTTATGGGGGCGCATACTCATTGTACACGCTTCGCGCGCCCTTCCACTGGAGAGCGCAAAATGGCATATTGCGACACGCGACACGGAGCGATCCGCGACCGTCAGCGCCTCCGCGCGAGTAGCTCAGCTGGATAGAGCGTCGGCCTCCGGAGCCGAAGGTCGCGGGTTCGAATCCCGCCTTGCGCATGCGATCTCCCGTTTGGGCCTGGAGCCCAGACGGGATTTTCGTTACTACCCCGGACGGGCACCCTGCGTGCCTTGCCGCGACTGGAGGTCGAGATTGGCAGACGCTGAGGCCGCCGACGAACGATTTCGCAACGCGCAGCTCGCGCGCTTTCGAGTGTCGGTGCTCAAGCAGGCGAAATGGCGCGAGCTCGCGCGCGCCGCTGGTGACGTGCGCGGAAAGCGCGCACTCGATCTCGGCACCGACAACGGCATCATCTCGTGGCTTTTTCGCGAAGAGGGCGGCGAGTGGCGGAGCGCGGACCTCGCGCCGCACGCCGTGCGCGCGATCTCGCGGACGATCGGCGAGCCCGTTGCCGAAATCGACGACACCACAGGCGCGAGGCTGCCGTACGCGGATGGGAGCTTCGACCTCATCATCGTCGCCGACATGCTCGAGCACGTCACCGACGATCGCGCGCTGCTCGCGGAGATCGCGCGCTGTCTCGTGGTGGGCGGGCGCGCGGTGCTCAACGTGCCGCGACTCAAGCCGCGCGGAGCACTGCATCCCGTGCGACGCGCGCTTGGGCTCACCGACGAGTGGCACGCACATCTGCACGCGGGCTACGATGCGCAAACGCTGCGGGCGCTCCTCCCTGCCGGGCTCGAGCTGCGCGAGACCCGCGATTACGTGCGCTTCTTCTCCTATGCGCTCGACACCGCACTCAACGCGGCGAGCGGGCGCGCGAATCCGGCGGCGACGGTGCGCACGCGCAAGGGAACAATTCCCTTGAATTCAAGAGATCTCGGCCCGCCCGGCATGGCCGTAAAAATGATGTACCCGGCGATGCGCGCCTTTGCCGCCCTCGACGCGCTGTTGCCGTTCACGAACGGCTACATGCTCGTTGCCGTACTCGAGCGCACCGGCGGCACGACCAGCGCGTAGGCGACGAGGAGCTTTCGCCTGAACGCCTCCCCCATCCGCGGTCGCTGCCAATGTAGCGGCGAAGGTACACACTCGTCTCACATGAGCGCCACTCCAGCCACACATTTTCAACCATGATGCACTCAGAGCAACCGGCCCTCTCGATCGTGGTTCCGATGTACAACGAGGAGGAGAGCGTCGGCCCGCTCGTCGATGCGGTTCGTGACGCGCTGAACGGGGAGCCGTCGTGGGAGCTGGTACTCGTCGACGACGGGAGCCGCGACTCGACCGTGAAGATCGCGGAGGCGCTCGCTGAGGCGGATCCGCGTGTGGTGGTGCTGCAGCTGGCGCGCAATTATGGCCAGACGCAGGCGATGCAGGCCGGCTTCGATCGCGCGCGCGGCCGCATCGTGGTGAGCATGGACGGTGACCTGCAGAACGACCCGCGCGACATCCCGCTGCTCGTCGCCAAGCTCGAGGAGGGATACGATCTCGTCGCGGGATATCGGATGCGGCGGCAGGACAAGGTCGTCACGCGCAAGATCCCCTCGTGGGTCGCGAACAGGATCATCATCTGGCTCACCGGCGTGCGCATCCGTGACAACGGCTGCTCGCTCAAGGCATACCGGCGCGAGCTGCTCGACCAGCTGCATCTCTACTCCGACATGCATCGCTTCCTCCCGGCGCTCGCCGCCGCGACGGCCAACGCGCGCATCGCCGAGGTGCCGGTGCGGCACCACGCGCGCCGCTTCGGCGTGAGCAAGTATGGACTCTCCCGCATCGCGAAGCTCCTTGCCGATCTTCTCACGATCAAGATGATCGCCACCTTCCGCGAGAATCCGCTCGCGATGTTCGGTCTCGGCGCTCTCGCGTCGGGAATCGTCGCGATGGGGTTTCTCGCCGCGTGGCTGACGTCGTTCGTACAGCGCGCGGACCCGCTCGACGTTGTGCCGATGAACGCGTACGTCTTTCCGGGAAGTGCGCTCCTCTGCATCGCGCTGGCCGTCTTTCTGACGATGCTCGGGTTGATTGCCGAGGAAGCGCTGCAGAAGGTGCGGGCGGAAGATCAGATCGAGCAGCTCGATCTCGCGAGGGCTCGCGCATGAGCGACGTTTCGGTGATCGTCACCGTGGTCGAGCGGCCGGAGCCGCTCGAGGCACTCTATCGAGAGTACGCTGCCGTGCTCGCGTCGTGCGGGCGGAGCTATGAGTTCGTCTTCGTGGCGCATCCGTACTTTCACGAGCTGCTCGAGCCGCTGCGCGCGCTCGAGCGCGCGGGCGAGCGGGTGCGCGTGATCGAGTCGCCGCGAAGCATCGGCGAGACGGCGCTGCTCAGGATGGGACTCGCCGATGCGCGCGGCTCGCTGGTCGTCACTGTGCCCGCGTATCGTCAGGTGCAGCCGCAGGCTGTGTGCGAGCTGCTCGCGGCGGTCGACGCAGGAGCCGATCTCGCGGTTGCGCGCCGCTGGCCGCGCATCGACTCGTCGGTTAATCGGGTGCAGGCGCTCGCGCTGCATCTCACCGCCGGCCGGCTCGCGAACGGCACGCTGCACGACGTTGCGTGCGGCGTTCGTGCCGCGAGAACGGAGGTGCTGCGCGACATTCCGCTCTACGGCGACTTCGCGCGCTTCCTCCCACTGCTCGCGATCTACAACGGCTTCAACGTGACCGAGGTGGCGAGCCCGCAGCACACGAGCGATGTGAAGCGGCGCATCTATGGCGCCGGGGTCTACGTTCGCCGCGCGATCGACATACTCGGACTCTACTTCCTGCTTCGCTTCACGGAGAAGCCGCTGCGCTTCTTCGGCCTCATCGGCGCCGTGCTGGCAGGTACCGGCGGAATCGCGCTCGCGGTGATGTTCGTGCAGCGCATCTTCGGCCAGCCGCTCGGCAACCGCCCGCTGCTGCTGCTCGCGGTGCTGCTTGCGACGCTCGGCGTGCAGGCGATCGCCCTCGGGCTCGTGGGCGAGATGATCGTGCACTTCAATGCGTCGCGGCGGCGGAGCTATCGGTTGCGGGAGCCGGGAGCGAAGTAGTCAGCGTTTGTGTTCGGGCGCATCGGTCGCAGCGCGCACAGCCTCGCGCGAGCGGTGGGTCGCGCGCGCGGTCGGTCCGAGCTCGGTGCGGCGCTCGATGAGGTCGTCGGGTGTCATCGCCATTTCGTTGTCGAGCGCGTAGGCGAGCTGCGCCGCAACCACCGGCGATCCCTCCTCGATGCGAGCGCCGAGCTCGGGCTGCTCGCGCACCATCGCGAGAAGCGCGTCGTACCCCGCTCCGTAGCTGCGCACGAGGTGCGTCACCACGTCGTCCGGCATCCCCGCGCGATCGGCCGCCAGCGCGCGCGCGACCGCGATCGCCACATCCCCCGGCGGCGTAGAGGCGAGCGGCTTCGTGGCGGTCTCGCACGGCCTCGTCGTGCGTCCGGATCGTGCGCTCACGAGATCCACGAGCTCCTCCGCGATCGCTCGCGAAGTCGTGAGCTTGGGACCGGTCGCCGTGAGCAGCTGCGGCGTGCCATTGTTCGCGTGATCGATGATCGTATGCTCCGGCGGCCCGTGCGTCTTTGCGCCCGGAGCGCCGTGCGGCAGCGGCTGCATGCCCGCGTGCACGAGCAATATGCTTTCGCGCGAGAGCGCTCGCGTCGGCCACGCGGCTGCCACCTCGCGCACGAATCGCTCGACGTACGGCTCCAGCTCGGCGCTCGATGCCGGCATCTGCTCGCACGGGTAATGCGCGGTCCCGACGAGGGTGCGCCCTCGCCAGGGAACCACGAACAGGCGTCGCAATCGACCTTCATCGTTCGAGGTGAGCGCAAACGCCGTCTGCACGCGCTCGTCTCCGGCGAGCATGAGATTGAGCGCGATTCCCTTCATTGATGAGGCGACTCCCTCGCGCCCAGTCAGCATGTCCGCCACTCGTGCCGCCCCCGCTCCCGCCGCGTTCACGATCATTCGAGCGCGCACATCGAAACGCTCGCCGCTCTCTCTACCGAGCGCATCACGCACCACCGCGCCCGTCAGTCTACCATCCTCGTTTACCGCGCCTATCGCCTCGCTGTAGTTCGCGACGATCGCTCCCGCGCGCACCGCATCTTCGATCAGTGCGATGACGAGCCGCTCGGCCGAGTAGAGCTGCGCGTCGTGGAAGAGCGCGCCGCCGGTGTAGCGGTCGAACACGCCGGGCGCGAGCGTGCGCAGCTCGTCTCTCGCGAGCGCGCGCCCGGCCGGCAACCGGCGCGACGCAACGACTCCCTCGTTGCGATTTGCCGAGACGAGATCGTTGAGCGCGAGCCCCGCGCGCATGAGCATCGCCGACTCGCGCCCGAAGCCGCGCGTCGGCACCGCGAACGACAGCGGCTCCACGAGATGCGGCGCGATCGTGAGCCATGCTCGGCGTTCGCGTACGAAGTGCCGCGCCTGGGCGATGTCGAGCACCTGCAGCGACCGCAGCCCGCCATGGACGATCTTGAGGCTGTTCCAGGAGATCCCGCCCGCGAAATCGCCCCGCTCGACGAGAGCCACCCGTAGCCCGCGGAGCGCCGCGTCGCGCGCGACGCACGCACCGACGATCCCGCCGCCGATCACGAGCAGGTCGAACTGAGAGCCGGCGAGCGCGGGAAGGTCTCGTTGCACACCCCAAACTAGCGTGAGACGCCCGTAGCGCGAACCGGCCGCAACCACGGCCCGCCACTTGCCCCTACCTTTCGGCATGAGCATTTTCTTCTTCGCCCCGCGGCCCCCCGGCGGAGCGTAACACCTATGGCATACGGTCCCCCGGCGTGGTCGAAGCTGATGGGCGGCGTAGTTGCGATCGCCGTCATCGTAGTCGGCGCATTTTCGATCATCGCCTTCGCGCGCGTCGGCTCGCTCAAGGGCGACACGTACATCGCGTACATCATCGCCGACCAGGCGAACGGAATTCTCAAGGGCACCGACGTCTGGCTGCAGGGGCAGAAGGTCGGCGTCGTCAAGAATGTCGGCTTTCGCTCGCTCCCGACCGACACCTCCGTGCGCACGGTGCTCGAGGTCCAGGTCATGAGCCCATTCAAGTCGTTCATCAAAAAAGATTCGCGGGTCGAGTTCAAGCCGGGCGGTTCGTACGTCGGGGCGCAGGTCGTCGCGCTCCGCATCGGCTCGCCCACCGCTCCGGTGCTCGAAGCAGGCGACACGCTCACGCGCGTGTCCGTGATCGATCCCGATCTCCGGCAGAACGAGCTCACTGCCGCCGGCCAGGACTTTCCCGAGATCGTCTCCAGCCTCCGTGCCATCGGCAGCGATCTCACGAAGACCCAATCGCAATTCAGCTCCCTCGGCGATCACTCCTCCGGACTCGGCCTCGTCATGAAACGGGTGGCGGAGTTCGACACGAGAAAGAAGGGAACGCTCTCGCTCATCTTCCGCGATCGAGCGCTGGCGAGTCGCGCTCAGATCGCTCTCACGCGGGCAGACTCACTGCTCGAGATCACGCGAGAGCCGGGAACGCTGAACCGATTCAAGAATGACTCGGCGTTGCGCATCGCCCTCGCACGCACCCGCGGCGAGCTCGACTCGATTCGCGTGCGCATCGCGCGCGAAGACGGCGCCGCGGGCCGCTTCCTCTCGGACGACGCGCTTCGCAAAGATCTCGAGGAGCTCTCCAAACAGATCGCGAAGACGCTCGCCGACTTCGGAAAGCGACCGGAACGCTACTCGCCGTTCTGAGCGACTGGCCTCGCCGCTCGATCTGACCGTTAGTCCGGAATAAAAATCGGCAGCGGTGTGAAGGTCAGCACCAGCAGCGCGATCGCGAGCCACGCCAGCACCTTTCGCTTCCGATCCAACGGCCGCTCTGGCGCGATCAGCATCGGGTGACCGAGTCGTCCGCGTCCGATCACGAGCGCGAGCACGGCCCAGAGCCACCATCCTTGCCAGAGACGGCCGAGCGGAATGAGAAGCAGCCAGAAAAATCTCGCGACCAGCGACTGCGCTCGCCCGAAGAGCGCGAAGGTGATGTGGCCGCCATCGAGCTGCGCGAGGGGGAGCAGGTTGAGGCAGGTGATGAGCAGCCCCGTCCACCCCGCGATCGCGAGCGGCGTGAGCGCGAGCGTTCCGTGCACGCCGACGATCGCCCTGCACAGCGACATGAGCAGCGAGTCGCCGAGCAGGAGATGCCAATCCTCGACGACGATGAACTGGTGCGCGAGCGGGAGGCTCGGCAGCATCACCGTCGTGCTCCGCGCGACCCCGATGAGCAAAATCGGAATCGCGGCTATGATACCCGCGAACGGGCCCGCCACGCCGATGTCGAAGAGCGTGCGGCGATCGTAGAGCGGAGAGCGCAGGCGGATGAATGCGCCCATCGTGCCCAGCAGTCCGAGCTGCGGCGGGAAGGGGATGAAGAACGGAGGGCTCGCGTTCACGCGATAATGTCGCGCGACGAGATAGTGCCCGGACTCGTGCGCGGCGAGGATCGCGGCGAGTGGTATCGAAAAGGAAAGCCCAATGCGGAGCGCGGCAAGTGACGGCAGATGCCACATCGCAGGAATTCCCGCGAAGGTTGCGCCGGCGATCGTCATCGAGAACAGCGCGAGCACGAACAACGCCGCGTGCAGCCACCACCGCTCGCGCGGTGCTCGCTCTTCCGCGACCAGCACGAGCGTGCGTCCGTCGGCCGAGTCGTCCCAGTAGTGGGTGCCGGGCCAGCGCTCGATCGCGCGCGCGAGCGCGGGAGAAGGCGTTGCATGCAATGGTTGCACGAGCCCCTCGATGATCTCGCGGTCGCCCAACGGCAGATGCCGCCAGTGCGTAAAGAATGAGGTGACCGGCTGCTCCGTCACTTGACCACCATTTTTAAGCACGTTAGCTTGGCGACTTCCGCAGGCCGTTGCCCCCCGCCCCGCCGCTTCGTCTTTCCCCACTCACCATCGTGTCGTATTCCGCGGTGCCCGATCTCCGGATCGCGTGCGCCGGGCTGACACATCCTCGCTGCCGCCTCCTCAGCGAGTGAGATCGAACCTCCCCCGGACCGCACGGTCGTGGACATCTCCGAGCTAAAGCAGAAGTCGGTGACCGAGCTTCAGTCGATGGCCGACGAGCTCAATATCTCCAACTTCACAGGGCTTCGAAAGCAGGATCTGATCTTCCGCATCGAGCAGAATCTGCTCGATGCGGACGCCGTGCTGCGCGGAGAGGGCGTGCTCGAGATCCTTGCCGAAGGATATGGTTTTCTACGGAGCCAGGACTGGAACTACCTCTACGGCCCCGACGACATCTACGTCTCGCCGTCGCAGATCAAGCGCTTCGATCTCCGCACGGGCGACACCGTTGCGGGGCAGGTGCGGCCGCCGAAGGAAGGCGAGCGCTATCTCGCGCTCCTCAAGGTCGAGACGATCAACGGCACGGATCCCGACACGGCCCGCCAGCGCATCAGCTTCGACAATCTTCGACCGCGCTATCCCGATGTTCGCCTGCGCCTCGAGTCTGCGAGCGAGGATCTCAGCATGCGCGTCGTCGATCTCATTGCGCCGATCGGCAAGGGACAGCGCGGGCTGATCGTCGCGCCGCCGCGCGCGGGCAAGACGATCCTCATGCAGAAGATGGCGAACGCGATCGCAGAGAATCATCCCGAGGTCACGCTGATCGTTCTGCTCATCGACGAGCGCCCGGAAGAAGTCACCGACATGCAGGAGCAGGTGAAGTCGGCCGAGGTGATCAGCTCGACGTTCGATGAGCCGGCGGATCGCCACGTGCAGGTCGCCGACATGGTGATCGAGAAGGCAAAGCGGCTCGTCGAGCAAGGGCGCGACGTCGTCATCCTCCTCGACTCGATCACGCGGCTCGCGCGCGCGCACAACGTCATCGTTCCGCACTCGGGAAAGATCCTCTCCGGAGGCGTCGACGCGCACGCGCTGCACAAGCCGAAGCACTTCTTCGGCGCCGCCCGCAATATCGGCGAGGGTGGCTCGCTCACGATCATCGCCACGGCGCTCGTCGAGACCGGCTCGCGTATGGACGAGGTGATCTTCGAGGAGTTCAAGGGCACCGGCAACATGGAGCTCGTGCTGGACCGCAAGATCGCGGACCGCCGCGTCTTTCCCGCGATCGACATCGGGCGCTCGGGCACGCGCAAGGAAGAGCTGCTGCTCGACCAGGCCGAGCTCAATCGCGTGTACCTGCTGCGCAACTTTCTCAGCGACATGCCGAGCACGGAGGCGATCGAGTTTCTGCTGCAGCGGATGGCGCGCACGAAGACCAATCGCGAGTTCTTCACCTCGATGGCGCAGGGGTGATCGTGCACACGGACGCGGAGGACGGGAGCGCGGGTGCGAGCGAGACGCACACGAGCGCATCGTATCCGGGCCGCATCCTCGCCGTCGACTATGGCGAGAAGCGCGTGGGGCTCGCGGTGAGTGATCCCTCACGCACGATCGCGACGCCCGCGGGCTTCATCGTTCGCCGCGCGGGAAAGCGGCCGCCGGTCGCGGAGATCGTGCGAAGAGCCGAGGCCGCAGAGGCGACGGCGTTCGTGGTGGGGCTGCCGCTGGATGATCATGGTGATGACACACCGCGTGCGATCGAGACGCGCATGATCGCCGCGGAGCTGGAGAAGCGCACGGGACTTCCGGTGCGGCTCGTCGACGAGCGCTACACCACGGCAGCGGCGCTCCGCACGGTGCGCGAGATGGGCGGCACGACGCGCGGTCGGAAGGGCGACGTGGACGCGCTGGCGGCGACGATCCTGTTGCAGCACGCACTCAAGCTCGGGCCGGAGTAGCGTGCGCAACGGCCTCGCGCGCGCGATGCTCATCGCCGGCTGCGCGGCTCTCCTCGGCGCGTGCGGGAGCAGCCCGCACGGAGCGCCGGTGAAGGTGACCATCCCGCCAGGCGCGAGCCTGCGCACGGCGTCGGACAGCCTGCATCGTGCGGGGCTCGTGGGGTGGCCGCGCTTCTTCCGCTACTACGCGAAAATCACCGGCGACGATCACGACATCAAGGCGGGGACGTACTCGCTCAGAAACGGCGAGTCGTGGTCGCAGCTGATCACGGCGCTGCGCGATGGCGAAGGTCTCGAGCGGAAGCTCACGATTCCCGAGGGATGGAATCTCTATGCGATCGTCCCTGCCCTCGCCACCACGCTCGGCGCGCCGCCCGAGTCGGTGGACGTCGCGGTGCGCGACACTGCGCTCCTGAGGGAGCTCGACATCCCGACGCCGACGCTCGAGGGCTATCTCTTTCCCGACACGTACATCTTCGCATACGGGACGTCGCCGCACATCGCGGTTCGTGAGATGGTGACGCGCTTCGAGCATGTGTGGGATCCCGCGTGGGACGATCGTCTGCAGCAGCTCGCGATGAGCCGGAACGACGTGATGGCGCTCGCGTCGATCATCGAGCGCGAGGCGCGACTTCCCGAGGAGCGCGCTGTGATCTCTGCCGTCTACCACAACAGGCTCCGTCTGCAGATGCCGTTGCAGGCCGATCCCACGATAGAGTACGCGCTCGGCGGGCATCGCGACCGGATCTTCTACAAGGATCTCGACATCGACTCGCCGTACAACACGTACCGGCATTCGGGGCTCCCGCCGGGACCGATCGCATCACCGGGGAAGGCGAGCATCGAGGCCGCGCTCTTTCCGGCGGCGGTGCCGTATCTGTATTTCGTGGCGAGTCCCGATGGACACCACGAATTTCGATCGACGTTCAAGGCTCACACCGAGGCCGTTCAGGAGGCGCGACGCGAGCGACGCGAGCACGCGTCGCGCGAGTGAGCGGCGCGACGGGTCAGGGAGCCAGGTCGGGGCGAAGGGTGCGTGCGGCGTGCAGATAGACGTGTCGTATCTCGGCGCGCGTCGCGGGCGACTGGACGTGGAGGAGCACGCGAATGCACTTCGGCAGCGAGCCCGGCACGGGAATCTCGAGGGTACAGAGGAGCGGAACGTCGAGCCAGCCGAGCTCGCGCGCGGCGTGCGCGGGGAACTCGCTCGTCAGGTCGTGCGTGACGGTGAAGATCGCGCTGACGACATCGGCGCTCGTGATTCCGTTGCGCGCGACGATCGTCTCGAGGAGCTCACGAGTGGCGTGGCGAATCTCGTCGGGGGTGTCGCTGTCGACGGTCGTCGCGCCGCGAATCGCCCGCGCTGCACGGTCACCCATGATGCTCCCGTATGCTGAATCCTGAGACGCTGACGCTCGTCGCCATCACGGATGGTGCGAGTAGCGATGCGACGGAGATCGTGACGCGCGCGCTCGCGTGTGTGCGCGGGGGCGCGACGCTCGTGCAGCTGAGGCTCAAAGATGCGGATGCGAGGACACAGGTGGAAGTAGCGCGCGCCCTCATCGCGGCGTTGCCCGTGCGTATTCCGCTCATCATGAATGATCGTGCGGATCTCGCGATCGCGGCCGGCGCGGCGGGTGTGCACGTGGGACCGGAGGATCTTCCCGCGGCGGCGGTGCGCCGTATTCTCGGACCGGATCGCATCGTCGGCGTCTCGGTGGGGAACGATGCAGAGGCGCTGCAGGCGAGCGACGCGGACTACGTCGGGATCGGGCCGGTGTATGCGACTGTGTCGAAGGGTGACGCGGGT
Source organism: Gemmatimonadaceae bacterium (assembly GCA_013697785.1). Taxonomy (GTDB): domain Bacteria; phylum Gemmatimonadota; class Gemmatimonadetes; order Gemmatimonadales; family Gemmatimonadaceae; genus FEN-1250. The sequence goes on from JACCWE010000029.1 coordinate 30,111, forward strand.
GAGGCGATCGGAGTGGGTGAGCTCGCGCGACTCGCGTTGCTGTGTGCGAGGCCGAGTGTGGCGATCGGCGGGATCGATGCGACGAATGCGGCGGAGGCGATCGCCGCGGGGGTGAGCGGAGTGGCGGTTATTCGCGCGCTCTTCAGCGCTGCCGACCCCGAGGAGGCCGCGAGGTCGCTCCGTTCCGCCATCGGAAGGTGATGTCGGGGGCGCCGACGGCTGCCGTTGCGTCGCGGCGATCGGGGCGGACGATCTGCGGCGAGTTGGCGAAATGGAAGGTCTCGACGATCTCGTCGAACACCTCGTCGCTCAGGAAGAGATCCGTGAGCTCGGGATCGAACTGCGTGCCGCGTCCGTCGGCGATCGCTTCACGTGCTGCGTTAACGGAGCGCTCGCGCTCGTAGCGGCGGCCGTGGGTGATGACGTCGAAGGTATCGGCGAAGGCGACGACGCGCGCCTGCAATGGAATCTCGAGCCCCTTGAGCCCGCGCGGATAGCCGCTGCCGTCCCATCGCTCGTGGTGCGTGAGCACGCCCTCGTAGAGCTCGGGATAGAAGGCGTTGAGCGGCCTGATGACATCTGCGCCGAGTTGCGGGTGAGTGATGATGAGGGCGCGCTCCTTGTCGGATAGCTTCTCGTTATCGTGGACGATGTCGAAGAGGGCGGCGTTGATCTTCCCAATATCGTGATAAAGGGCGACGCGCTCGACGGTGCTCATCTCGTGCTCATTCAGATCGGCCGCGCGGCCCAGCACCAACGCGTACGCCGCCACTCGGCGCACGTGCGCGCCGGTTTGGGCATCGTTGGCATCGATGGCATTGAGGAGCGCTTCGAGGGCGGCGGCGGCGACGCGCTCACCGAGCTGCTCGTCGTGGTTGCGGCGGATGTTGAGAGCGGCCCAGGCGCCGAGTGCTCCGAGGGTGATGAGTCGTTTGCGGGACATCGGGGGGCGGGTGTGGGGAGGAGCGAGGCGGGGGGATGGATGAGCGAAGCCCCCGGATTCATAGTGCAATCCGGGGGCCTCGAAAAGGTGCCGGCGACGGCCTACTCTCCCGCGCCCTCTCGGGCGGAGTACCATTGGCGCTGCAGGGCTTAACGACCGTGTTCGGGATGGGAACGGGTGTGGCCCCTGCGCTCTAGTCGCCAGCGTGT
>JACCWE010000047.1 GCA_013697785.1 Gemmatimonadaceae bacterium
CGGGTACCGGGCTCGCCGCGTCGACGGCCACCGGCACTGTGAACGACGATTACGCCGCCGTGCAAGTGGTGATCGTGCAGCCAGGCACCGTCGGCGTTGCCGGCATCACGTTCCGCTACACGCTAGACGGCCTCGTGTTCAGCGCAGAAACGGCTCTCGGCGCTGCGTCGACGTTCGTGATCCCGAACAGCGGCATCACGATCACGTTCGGCGCGGGAACCTTCGTCGCGGGTGATTCGATCGCCTTCTCGACAACGGGCCCGAAGATGACCACGTCGGACCTGTCGACGGCTCTCGAAGCCCTCCGCATCTCAAGCCTCGCCTGGGAGTTCATTCTAGTCGACGGTCACGACGCGACGGGTGCCACGGTCACCGTGCTCGATACGTGGCTCTCTGCGCGCGAGGCAGAGGGCCGATACCGCGCGTTCATCGCGTGTGCTCCGGCGCGCACGCCGGCGACGCAGACCGAAGCACAGTATCTCACTTCGCAGGCGACGGCTTGGTCGGTCGTCTCTTCGATTCGCGGGTGTGTCGCCGCGGACGTGGGCGATCTCGTGTCCTCGCTTCCCGGTCGCGCGATTACGCAGTCACGACCGGCAGGCCTCGCGCTCGCCGCGCGCACAGCCAAGATCGCCTACGGCACCGATCCCGCGCTCGTGAGCGACGGCCCGGTACCGGGCTTCACGCTGTCGGACCTGCGTGGCAATCCGAAGAATCACGACGAGAACATCTATCCCGGGCTCGACGCCATTCGTCTGGTAACGCTTCGCACGTTCGATCGGAAGCAGGGAACGTTCATCACGAACGCGAACGTGCTCTCGACGAACGGAAGCGACTACGTGTGGATGCAACACATCCGCACGATGAACCGCGCATGCGAAATCGCCTTCGACTCGCTCACACAGCAACTCTCGCGAGCCGTGCGGAAGAGTCCGAAGACGGGTCCGATGGGAGAGGTCTACATCGCTGAAGAGGACGCCCAGCGCATCGAGCAGATCGTAAATCAGTCTCTCAGCGAGCTCCGGAGCCAGGTCTCCGACCTTCGCTACACGCTCTCGCGAACGGACAATATCGGCTCGAACGGGCCGGCGATCTTCAACGGCGACTTGAAACTTTCCTCGCTCGCCTACGCGAAAGAGTTCGACACCAACGCGAGCTTCGTCCGCACCATTTCGATCGCCGCGTAACAGGAGAACACCATGTCTGACGTCATCGAAACCCGAATGAATGACACGCCGTTCTCCGCGACGTCGTGTTCGTGGAACATCGCCCTTCTTCCGTTCATCGGAGTCACCGCGCTCGACTACTCGGAAAAACGAGAGCGAAAGAAGGTCTACGCATCTCGTCGCGACGGAACGCCACTCGGTATGACGAATGGCAAATACGAGGTCGACTCTCTGTCGATGACGATGCTGCGCTCATCGTTTCAGCGACTCATCGAAGCCCTCACGCCACTCGGTCTAGGCTCTTTCGGTGACGCGAGATTTCCGATCGTCGCGACCTATAGCGAGCCGCTCGCCCTCCTGAATGGCGTGCTTCCGATCACCGTCGACATCCAGGGTTGTCGCATCACAGGCGTAAAAGACAGCTACGCCGAGGGTATCGACGAACTCGTTACTGAGGTTGAGATGGCGGCTCTCACGCTGACGCGCACCGGCGGACTCCGACTCTGGTCGGTCGTCAACGGAGTGGGCACGTGAGCGCGGGGGTGACAGATCGCCGGTCCGAGCTTATCGAGCGAAAGGCAAAACGGGACGCAGATCGCGAGACGGAACGCGCCGCCTCGGAGCTTCAGCGCCTCGAGTTGGAAGACAAGTACGAAGACGAACTCGGTCCGATCAACCGCGCCTTCGTCATCGTCGACGCGTCCGATCTCGGCGAGGGCTTCGTCGTCCTCAAGCTCGGGCTCGACGTGCAATGGAACGCCTTCAAGGCGTCGAAGATGAACGTGGTCGATACCGACATGTTCGTAGCGCCGTGTGTCGTTCACCCGACGCTCGACGCGTATCACGCGCTCGTCAAGCGCCGCGCCTTCGTCGCGGACCGATGCGCGGGCGCACTCGCGACGCTCTTTGGCGTCAAGCAAGGAGACGACGCAAAAAAATAGCGGGCCTCGTCAGCGGGGCAAACAAGAACCCGGCGCTTGCCTCTGAACTCCTCTACGCGCTGATCGACGGCGACGAAACGAACGAGGCGAGACTCCAGCGGAGAGCAGCGGCGGCGCATATCGCGGTGTGGATGCAGGACGTTCGGACGCTTCTGAAAGGTCAAAGTGGCGGGTAACGATCAAGCCAATTTCTCCGTCAACCTCGGCGGCAACGCGTCGGACGCAGCGAACGAAGCTGCGTCCGCGATGGAGAAGCTGCGTCAGCGGATCGACGCTGGCCAGGGTG
>JACCWE010000095.1 GCA_013697785.1 Gemmatimonadaceae bacterium
TCGCGATCTCCTTTGGCGGCCAGCCAGCGCTGGTGAGCGCGGTGCTGATCGCGACGCGATCCTCGCCCTTCTCGAGAGCCGTACGAACGAAGTAGTCGAGCGGGGACGGGTCGAGCGACATCGGCCAGGCTCCGGAGCGCGGGAGCAGAGAATATGCGCGAGTGTGAGCGCTCGCAGCCAGTCCGGCGCTATGCCACTATGCCGATACGACTCCCGGCGACAGCGCGATCTCGCGCTCGAGGTCGCGCAGCCCGGAGTCGCGCACATACGCGTCGATCGCGCGGGCCGCGTCGCGCCCCTCGCGGATCGCCCACACGATCAGCGACGCGCCGCGGCGGATGTCACCCGCCGCGAAGACGCCGTGGACGCTCGTCCGCTGACCGGCGTCGGTGGCGACGCAGCCGCGTGCGTCCGTCGAGACGCCGAGCTGCGCGATGAGGCCGTCGGACGAAGCCCCCGCGAATCCCATCGCGAGCAGCACGAGGTCGGCCTCGATCGAGAAGCCGCTCTCGGCCACCGGATCGAAATGCGTGCGTCCACTCTCGTCGAGGCGAGGTGCGACGCGCACCGCGTCCAGCCGTCGCACGCCTCCATCTTCGCCGGAGAGGTGCGTGGTGGAAACGCTCCAGTAGCGCGCGCCACCCTCTTCGTGCGCGTGCGAGGTGCGGAGCTGCATTGGCCACAGCGGCCACGGCGTCGACTCGTGTCGACTGGCAGGCGGCTGTGGCATCACCTCGAGCTGGACGACTTCGAGCGCGCCCTGTCGATGACAGGTGCCGATGCAATCGGAACCAGTGTCGCCGCCGCCGATCACGACCACGCGCTTCCCCTCAGCGGAGATGCTGATATCGGGAGCAATGACCTCGCCCGCGCCGCGACGATTCTGCTGCTCGAGGAAATCCATCGCGAAGTGCACGCCGCGCATGTCGCGCCCTGGAACGTCGAGATCGCGGGCGCGCGCCGCGCCGCCGGCGAGCAGTACCGCATCGACGTCGACGCGCAGATCCTCCACGCGCACGTCGCGACCAACATCGACCCCCGTCTCGAACACCACGCCCTCGCCGATGAGCTGCGCGAGACGCCGGTCGAGTACGCTCTTTTCCATTTTGAAGTCCGGAATTCCATATCGCAGCAACCCACCGATGCGATCGGAGCGCTCGTACACCGTCACCGCGTGGCCGCGCCGGCGCAGCTCCTGCGCGGCTGCGAGACCGGCGGGCCCTGAGCCCACGATTGCAACGCGATAGCCGCTCTCCTCGGCTGGCGGCCGCGCCACGATCCACCCCGCCTCGAAGCCGCGATCCGCTATCGCCTGCTCCACGCTGCGAATCGCGACAGGGCGATCGATGATACCGAGCACGCACGCAGACTCGCACGGGGCGGGGCAGAGGCGCCCCGTGAATTCCGGAAAGTTGTTCGTCGAGTGCAGCGACGCGAACGCCTCTTCCCACTTGTCGCGGTACACGAGGTCGTTCCAGTCGGGGATGATGTTCTGCACCGGACACCCCGTGTCGCCCTGACAGAACGGAACGCCGCAGTCCATGCAGCGCGCCGCCTGCTGGCGCGTCGTGTCCTCGCCGGGCGGCGTGTAGAACTCGCGCCAGCTGCCGAGTCGATCGAGTACCGGAAGCCGCCGCGGATCAGCGCGCGGAAAGGACAAAAAGCCTTTCGGATCTCCCATGGTCCTGACTCCTGGTTGATAATGCAGCACGCGCGAGTTGCGCACGAATCGCCTTGTACTCGATCGGCATGACGCGCACGAAGCTCGGCAGCGTCGTCTCCCATCGCTCGAGGATGCGACGCGCCGACGCACTCCCCGAGCGATGGGCATGGCGCGTGATGGTGTCGCGCAGGAGCGCGATGTCCTCGGTCTCCGTCACGGACCCGAGCTCGACGAGCGCCTTGTTGCATCGACGCTCGAGGCTCCCCTGCTCATCGAGCACGAACGCCACGCCTCCGCTCATCCCCGCTGCGAAATTGCGACCGGTGGCGCCGAGCACGATGACGACGCCTCCGGTCATGTACTCGCATCCGTGATCGCCGACCCCTTCCACCACAGCCGTCGCGCCGCTGTTGCGCACGGCGAAGCGCTCACCTGCGGGGCCGGCGAAGTACGCCTCACCCGACGTCGCGCCATAAAGCGCAACGTTGCCGAGCAGGATCGACGTGGTGGTGTCGAAACCGGCGTCGCGCGGCGGACGGATGACGAGCCGGCCGCCGGAGAGCCCCTTGCCGACATAGTCGTTCGCCTCGCCCTCCAGCGTCAACGTCACGCCGCGCACGCAGAACGCGCCGAAGCTCTGACCGGCGGAGCCGCGGAAGGACAAGTCGATGGAGCCATCCGTCAGCCCCATGTCGCCAAAGCGTCGCGCGATCTCTCCCGAGAGCATCGCTCCGACGCTCCGGTCCACGTTCCGCACCGGGAACGACGCCCGTACGCGCTCGTGATGCTCGAATGCTGGTCGCGCCGCCGCAACGAGCGCATGATCGAGTACGCGACCGAAGTCGCGCACCTGGCCAGAGTCGCAGCGCGTGGCGACTTTCGACTCGGCTTGCGGCTTCCAGAGCAACGCGCTCACATCGAGCGTGCGCGCCTTCCAGTGGTGCGACATGTCGGCCGCGGTCAGCGCGTCCGTGCGCCCGATCATCTCGTTCATCGTGCGGAAGCCCAGTCGCGCCATCAGCGCGCGCGCTTCCTCTGCAACGAAGAAGAAGTAGTTGATCACATACTCGGGCTTTCCGCTGAACTTCTCCCGCAGGACGGGATCCTGAGTGGCGATCCCCACTGGGCAGGTATTCAGATGACACTTCCGCATCATCACGCATCCCTCGGCGATCAGCGGCGCCGTCGAGAAGCCGAACTCCTCGGCGCCGAGCAGCGCAGCGACGACCACATCGCGCCCCGTCTTGAGCTGCCCGTCGGTCTGCAGCCGCACCCGCCCGCGAAGATCGTTGAGTACGAGCGTCTGATGCGTTTCGGCGAGTCCGAGCTCCCACGGAATCCCGGCGTGCTTGATCGACGACAGCGGCGACGAGCCGGTGCCGCCCGAGTCTCCGGAGATCAGGATGAGATCCGCGCCCGCCTTGACAACTCCGGCGGCGATCGTGCCGACGCCGGTCTCCGCGACGAGCTTCACCGACACGACGGCGGTCGGATTCACGTGGCGAAGATCGAAGATGAGCTGCGCGAGGTCCTCGATCGAATAGATGTCGTGATGCGGCGGCGGCGAGATGAGCGTGACGCCCGGAACCGAATGCCGAACGCGCGCGATCGCCGCGTCGACTTTATTCCCCGGGAGTTGACCGCCCTCACCCGGCTTCGCACCCTGCGCCATCTTGATCTGGAGCTCGCGCGCGCTCACGAGATACGCAGCTGTCACTCCGAAGCGCGCCGATGCGATCTGCTTGATCGCGCTGTTGCGCGGCGTGCCGTAACGATCGGGCGCCTCGCCGCCCTCGCCACTGTTGCTCCGCCCACCGAGCGTGTTCATCGCGAGGGAAAGCGTCTCGTGCGCCTCCCTGCTCAACGAGCCGAAGGACATCGCACCGGTGACGAAGCGCTTCACGATCGCTGCTGCGGGCTCGACCTCCTCTATCGGAACCGGCGTCGATGCAGCGAAGTCGAGCAGTCCACGAATCGTTGCGGGGTGCGCGCTCTCGTCGTTCGTGTCGCGCGCGAACTCGTCGTAGCGCGCGGCGCTGTTGGTCCACGCAGCCTGCTGCAACGTGGAGATCGAGACCGGATTCCAGCCGTGATGCTCGCCCTGGATTCTGTAGACGTACTGCCCGCCCGAAGCGAGCGCGGGGACATTCGTCTCGATGTCGAATGCCGCAGCATGGCGGGCGAGCGCCTCGAGAGCGACCTCCTCGATGCCGATGCCACCGAGCCGGGATTTGGTGCCCGCGAAATAGCGACCGATGAGCGATGGGCCGAGGCCGATCGACTCGAAGAGCTGTGCACCACAGTAACTCTGCGCCGTCGAGATCCCCATCTTCGAGAAGATCTTGAGCAGCCCCTTCTCGAGCGCGGCCACGAACTTCCCCTGTGCGACGCTCTCCGCGCTGACGGGGCCGAGCATTCCCTCGCGGGCGAGCGAAGCGATGGAGTCGAGTGCGAGGTAGGGATACACGGTGCCGGCGCCGAAGCCGAGCAGAAGCGCAACGTGCGAGACGTCGCGCGCCTCGCCGGTCTCGATGATCAAGCCCGTCTCGGTGCGAAGATGCTGCGCGATCAGGTAGCCGTGCACGGCGGATGTGGCAAGCAGCGATGGGATCGGCGCGTGCGTCGCGTCGACGCCTCGATCGCTGAGCACGAGCAGCGTGCTGCCATCGCGCACAGCCTGCCCCGCCCCCTCGCAGAGTGTGGCGAGCGACTCCTCGAGTGCTCCCGCGCGCCCGGTGACGGGGAAGAGCATCGGCAGCGTGCACGTGCGCATCATCGACTCGGGGAGCTCGGCGATCCGCGCGCGCTGGATCGCGGTGAGCACCGGGCCCCGCACGCGCACGCGGCTCGCATCCGGCGCATCGTCGTCGAGCGGAGTCGAGCGCGGACCGATGTTCGTCCCGAGCGACATGACGAGCTGCTCACGGATGGGATCGATCGGCGGATTCGTGACCTGGGCAAACTGCTGTGTGAAGTAGTCGAAGAGGAGCCGTGGCTCGAAGGAGAGCACCGCGAGCGGCGTGTCGGTGCCCATCGAGCCGATGGGCTCCTCGCCGCCGCTCGCCATGGGAGCGAGCACCATGCGCAGCTCCTCCGCAGTGTACGCGAAGGCCGCCTGCTGCTCGAGCAACAGTTCATCAGTGAACGCAGCCGGGATCGCGGGCACGGGAAGCGGATCGAGATCGATCCGACGCGTCGCGACTCGCGCCCCATACGGCTGCTCGCGCGATACCTCGCGCTTGAGCTCATCATCCTGCAGCACGCGCCCCGCGACCGTATCGACCAGGATCATCTTGCCGGGTTGCAATCGTCCCTTATGGATGATCGTCGCGGCGGGAAGCTCGAGTGCGCCGGCCTCGGACGAGAGCACGACGAGATCGTCCCTCGTGATCGCCCAGCGTCCGGGACGGAGACCGTTGCGATCGAGCGTCGCGCCGACGAGCCGCCCATCCGTGAACGCGACGGCCGCCGGCCCGTCCCACGGCTCCATCATCGACGCGTGGAACTCGTAGAACGCGCGACGGTCTGTTTCCATGAGCGCGTCGCCTTCCCACGCCTCGGGGATGAGCATCATCAACGCCTCCGGCAGCGAGCGGCCGCCGTGCACCAGGAACTCGAGCACATTGTCGAGCGCCGCGGAATCGCTCTGGTCTTCGCCGATGATCGGATAGAGCTTGGCGAGATCCTCGCCGAGCACCTTCGACGTCAGCGTTCCCTCGCGGACACGCATCCAGTTCATGTTGCCGCGCAGCGTGTTGATCTCGCCGTTGTGGCAGAGCAGCCGATACGGATGTGCGCGCGACCACGTAGGGAAGGTGTTGGTCGAGAAGCGGCTGTGCACGAGCGCGATCGCGGTGACGAATGCCTCGTCGGCGAGATCGCGATAGAAGTGGGGGAGCTGCGCCGGCGTGAGCATCCCCTTGTACACAACCACGCGACACGAACAGCTCGAGACGTAGAAGCCGTCGACGGATAGCATCGCGTTCTCGATCCGGCGTCGAATCACATACAGCTTCCGCTCGAGCGCACCTTCGGCGAGCCCGTTTCCCGCTATGAAAAACTGACGGATCGTGGGTGCATCGCGGCGCCCGCGCTCGCCGAGCTGGCTCTCATCGCATGGCACCTCTCGCCAGCCGAGCACCGCATGCCCCTCCTCCTCGGAGATCTGCGCGACTACGAGCTCGGCCAGTCGCTGAACGGCGATCCCAGTTGGCAAAAAGCACATGCCGACGCCATAGTCACTTTCGCTCGGCAGAACGATCTCTGCCGCTATCGCATCGCGCCGCATGATGGCGTGCGGAAGCTGGAGCGTGATCCCGGCGCCATCGCCGATACACGGATCGCAGCCCGCCGCGCCGCGGTGCGACAGATTCTCGAGCAGCTCGAGCGACTGCCGAACGATCGTGTGCGACCGCACGCCGCGAATGTGAGCGACGAAACCGAGGCCGCACGCATCGTGCTCGTGTGCCGGATCGTAGAGACCCTGCCGTGGCGGAAGTCCGTGCATGGGACACGCTCCTCGAGATGCAAACGGCCCCTCCAACCAAGCGGGTTGGAGGGGCCGGGGGATCCACTACGTTCGTGGCTTCCGTGCAGCGACTACTCCGTGTCCGCGCCCCGAGCCCGCCCGATGAGCTTCATCGGAGCGGGCGGATTATTGAGCTCGAGTCGCGCGAGATTCGCAGTCACTATTCAGCCACGTTGTTGGTGTACGACCGGGAATCTATAGAACATCGATGGCGCCCCGTCACTATCGATTCGGACAGGTGTCACCCTGTCCGATCGGTGTCACACCTTACTCGCGTGCTTGTCGCGGATGTGCTTTTCGATCCGCGGATCGGGGACGAGCCACATGAGCGCAACGCCGACGTAGAGCCAGCGCGCGATGGCCGGCTCGAAGAGCGCGAGCGGTATCGCGATGGCATACAGCGCGACGGACGCGATTCCCTTCTTGTCGCGGCCCACCGCCGCCGCGAGGCGCGAGCCGGGGCCCTGTTCGCGGATAATCGCCCGCTGCAGCAGCGTGTACGCGAAGCCGCTCCCCAGCAGCACGATCCCGTACAGCGCCGTCGGCGCCTCGGCGAAGTGATGCTCACCCATCCACGCGGTGGCGAACGGGATGAGAGAGAGCCAGAAGAGGAGATGCATGTTCGCCCAGAGGATCGCGCCGTTCACGCTCTCGGTGAGCTGAAGCATGTGGTGGTGATTCGCCCAGTAGATCCCGACGAAGATGAAGCTCAGCACGTAGGCGAGGAACGTCGGAACGATCGGCTGAAGCGCCTGCCAGCTCGTGGCCTCGGGCGCATGCAGCTCGAGCACCATGATCGTGATGAGAATTGCGATCACGCCATCGCTGAACGCCTCCATTCTGCCTTTGCTCAACTCGCGCTCCGTGTGCCGCAGTCAGTTCCGGCCAATCTTATCCTTCATCAATGCCTGGGAGGTCGCCGGCAAGCAAGATAGTGGTGGTGGCAGCGCCCCTCAGGCCAGCCTTGACCCGTAGTGGTCGCGAACGCATCTCTCGATGCGTTCGCG
>JACCWE010000106.1 GCA_013697785.1 Gemmatimonadaceae bacterium
TGGACGCATCCCGCACGCGCGTATCCGTCGCGATCCAGTTCACCTCCCAGCTCTTTCCACCATCGTCCGAAAATGATTGCTCGAAGCGCGCCGAGTTGGGCGTGATGTCCGACCAGATATTTCGCACGAGGACCATCCGTCCGTTGATGGACTCGTAGTCGAAGAACGTGCCGCGCCCGTTCTTGAATTCGCCCACGGTCGGGACACTCATCTCACCGCTGGCGCTGTTCGCGAAGTTGATGCCCCATTGATGCGACTGCTGATTGTAAAGGCGCAGACTCAGCCCCTCGATGTGACCCGCGGGGCCATCCACCTCGAGCTCGACCATGTTCGCCTTGCCTTCCCAGATCTTTCGCACGATGCTCGTCCCGTCGTAGTCCACCCATGTCGTCGAGCCGGTGAGTGGATGTAGCAGACGATGGATATGCGTTGTCCATGTGCCGATCTCGAAGTCGAAATCATGACTTCCATCTCGCACACTCACCGTCCGCTGCGCCGGCGTGCTCGTTTGCGAAAGTCCTCGCATCGGCAACAGCATTGTAACCAGAGCAATTCCGCAGAGACCGGCACGACACAGCATTGATCCTCCTCGATCATCGAGCAACTAGCGGCACTATCCCAGTTGGAGCATCGTATGCAACATGGACGTACAGAAAGCTCCAGAATGAGAATCCCGACGAGGCCAGCCGGCGGCCTTCCGGAATTGCTCTCGGCCCTGCCGCTCTAGACCTCACATGACCGATTCCTCGCTCCGACTTCGCCCCGCCACCGCCAGCGATGCGGTAGCGGTCGCCGCGCTCCTCACCGAGCTCGGTCACCCGACACTCGCTTCCGTCATCCCGACCCGCATCTCCGCCCTCACGCGCGAGGGCGGCGCCGCGATCGTCGCCGTGGATGCCCGCGACCATCCGCTCGGCCTCCTCTGCCTCGCGCGCCACGCGACGCTCCACACCACAGGCCCCATTGCCTTCATCACGACGCTCGTCGCGCGCGCGTTCGAGTGGGCGCGCGAGCATCGTTGCACGCGACTCTCCGTCACGAGCGCCGAGCGCCGTGCGGATGCCCACGCGCTCTATCCGGCGTGCGGGCTCCCGTACACCGGCAGGCGCTTTGCCGCCGCACTCGACGTCGATCCACAAACAAAGCCGTGACCATCGCATGGCTACCACCCTTCGAGTAGCGCCTCCATCTCAGACACGCTGATCACGAATCATGGCCAGGCCGCCCACCGCATTGACAGAAATCTTCTACCAGTATCCCACCGACAAGTGCTACGCCGTGCTTCGCGGTCGAGGGGCTCTCTCATGGAAGGGACTCCTCCACCGGCGCGATGTGATCGCGCTCTTGAATCGCGTCATCGAGAAGGATGCGCGCGCCGCTCTGGAGGGCCCTCCCAGGGTTGGTCCGAGCACGCCGGATCGCATGGGTGACGCGCTCGCCGATTCACCTTATCTCAGCTGGCGGGGGCACAGTATGCATGGGGCCTATCCACGCGCATCCGATGCGCCGAGCGAATCGTGGAAATTCTGGCGGAAGCGCTGACGGCGCGACACGTTTCGTCCAACCAATCGAGGTCATATTCCAGATGCCGGGACGTCCACTCCCCTGCTCGCCCGACGCCGTTGCAAAGCACCTGCGTGATCTCGGTCATCTCCATCACTTCGACTTCGATCTCTATCGCTGCGAAGAGTGTGGTAAAGCGTGGGTGTGGGCGTGGAGCGAGTACGGATCCGATTGGGAGGAGGTGACCGAGGAGGACGCCGCGAAAATGGAAACGATTCCTGAACCGGAGCTGCGCCCATTCATGAAGGTCTGGGGACAGGATTTCTGATGCGCACTCGCCGAGCAGCAGCCTAGTCGCAGTCGCTCTCGCACTCGCGTGCGGTGGCGGAATCGATGGCCCAACTGCGATCCCACAGTGCACTGACAACGTCATAGTCTCGGTTGGCACGGGCACGACGCCGACCATTTCGTGGACGCCGAGCTGTCTCGCCGGCGAGATCGTCGTCGATCCCGGCACCGACTTTGAGGTATTCTGGGTCGTCGCGACGATCGACAGCACCAACGGCATTCGCCCGGGCCTTCGCTACGGCACGGCACCGAGCGGCACGAACACAATTGCGGGACCGGCCACGCTCGTTTTGGGCAATGGCTATCGCGTGAAAGTCCTCGAGGCGACCGGCGACAGCGCCGCGCCCTTCACACTGATGAGCACCGGCGCCTTCGCGCCCTGATGTATCGAACCCGTGAGGACGAGCTCCCGCTTCGCGTCAGCTCGCACAACTTCGTCGGCGCGGACAACGGCGACACAGGCGTCTCCGTTTTTCTCTTCAACGGTGAACCGGGAAAAGGACCGGGCCCGCATCGTCATCCCTACGACGAGATTCAGTTCATTCGCGAGGGACGAAGCCATTATATAGTAGAGGGCGTCGAATTCGAGGCCGGCGCCGGCGACATTCTCGTCATCAAGGCGGGCGAGGTGCACTCCTTCAAGGTCATCGGCGATGCGCTGCTCGTGCAGCTCGACGTGCACCTGAGCCCGACGTTCGTGCAGGAAAATCTCGACGGCTGAGGAATTGAGTCCTTCCGCAGGGCGGCGCTATGGAGGTTGGCGACGCACTTCGCCATCTTCATACTGACGCGACCGCACGTACGACCCCCATGCTCTCCTCTCCGTGATCGACGACACACTCCGAAGCGCGCTCGCCGATCGCTATCGCGTCGAGCGTGAGCTCGGGGCCGGAGGCATGGCGACGGTGTACCTCGCCGAGGATCTGAAGCACCGTCGCAAGGTCGCGCTCAAGCTGTTGCGCCCGGAGCTCACGGCGCTGCTCGGTCCCGAGCGCTTTCTTCAGGAGATCGCGCTCACGGCATCGCTGCAGCATCCGCACATCCTCCCGCTCTTCGACAGCGGCTCGATCGACGGTCAGCTCTTCTACGTGATGCCGTACGTGGACGGCGAGACGCTTCGCCAGCGAATCGCACGCGGCCCGATCCCGATGGACGAAGCGCTCGACATTCTCCGCGACGTCGCTCGCGCGCTCACCTACGCACATGCCCAGGGCGTCGTCCATCGCGACATCAAGCCCGACAATGTTTTGCTTTCATCCGGCACCGCCGTCGTCAGCGACTTCGGCATCGCCAAGGCGCTCAGCGCCTCCCGCGAGCCCGACGAGCCCGCGAGCTTCACCCTCACGCGCGCCGGCACGTCGCTCGGCACCCCGGCGTATATGTCCCCCGAGCAGGCGATAGGCGATGTGGTCGATGCGCGCACGGACGTCTACGCGTTCGGCGTGATCGCATACGAGCTGCTCGCGGGCGCACACCCCTTCGCGTCGCACAGTACGACCCAGCGGCTGATCGCGGCTCAGCTCAGCGAGATGCCGCCCCCGCTCGCGACGAAGAATCCCTCCGTGCCTTCAGCGGTGTCTACGCTGATCATGCACTGTCTCGCGAAGGATCCTTCAGCGCGCCCCGCGAACGGGGGCGAGCTACTCGCGCGACTCTCGGCCGCCTCGACGAAGGTCATTCCACGCGCGCGCCACTGGCCGCTTGTCGCCGCCGCCGCGCTGTTCGTCGTCGCGCTCTCGGCGATTTTCATCTCGCGCCGCGGCACCGAGCCCGCGTCCGCGCGCTCCATCGTCGTCGTCCCCTTCGATAATCTCGGCAACCCCTCGGATGCATATTTCGCCGAGGGGATGAGCGACGAGATCGCGGATCAGCTTGCGCGTCTTCCGGGGCTTCAGGTGATCGGACGCGAGGGCGTGAAGCGCTTCGGCGGGTCGCAGAAGTCTCCGCGCGACATCGCGCGCGAGCTCGGCGCGGCGTTTGTGCTGAGCGGAACGGTGCGCTGGGCGCGACAGGCTACGGGCAGCGGCGAGCTGAACGGCGCAACGCGCGTCCGCATCGTGCCGATACTGCTCAACGTCGCGAGCGGAACGCAGGCGTGGGGACAGCCGTATGAGGAGCCTCTCACCGATGTCTTCAAGGTCCAGGCGAGTGTGGCCGAGCGGGTGGCGACTGCGCTGTCGGTCACGCTTGGCGACACCGCGCGCGCAGCGCTGCATCACGAGGAGAGCACGAACCCCGATGCGCGCGACGCGCAGCTGCTCGGCCGCTTTCTCCTGCGCCAGCGCGGGCTGTCCAATCTGCGCCAGGCGGCGGATGCCTTTCAGCGCGCGATCGCGCGCGACTCGAATTACGCGCGCGCATGGGCGGGATTGTCGGAGGCAACAGGACTCATCCCCGGGTACAGAGACACGGTGCTGGACGATTCGGCCTATCGCGCGCGCGCCGGTTGGGCAGCACAGCGCGCGCTGGCGCTCGACAGCACACTCCCCGAGGTACAGATCGCGCTGGCACGTGCGCTCGCGACGGATTTTCGTTTTCGCGAGGCGCTCCCGCGCGTGCAGCGAGCGATCGCGCTCGATCCGAATGCGACGCTCGCGTATGCGCTCGAGAACGAGATCCTCACGGCACTCGGGCGTACGGCCGACGCGGACTCCGCGATTCGTCGCGCGTTCGCACTCGACAGTCTGTCGCCGCTGGTGCTCAACCTCACGTCGACCGCGTACGCGGCGGCGGGAAAGTACGACAGCGCGATCCACTATTCGGAGCGCGCCGTGTCGATCTCGCCGGAGGTCAATCTCTGGAAACGCAGCCTCTCGATGAGCTACGCGCTTGCGGGCCGCTTCGAAGACGCCGTGCGCGTTTGCGAAGCGACGGGGCAGTCGCCCGCGAGATGCACGGGCGTCTACGGCGCATTCTCGGCCGATCCCGCGCGCCGAGCGGCGGCGGCCGAGCAGCTGGGAGAGATGGGTCGCCTTCCGGGCGTCACCGGTGCGCCGGGCTATACAGCTCTCGCGTACGCCGGCCTCGGCATGGCGGACTCCGTGTTCGCGCGTCTCGCTGTCGCAGTCGAGCGGCGCGATGATGTGCTGGAGCACACGGTCACGGCAGGGCTGTTCGAGCCATATCACAAGGATCCGCGATGGGACAAGATCGTAGGAGCGATGCAAAGGCGATGAGAAGAGCCGCACCGCGCCTCGGCGCTTTCATTTTTGTCGCAGCCGCCTGCATTGTGGGAGCATGCGACTCACTCGCCGCACAGCGCACGTCAAACACGCCAGCTGACAGCGCGTATCCGCACGCGTCTGAGCCGATCGGCACCGTGCGCCAGATGTACGACGGCGCGCTCACCCCCGAGCTCGCCGTCAACACATTCCGCAACATCGATCGTCTCTTCCCCACTCGAGTGGTCGCGCACGGCGCGCATCCGAAGCCGCTCCCGGCATCGAGCAAGCCGCTCGGCGACGTCCACTTTCGCGCTGGCGACTCGACCTACGATCTCGCGCGCTACCTCGAGCTCAATCGCGTTTCGGGGATTCTGGTTCTGAAGGACGGCTGCATCGCCCTCGAGCGCTACCGCTACGGCAACTCCCCGCGCACGCGCTGGATGTCGATGTCCGTCGCGAAGTCGATCACGTCGACGCTCGTCGGCGCCGCGCTCGAGCAGCGTCGTATCGCGTCGCTCTCCGATCCGCTCACGAACTACGTCACCGCTCTCAAAGGCAGCGCGTACGACGGTGTGAGCGTGCGCGACATCCTCATGATGTCATCAGGCGTCCGCTGGAACGAGACGTACACCGACTCGTCATCGGATCGCCGTCATCTGCTGGAGACGCAGATCGCGCAGCAGCCCGGCGCGGCGATGAAGTTGATGTCGATGCTCCCGCGCGGCGCGAAGCCCGGCTTCGCGAACAACTACAGTACGGGCGAGACACTCGTCGCCGGTGAGGTCGTGAGCAGCGCCGTCGGTCGCTCGCTCGCCGACTATCTCTCCGAGCGCATCTGGAGCCGGTACGCGATGGAGTCCGACGCGCGCTGGTGGCTCGACTCACCGAATGGCCACGAGATCGGCGGCAGCGGCTTCAGCGCGACGCTTCGCGACTACGCGCGCTTCGGACAGTTCATCCTCGATGGCGGGGTTGCGAACGGCGAGCAAATTCTGCCGAATGGATGGGTGCACGAGGCATCGACGCCGAAGACGCTGCTCGACGGCAGTCCACTTCCCTACGGCTACTTCTGGTGGCCGGGTACCGACGCCGCCCAGCGCCGCGACGGTGCCTTCGAGGCGAACGGTATCTTCGGCCAACACATCTACGTCAATCCCGCCGTGCATCTCGTCGTAGTCGTGTGGAGCGCGCAGACGAAGCCGACCGGCGGCGCGGTCATCGACGACTGGAACTTCTTCGACGCGGTCGCCGAGCAGATGAGGCGATGACGAACTCCACTGTCCACGTCAGGCGCGCCGTCGAGCACGACGTACCCACGCTACTCATCCTGATGCGGTTGCTGGCCGAGTTCGAGGGGTACGACGCCGACTTCGCGGTGACGGAGGAGACGC
>JACCWE010000051.1 GCA_013697785.1 Gemmatimonadaceae bacterium
GCCAGAACGAACCCAATATCACGGATCGAAAGAAACGTCAAGCGTCCAATCCGCCCATCCGGGCGGGAGATGCGCATTCAGTCGCCGCTGGCCGGGAGCGGCGCTCCCGCCACTACGCCATGGGCCCTATCCTCGTTCCTGTGCTCGGCCCTCTCGAAACGCTTCTGGAAGGCGTCGAGGTAGGTGTAGAACACGGGCGTCACGTACAGCGTGATGATCTGCGAGAACGCCAAGCCGCCCACCACCGCAACGCCCAGCGGACGCCGGGATTCGGCGCCCGCGCCAGCCCCCAGGGCGATCGGAAGCGTGCCCATCAGCGCCGCCATGGTGGTCATCATGATCGGCCGGAATCGTACGCTGCACGCCTCGAGAATCGCGTCGTGTGCGGACTTCCCTTCGTTGCGCTCGGCCGCGATCGCGAAATCGATCATCATGATGGCGTTCTTCTTCACCAGACCGATCAGCATGATGATTCCGACGAAGGCGTAGACGCTCAGCTCCATGTGGAAGATCCAGAGCGTGAGCAGCGCGCCGAAGCCGGCGAACGGCAGCCCGGTGAGAATCGTGATCGGGTGCACGAAGCTCTCGTAGAGAATGCCGAGCACGATATAAATGATCAGGATCGCGAGCACGAGGAGGACGAGCAGCCCCTTCTGCGCCGCCTGAAATGCCTGCGCGGTGCCCGAGAACGCGGTGGTAATGCTCGAGGGCAGCGTCTGCGCGGCCAGTCGATTCACCTCGCTCACCGCCGGCCCGATCGAGACGCCGGGCGCGAGGTTAAAGGAAAGCGTGACCGAGGGCAGTTGCCCGGAGTGGTTCACCGTGGCCGGACCCGTGCTCGGTGATACCTTAGCGAGCGATGAAAAAGGCACCAGCTCGCCGGTCGCCGAGTGCACGTAGAGGAGCCCGAGCGCGTCCAGATTCTTCTGGTACTGCGGCTCGAGCTCCATCACCACCCAGTACTGATTGTTGGGCGTGTAAATGGTCGAGACCTGCCTCGAGCCGTAGGCGTTGTAGAGCGCGTTCTCGATCGTATTGGCGGTGACGCCGAGGGATGACGCGCGATCGCGGTCGATGTCGACCTGCACCTGTGGATTCTTGACCTGCAGATCGCTGTTGACGTCGGTGAGGCCAGGGAGCGCGTGCATCTTCTGCTCCATGATCGCTGCGTAGTGATACAGGACGGCGATGTCGGTCGCCTGCAGCGTGAACTGATAGAGACTTCTGCTCGAGCGGCCACCGATGTTGATCGGCGGCGGATTCGTGATGTAAACGCGGGTGCCGGGAATCACCGCGAGCTTGGCCGTGAGCTCGCGTGCGACTGCATCGGCATCGAGCGATCGCTTGGACCGGTCCTTCAGATGCATGAAGAATCGACCCTGATTCATCGTCGGATTGCGTCCGCTCGCGCCGATCGACGACATGAATCCTTCGATGTTCGAATCGGCCAGTACGATCGCGGCGAGCTGTTTCTGGTGAGCGAGCATCGCCTCGAACGAGGTTCCCTGCTCGGTCTCCGTGGAGGCGCTGAGCTGCGAGGTATCCTCGCTCGGGAGGAACCCCTTGGGGACGATGGCGCCCAGGCCGATCGTGCCGAGGAGGATGAGCCCCGAGAAGATGAGGGCGTACGGGCGATGATCCATCACCCACAGGAGCGTGCGTTCGTAGAAGGCCAGCGTCCTGTCGTATGCGCCTTCCGTGATCTGGAAGAACCTGCTACGCTTTTCCTCGTGGTGCGGCTTGAGAAAGCGGCTGCACAGCATCGGCGTGAGCGTGAGCGACACGAACCCGGACACGATGATGGAGGCGCCGATCGTGACCGCGAACTCGTGGAACAATCGTCCGACGAGCCCACCCAGGAAGAGAATGGGCACGAAGACGGCGACGAGCGACAGCGTCATCGACATGATCGTGAAGCCGATCTCGCGCGAGCCCACGAGCGCGGATTCGAACACCGGCTCGCCCTTCTCGATGTGGCGGACGATGTTCTCGAGCATGACGATCGCATCGTCGACGACGAATCCGACCGATAGCGTGAGCGCCATCAGCGAGAGGTTGTCGAGGCTGTAGTCGAGCATGTACATCACGGCGAACGTTCCGACGAGCGACATCGGGAGCGCGAGGCTCGGGATGATGGTCGCCGAGATGTTGCGGAGGAAAAGGAAGATTACGAGAACGACGAGCACGAGGGTGAGCATCAGCGTGAACTTCACGTCACGCACCGACGCTTCGATCGTGAGCGACTTGTCGTAGAGTGTCTCGACCGCGACGGAGCCGGGAAACTGGCCCTCCATTTGCGCCATCGCGGCCTTCACGTCCTTCGCGACCTGCACCGTGTTCGTTCCCGGCTGACGCTGTACGGCGAGTACGATGGCGCGCTGGCCGTTAAACCAGCTCGCGACTTTGCTGTCCTGCACTCCGTCCACCACCTTGCCGATGTCCTGCAGGCGCACGGGCGCGCCATTCCTGTAGGTAACGATGAGCGGTGCGAAGTCCTTCGCGCTGGAGAGCTGTCCGTTCGCCTGGACGGTGTAGGCCTTGTCGCTGCCCCAGAGCACCCCGGTCGGAAGATTGACGTTGCCGGTGCTCACCGCATCGGTGACCTCGTCGATGCCGATCTTGCGCGTGGCCATCGCCTGCGGATCGAGCTGGATGCGGACGGCGTATTTCTGCGAGCCGTAGACCTGCACCGCCGCGACGCCGGACACCATCGAGATGCGCTGCGCGAGAAAAGTCTCGGCGTATTCGTCGAGCTGCGACAGCGGGAGCGAGGTCGAGCGCAGCGCGAAGTACAGAATGGGCGAAGCCGACGGGTCGACCTTCTGATACGACGGCGGGACGATGTTCTGCGGGAGCTGGCGGAGCGTCTGGGAGATCGCGGCTTGCACATCGGCGGCGGCCGCGTCGATGTTGCGGTCGAGCGCGAACTGCAGCGTGATGCCCGTAGTGCCGAGCGCGCTCTGCGACGTCATCACATCGATACCCGCGATCGTCGAGAACTGCTTCTCGAGCGGGGTCGCGACGGACGATGCCATCGTTTCGGGACTCGCGCCGGGGAGGGAGGCGTTGACGGAGACCGTGGGGTAGTCGACGGTGGGGAGATCGCTCACCGCGAGGTTGCGGTAGGAGACGAGCCCGAAAAGGAGAATGCCCGCCATGACGAGTGTCGTCATGACGGGACGCTTGATGAACAGCTCCGAGATACTCATCCGGCCCTCTGCAGATCTCCGCCGGCGGGCGGCTTGATTTGAACCTTCGTTCCCGTGTTCAAACGCAGCTGGCCATCGGTCACCACGAGCTCGCCGGGCTTCACGCCCTGCGAGATGATGGTGATGTCGCCCGCTGCACGGTCGATCGTGATCTGGCGCTGCGTCGCCGTACTGTCGGCGTTGATCACGAATATGTAGTTGCCGTTCTGCCCTTCGACGACGGCCTGCGTGGGCACGACGATCGCGTTCTGCTGTTGAAAGAGCTCGAGCGAGGTCGTCACGAACTCGCCCGGCCAGAGTGCGCCGTCCTTGTTCTCGAAGGTGCCCTTGAGGAGGATCGTCCCGGTCGTCGTGTCGATCGCGTTGTCGACGAAGGAGAGCGTGCCCGTGCTCGAGGCTCCCGGCGCGCTCGCCGGATGCGCGCTCACCGGTAGCGTCGCGGACGCGTACTGGCGAATGCGCTGCAGGCTCGCGGCGGGCACTGCGAAGCGTACGAGGATGGGATGGATCTGATTGATCGTCACGAGCGGCGTCGACGCGGGAATCTTCGCGAGATAGCCGGCGCGCACCTGCAGACTTCCGGCTCGCCCCGAGATCGGCGAGCGGATCGTCGCGTACTGAAAGTTGAGCCGCGCCTGTTGCACCATGGCCTCGTCCGACGCGAGCGTCGCCTTGATCGAGGCGGCGGTGGTGTTCACCTGCTCCATCTGCTGTGACGTGACGTAGTTCTTGTCGACGAGCGCGCTGTAGCGTGAGACGTCCGAGTTCGCACTCGCGAGCTGCGCGCGATCGCGCGCGACCACGGCCTCCGCCTGCGCGAGCGCCGCCTGGAACGTGCGCGAATCGATCTCGAAGAGCGGCTGCCCCTCCTTCACGTCGTCCCCTTCCTTGAAGAGGACCTTTGTGATGATGCCACCCACCTGCGGCTCGATCGCGACGGTCTGCATCGGCTCGACGGTGCCGTTGGCCTGCAGCAGATACGGCACAGTGCGCAGCTCCGACTTCCCAACCGTCACGGGCACTGCAGACGGGGGCGGCGGCGCCGTTTTCCCGCACGCGACGAGCGAGAACAGAGCCGCCACCGTAGCAACGACGTGAAGCGAACGACGATGGATCATTTCGGTGGTGCCTCTCTGGTTGTGTCAGGAGTGACGCGAATGTTCGTCGCACCGCTCGTATCGAGAACGCCGGTGTCGTGCGAAAGCTGCGCGAGCGCGGTCTGCCACACCCAGCGCGCCTGCACCTGTTGCGCGCGCGCGGACGCGAGCGCGCTCTGCGCGGTAAGCAGGTCGACGAAGAGTCCGACACCGGCACGATAACGTCCGAGGGCGGCGTCTTCGGAGGACTGCGCGCTCTCGAGCAGATCGTCAGCGGTATTCACGCGCCGCGCCGCTGTTTGCAGCGCGTAATAGGAGCTGAAAACCTGAAACTGCACCTGCTGCTTCACCGATGCCGCGCGTCCGAGCGCCGCGTCGGCCTCCGCGCGCGCCTGCTTCACCGCGTACTGGCGCGCGAACCCGGAGAAAATAGGGATCGCGAGGCCGACGGACACAGTGTAGTTGCTCGCGCCGCCCGGGAGTGTCTGCACATACGTGCGACCGCCCGTGCCCGTTGCCTGAATCGAAGGGAAGAGATTCCCGCGCGCGGAGCGCACGTTGCCGATCGCCGCGCGATAGTCGGCCTGCGCGGACGCGAGATCCGGCCGGCTCTGCACCGCCTGCTCGATGAGCGTGTTCACGCTATCGGTCGCGGGCCCCACGTTCGTCGCTGGCGCCGCCTCGATGTCGTACGGCGCGTTCGCGGGAAGTCCCATCGCCGCGGCGAGCGCGCCGCGCGTCGTCTGCAGATCGCCCTCCGTCGTCTCGAGGGTGAGCGTCGCCTGCGAGAGCGCGGTCTTCGCCTGCAGCACGTCGGCGATCGTAGCGAGACCGACGTGCTGGCGTCCCTGCGTCGATGCGAGACTCGTCTGCGCCTCCTGCACGCTCAGCCGCTCGGACTCCACGAGCCCCTTGTTCGCCATGTAGTTGAAGTACGCGCTCTCGACCGCGAGCACGACGTTCTGAATCGTCGCGTTGTGCGTCCAGTTCGCCGCGATCAATCCCTGCCTCGCGTTCTCGATCGTACCCGCGCGGCCGCCGAGATCGGCGATCAGCCAGCTGACGGACACCGTCGGCCCATAATTCGTTTGCGTGAGCGATGGTCGGAGCACGCTGTCGTTGCTGAACGTCGGCGACGTCCTCAGATGAGTGACGCCAATCTCGGCGGCGATCGTCGGGTAGTACAGCGCCTTCGAGCCGCCGAACGCAGCCGAGGCCGCGCGGGCGTTGGCCCACGAGATCTGCGTCTCGGGATTGTTTCTGAGCGCAAGATCGACGACGTCGCCCAGCGTGAGCGTGTTGACGCGCGTGAGGAGGTCGGGCGGGAACGAAACGGGTGTGGACGGGAGGGTGTCGCGGGGCGTTGCTGGCGGTGTCCACTCCCTGTTCGGCGCGGGCGCGATGCCCGCCACGCCGGCCACCGATGGCGTCCCCGCACAGCCGGCGCCCAGCAGCACAGCCACGATCAATCGAACTCTCTTCACGAAGCGGACACGGGGTGAAAGGACGGACGCTGCCTTAATACGCGCGCCTCCACTACCCTGTTGGGGCTAGTGAAGATTCACGGCGTGCTCAGGCGGTTCGCGTATCCTCTCGTTGCGCGATTACTGCGCCGAGCGCGACCACGACGGCCGGATCGAACAGGGTGCCCGCGTGCGTCTCGATCTGCGTCATGGCGGCCGGGGCCGAGACGGCGTTCCGGTACGGGCGCGGAGACGTCAGGGCGTCGAACGCGTCGCATGCGGCTATGATGCGCCCCCCCAACGAGATAGCCTCGCCAGCGACCCCCCTCGGGTACCCCCGGCCATCGAAGTGCTCATGGTGGTCGCACACGTAGTCGAGCACACGGCCCAGGTAGCGAAGGGGAGAGAGAATCTGCATTCCGATTCGAACGTGCTCGCGCACGTGGTTCATCTCCTCGGCCGACAGCTCGCCGGCCTTGGCGAGGACGATCTCGCTGACGCCGGCGGTGCCGACATCGTGCAGCAACCCCGCGACGCGGACTGCCTCGGCCGTGGCGTCATCGACGCCCAACTTGCAGGCGACGCTCGCGGCGAGCACGGCGACGCGCTCGGAATGCCCCTTCATGAAGAAGTTCTTCGTCTCCATCGCCGAGACGACGGAGTGCGCGACGTCGACCGTGAGGAGCTCGAGGGAGTTGCGATCGTGCTCCATCTCCTCGAGCCTGCGCGCGACTTCGGTGAGCGAGGCCTGCTCGGCGCGGCGATGCTCGATCGTGCGCGCGCGCTTGGCGAGCGCCTCGACGACGGCGCGATGCAGATCCGCGAGCTCGACCGGCTTGACGAGATAGTTGGCAGCGCCGCGAGCGAGGGCGGTGCTCGCGGTGACGGCATCGTTCACAGCGGAGAACATCAGGATCGCGAGATCGGGCTCCTTCGCGAGCGCGAGGGTGATGAGCTCGAGCCCGGTCATGCCGGGCATGCGAACATCGGACACCATGCCCTCGAAGTGCATCTGCTGCATCGCTTCGAGCGCGGCTGCTCCGGAGGCGACGGGCACCGCGTGGAAGCCGCGCATCTTGAGGAAGCGGGAGAGCGCCGTACGGATCGCCGCCTCGTCGTCCACCACGAGAATATTGGCCAGCGCCGCGGCATCGACCGCCCCGGGCTTCTTCGCGACGCTTTCGTTGGACATGAGCTTGAGCGTCATGCGCTTTTCTCGTCGATGGCCAGCGTGAGGCGGAAGGTGGCACCGGCGCCTGGTGCGCTGTGCACCGTGAGTGTGCCGCCGTGCGTCCGTACGATCCCGAAGCTGACGCTGAGCCCGAGACCGGTGCCCGTGCCCTCCGGTTTCGTCGTGAAGAACGGTTCGAATATACGCTTCTGCACTTCGGCGGACATTCCCTGACCGGTATCCGACACTTCGACGATCACGCGCCCCGCTGCGACACTCGTGCGCACCGTGATAATGCGCTTCGTGCAGTTGGCGACAGCGTGCTCCGCGTTGACGACGAGATTGAGGAGCACCTGCTGCAGCTGCCGGTCATCGCCATGCACGCGCGGGAGTCCGGGAGCCAGCTCCTGCGTCATCTCGATGCCTGCGGTACGCAGCCCGTAGGTGCGCAGGCGCATCGTCTGCTCGATGAGCGCGTTCATGTCGATCGGAACGCTGCGAGGTCCGGTCTTTCTCGCGAAGGTGAGCAGGTCGCGAATTACGGAGACCGCGCGATCGGCTTCGCGTTTGATCATTTGCGCGGCCTCGAGCTGGTCGGGGGTGAGCCGCTCCTCCTGCAGCAGCTGCGCGAACGCGGAGATGCCGGTGAGGGGATTGTTGACCTCGTGCGCGACGCCTGCGACGAGCTCGCCGAGCGCGACGAGCTTCTCCGACTGGCGCAGCTGCTCGGCGACGCGGCGCTCCTCGGTGAGATCGCGCGTGCTGATGACGCTGGAGGTGATCTCACCCTCCTCGTTCACGATGTTGTTGATGCTGAGCCACGCGGGGAATTCCGAGCCGTTCTTGCGCTGAAGGAGCAGCTCACCGGACCATGAGCCGGATGCGGCGAGCTCCTCGCGCGGTGCTTCGCGCGTCTGGTCGTGCGCGCGCACGGTCGGGAGCACCGTGAGCACGTGCGATGAGAGACCGATGAGCTCATCGCGCGTATAGCCGTACTCGCGTAGTGCAGCGCCGTTGGCATAGAGCACGATCTCGTCGCGCGAGCGAATGAGCACGGGCTGGTCCATCGCCTCGAGGGCGACCGCGAGTGCACGCGCGCGCTCACTGGCAGCGCGCTCACTGGCGCTTGTCTGGGCGCGTGCCATCGCGGTGCCGGCCTGGCGGGCAATAAGCATAACGATGTCGACGACTTCCCTGTCGTATGCGTTCGGCCGCTGCGACTGCGCCTGAAGGACGCCGAGCACCTGCTCGCCGTTCACGATCGGCGCGGTGAGCACGACCATCATGCCGGGGTGCATGGTCGTGGTGGCGGAATCGCTGCCGTCGGTGATCGCAGCGACGTTCGGCTCGCCGGTGCGGAATGCTGCGACGAGGCTGTTGTCCGGCTGTGAACCGCGCACCATCTGAATGCAGGTGGCGCTGTCCGGACTTCCCGCGTCACCGTTTCTGACCACGAACTCGGGAACGAGGACATCGCGTTGCGGATCGTGGCGCATGAGGACGAAGCAGGGCGCGTCGACGACCGACGCGACAGCGCGGTAGCTCTCGGCGTAGACGTCTGCGAGGGACGAGGCCGCGGAGATCGCCTGCTGGACTTTCGCGACGGCGGCGAGGCGCTGCGCGCGCTGCTCGACGCGCTCGAGCAGCAGCGCATTGCGGAGCGCGAGCGCGCAGTGACTTCCGAAGTCGATGAGAAGGTTTCGCTGGTCCTCGTCGAACTTCTGTGGCGTGAGGTAGCGAAGAACGAGGAGTCCCTGGAGACGACC
This sequence comes from Gemmatimonadaceae bacterium, assembly GCA_013697785.1. GTDB lineage: Bacteria > Gemmatimonadota > Gemmatimonadetes > Gemmatimonadales > Gemmatimonadaceae > FEN-1250. The sequence goes on from JACCWE010000051.1 coordinate 8,707, forward strand.
TTCCACAGCCAATGGAAGGCACGCGATCGAGCTGATGCCGGCTTCTGCCACCATGGCAAGCATCTGCTTGTCCTTGACGACGTCCAGCTCGTGCACGAAGCAGGGGATACCCGAGCGCATGACGTCGCCGCGCGTTCCCTCCCAGAAGCCGACCAGCGCGAAGGTGGCAACGTGCTTGCCGGCTCCGCTGGAGAAGGCGATGGTGACGGCGCCCTCCGTTGCCGCGGACTGATAGAGCGCGACGCCGTCCGCATCGAGCGACGTGCTCGCGATGCGCTCGATGTCCGCGTAGATCTCGTCGGGGGTGACGTACATCGCGAGGCTGCGCGCGGAGCTGGCGAGGATGCTCGCGTGCTCCATTGCGCGAACCGACTGCCTGTAGAGGCGCGCGTTGTCGATCGCGATGGCGGCGTGATTGGCGAGCGCGAGGAGGAGCTCTTCGTCGTGCGAGTCGAAGCGGCGCTCAGGGACATCGAAGACGCTGATGGCGCCGATCACGAGACCGTTCGCGATGCAAGGCACGGCGACGATGTTCCCCATCTCCGGCGAGTCGGAGCGTCGTTCCCAAAGCGGATGCTCGCCGGTGGATGAGATGCTTCCGAATGTATCGGTGGCGGTGATGGACAGATCGCCGACGTCGCCGTGGGTGGCGGCCATCACCATTGAGCCTTCCTCGACGAGGCCGAGGCGGGCGCCGCGCGCATGCAGGAGCTCCGCGGCGTGGCGCACGATGAGCGCGAAGACGCGGTCGAGCTCGAGCGACTGGTTGATGCGCTGCACGATCTCCGCGAGCGCGCGCGCTTCACGCGCGCTCTGCTCGGGGCTCACGAGCGTGCTCTCGGCCATACCTGGTGTCAACGCAGAATCGGCCCCGGTGGAAGCTGAAGAGCGGGGTCGCATGTTTCTGAGCAATGCTGATCACTGTGGGGGGACATTCGCACACGAATTCGGTGCGAAAGGTCGCATCTGAAGACGACCCCGTTCGTTTCGCTGTAACCCGCGTTCTATTAGTAAACGTTAATCCTCGACGAACTCGATCTTCACCGGTTTGTCGATGAGTCCGCGCTCGACGCCTCGTTCGAGCAGCGCACGCACCGCAGCGCGTCCGCGATCGCCGTAGTCGAGAGTCCAGTCGTTCACGTACATGCCGACGAATGTATCAGCCTTGCCCCGATCCAGCCCGCGCGAGAACTGCATCGCGTGGTCGAGAGCCTTCACGCGATGCTCGAGACCATAAGCGATACTCGCACGCAGATGGCGCGAGACGGTGCGAATGAGATCTTCGCCCATGTCCTTGCGGACGACGTTGCCGCCGAGGGGAAGGGGAAGACCGGTTTCCTGAAACCACCACTCGCCCATGTCGGCGATGAGATGCAGCCCGCGATCGCCGAAGGTGAGCTGTCCCTCGTGGATGAGAAGACCCGCGTCGACGTCGCCATTGACGACGGCATCCTCGATCTGATCGAAGGGCGTCATCACGGCTTCGAAGGCCGGCTCGTAGAGCTGCATCGCGAGATACGCCGTGGTGAGCGGACCCGGGATCGCGATGCGCTTGCCACGTACATCGGCCTTCGTCATCGGCGTGCGCGCGACGAGGCGCGGTCCATAGCGGTCGCCCATCGATGAGCCGTGCGGGAGAAGGGCGTAACGGTCGGTGAGATAGGCGTACGCGTGGATCGAGACTGCGGTGACCTCGAGCTCGGCCTTCAGCGCGCGCTGATTGAGCGACTCGATGTCCTGCAGCTCGTGCACGTAGCGGAGATCGCCGGTGTCGATCTTCCCCTCGGCGAGCGCGTAGAACATGAAGGCGTCGTCGGAGTCGGGGCTGTGGGCGACGTGGATCGTTTTGATCGGCATGAGTCCGTCTGAAGTGTCGGGCGCGCGTGGCCTACTTGTCCGCGAGCGCGTCTCGAATGTCGGCGCTGTGTCGGTCGTACTCGGAGAGCTTCTTCGCGAGCTCGGACTTCTGCGCAGCGTGGATCTTCGCGCGATATGCGGATGCGCCGGCGTTGTCGCCGCTCGCGCGCGCGACCTGCATCGCGAGAACGAGGCCGAGGAGATGCGTCGGCTGCTTGGCGAGGATGCTGTCGGCCTCGCTCTTGGCGACGGGGAGCGCGCCGGCGACTACGGAGATGCGTCCCATGTCGAAGCGTGCGTCGGCATCGGGGTCCGAGACCGCCTGATATGCGGCGATGCCCATCGGCGCGAAGAAGAGGACGCTGTCCTTCTTCCCCTCGGTGTCGAGGCGCATGATGCGATCGTAGAGACGGTCGGCGCGCTCCCGCGGCGACATGTTGGAGATGTCTGGCGCGCGTACGCCTTGCGCGCTGGCATCGGGAGGTGCGCCCCCGCCACGCGCATCTTCTCCCTGCGGTGCGCCCTGCGCCTGGGCTTGTGCCTGCGCGGCGTCCACGGGCGGAGTGGAGCGAAAGCGCTGGCCCGCGAGAAGCGCGACAAAGGCGACGAGAGCGATGCCGGCGATCGCCCATGGCAGCGTTGTTGCGCCGGCAGCGGAGCGCACACCGGGCGCGCCGGCGGCGTTGCCGCAGCGATGGCAGAACTTCGCGCCGGGGGTGAGGATCGTGGCGCACGCGGCGCAGCGCGCGCCAGCGAGCGGCGAGCCGCAGTTGGCGCAGAAGTGTCCGCTCGCGGGCTCGCCGCAGCTCGGACATTTGCCTTGCGCGCTTGCGGGGGGCACGGGTGCGGAAGGAGGAGTCATGCGGTGGAATCTACTTTGAGTTGAAGCGCGCCGCCGGAGAGCGATATTTCAACGTTTGGTATTCTCCCGCACCGACCGTCGCCGATGCCTCAGAACATGCCCGCCCTCGAGATCTTGCGAGTCGATGCCCGCGAGCCCGAAGCCGCCGCGCTCATCAGCGCGATGTCGAAGGAAATTACCGCGCTCTACGATCACAAGATCGACGGCGCGGGGAACTTCAAGCCGGAGGATGTGCTCGTTCCGGGGAGCGGGTTCTTCATCGGCCGTGTCGACTCGCGAGCGGTGGCGTGCGGCGCCTTTCGCCCGCTTTCTCCGGGGATCGCGGAGATCAAGCGAATGTTCGTCGAACCCGAGTATCGCGGGCGCGGATACTCGAGGGCGATGCTCGTGATGCTCGA
>JACCWE010000127.1 GCA_013697785.1 Gemmatimonadaceae bacterium
GATGAACTTCACGACCTCACAGGGCGTGACGATCACGGGTATGGTCGCGGATGCGAAGGGTTGGAAGGGCACGTCGCAGCACAGCGCGACGACCAAGAAGTGCTACGCCGGCTTTGGTAGCCAGGCCGCTGCGACGACCCTCGACGGTATCATCACCTGCGATCCGTGATCTGATCGTCGGACGTATGTTCCTCCATGTTCGGGTCAGGCGCTTGCCTGACCCGATCGTGTTTCCCCCCTCGAGAGTGTGATGAGCTCCGCACCACTTCCCTCCACCGGCGCTTCAAAAGGCTGGCGCGGCATCTTCACCGCCGAGCGCGTTGCGCTCTTCCTGCTGATTCTGGCGGCGGCGCTGCCGTACCTCTCCTCGCTGACATTCGGCTTCGTGTACGACGATCTCGGCGTGATCGTCGAGGTACCGTCGCGGCACACGTGGCTGGGCGTGGCGCAGGCGTGGGTGCAGAGCTACTGGGGGAATCCGGAGACCGGGCTCTATCGGCCCGTCGCGCAGTTCATGTATGCGCTGCTCTGGAATCTCGGTGGCGGCAAGCCGTGGATCTTTCATCTTTATGCGATCGTGATTCACGTGGCGACCACGCTCGGGCTGTGGTGGCTGCTGGCGCGCGCCACGAACAAGTGGGCGGCGTTCTTCGGCGCTCTGCTGTTCGCGGTCGATCCCGTGCACGTGGAAGCGGTGGCGAACATCGTGAACTCGTCGGAAGTGCTCGTAGCGATGTTCGGCATCGCGTGCATCGGAGTGCTGCTGCGCGCGTCGATGAAGAGCGACGGCGGCGTGGTGATCGGATGGAAGCCGGCGCTGCTCGCGGCGGGCGCATACATGCTCGCGATCGGTGCAAAGGAGAGCGGCGCGGGAATTCCGGCGATCGCTTTTCTCTGTCTCTGGGGATGGCGCTCGGAGAGCTCGGGGCGGCAGCCGACATTCCGCGAGGTGCTCGTGGGCGGATGGCGTGTGTGGTCGCTGTGCACCGTCGCGCTCGTGAGCGTCGTTACCGCGCGCTTCTTCGTACTTGGCGGGCTCACCGTCAGCCAGCACTGGGTGACGCACGAAGTGCGAAACTTCGGATTCGCGCCGCGCTTCTGGACGATGACGGCGGCGTGGCCGCTGATCGGGCGGCTCCTGGTGTGGCCGAGCAGGCTGCGCATGCACTACGGATCCGACATAGTGATTCCGCTGACGGAGCCGACGATCTGGGCGGTGTTGTCGCTAGCGGCGGCGGCGCTGATCGTCATCGCGGCGGCGCTGCTCGCGCGGCGCGGAGACCGGCGTCCTCTGGTGTCGATCGCGTGGGTCGCGATCGCCTTTCTTCCGGCGTCGAATCTGCTCGTGCCGACGGGCCAGCTGCTGGCGGAGCGAACGCTGTATCTGCCGAGCGTGGGGATCGCGCTGCTGGTGGCGTGGGGGGCGAATCAGCTGTACGGAGCCGCGCGCGACTTGGGCGGTGCGTTCGCAGCGAAGCTGGTGACGGGGGTGCCGCTGGCCGCAATCGCGGTGGGCGGGTTGCTCGTGACATACCCGGAAGTGATCCCGTGGCAGACGAACTACACCCTGTTTCTGCACGGGATCGAGCAGGCGCCGAGGGCGTCGCGACCGTGGCAGCTGATGGGCGACCTGTACGCGAACAAGAACGAGCACCAGAGGGCGATCAAGTATCTGCAGCGCGCGCATGCGCTCGAGCCTGGGAACGACAACATCGTCTTTTTCTACTCCGAGCAGCTGCACGCGATCGGCGCGTACGAAGGTGAGCTCGCGCTTCTGCGCGATGCGTCGAAGGAAAATCCGGGGTCGGAGCAGACGTGGGTGATGTATCTCGTCGCGCTCGGCACGCGGCGCGGGCCGGACTCCGTGCTGGCCGAGCTCGCGCGCGTACCCGCGCACGATTCGACGAGCCTGAACTGGCATGCGGTGATGAAGGGCGAGGCGTACTACAACAAGGATCTCCCCGACTCAGCGATCGCGACGTATCGCCAGGCGCTTGTTCAGCAGCCGCACAGCGGCAACCTGCACTATCTGCTGGCGAACATGCTGCGGCAGACGGGAAAGCTGCCGGAGGCGACGAAGGAGCTGGCGATCGCGGACTCGCTCAAGGGCGGGCGACCGGAGGCGATTCTGCGCATGCGCTCGGAGATCGCGCTCGCGCGGGGAGACAGCGCGGCCGCCCGAAAGTGGATCAGCCAGGCGATCCGGATCGCGCCGCTCGACAGCTCACTGGTGGTGTTCCAACGGACCCTCGGGCGCGCGAGCTGATCCCGGGTTGCAGCGTCGATGGCGCTGGGAAAAAAGCCGCGTCGGAACTACGGCGCCTCTGCGTGGCGTGCGGTGAAGACGTTCTCCACCCGCTCCGCCAGTGCCTCCTTCGGCGTCATGTGTATCGCGATGAGATTTCCGGAGATGATGTAGCGCGGACGCCGTGCGGGCGGCTGCCTGGGGTTCGGCATCGTGTCGAGCTTCGCCGCGTCGTTCGCCCGCGCGGCGGCAGTCGGATAGACATAGATCTCGAGCGGACTCGCGCTCACGCTCAGGAGATCGCCCGCAAGCGAGAGCCCCGCGTGATGCACCTCGCGCGCGCTGTCAATGACCACAAGCCCCGCCTCGCCGAGCCGCTTTACGATCTCGGCGCGATTCCATTCGTCAGTCCTGGCGGCGAGGCTCTCGCCCGCCTTCGCGGCGACCGCGGAGTCGGCGCTCGCAACCTTCGGCGGCGGCGCATCGTGACGCGAGCAGGCGAACGCGCACGACGCCATCGCGAGTGCGAAGGCGCGGCGCCTGGTCACACCGTCTTCATCTCCGTCACGAGCTTCGAGAGCGACGCCTTCGCATCGCCGAACAGAAGGCTCGTCTTGTCGTTGTAGAACAGCTCGTTCTCGATTCCCGCGAAGCCCGGGTTCATGCTGCGCTTGAGCACGATCACGTTCTGCGCCTTGTCCGCATTCAGGATCGGCATCCCATAGATCGGACTCGACTTGTCGTTGCGCGCGGCCGGGTTCACGACATCATTGGCGCCGATGATTAGCGCGACGTCGGCGCGCTCGAACTCGCCGTTGATCTCATCCATGTCGTAGAGCCGGTCGTACGGAACGTTCGCCTCTGCCAGCAGCACGTTCATGTGCCCGGGCATGCGTCCGGCGACCGGATGGATCGCGTACTTCACCTCGCCACCCTTCTTCTCGATCAGCTCCGCGAGCTCGCGCACCTGATGCTGCGCCTGCGCTACCGCCATTCCGTACCCCGGCACGATGATCACCAGCTTCGCATAGGCGAGCTGGATCGCGGCATCTTCGGCGCTGATGGAGCGCACGCTGAGCCCCGATGCCGTTTTCGTCGACACGGTGGGCGCCGCACCGAACGCGCCGAAGATCACGTTCTGGAACGAACGGTTCATCGCCTTGCTCATCACGATCGAGAGGATGAATCCCGAAGCGCCGTCGAGCGCCCCCGCGATGATGAGAACGTTGTTGCCGATCGCGAAGCCGGTGGCAGCCGATGCGAGCCCTGCGTACGAATTGAGCAGCGAGATCACGACGGGCATGTCGGCGCCGCCGATCGGGAGCACCATGAAGACGCCGATCATGAGCGCGAGCGCGATCATCGAGTAGAAGACAACCGCATTCTCGGGATGGACGATGAGGTAGCCGAACATCAGCAGCGTCACGCCGAACAGCGTGATGTTCACCGCGTTCTGTCCCTTGTACGTCACCGCTCGACCGGTGATGATCTCCTGCAGCTTGCCGAACGCCATGAAGCTGCCGGTGATCGTCAGCGCACCGAAGAGCACCTCGAAGCCGACGGCCGCCATCTTCGCGCTGCCGAGCTCCGCGCCGTGCAGCCAGTATTCCGCGATGCCGACGAGCGTCGCCGCGAGCGCGCCGAACATGTGCGAGATCGCGATGCGCTGCGGCATCGCGGTCATCGGAACCTGCGTTCCGAGGGGGATGCCGATGATCGTGCCGGCGATCAGCCCGCCGATGATCCAGTCGTAGCGGACGATCTCGTGCTGCACGAGCGTGCCGATGATCGCGAGCAGCATCCCGATCGCCGCGTACTGCATCCCCCGCCGCGCGGTGTCCGGCTTGGTGAGGCTCCGCAGTCCAAGGATGAAGAGAATCGACGCGACCAGGTAGGTGACCTGGGTGAAAATCTCGCGCATTACTTCGTCGCCTCGGGCTTCGCGGCCGCAGCGGCATCCACCTTCGGAGTTGCAGGCTCGCGCCGGAACATCTTCAGCATGCGATCGGTGATCACGAATCCGCCGACCATGTTGATCGTCGCCGCGGTCACCGCGACGACACCGAGAATCGTGCTCACCCTGTCGCGATTCGCGCCGGCGACGACGAGCGACCCCACCAGCGAGATCGCGGAAATCGCGTTGGTCGCCGACATGAGCGGTGTGTGCAGCAGCGGCGGCACCCGAGTGATGATCTGGTAGCCGACGAATGCCGCGAGCATGAAGACGTAGAGCTGCATGAAGCCGGTGAGGTTCATACGACCACTCCGTCGTGAGTTACGACCATCGCCTTGGTGATCTCATCGGTGAGGTCGATCGTGAGCGCGTTTTCCTTGATCAAATGCTGCAGCAGCGTGAGGATGTTGCGGCTTAGCATCTGCGATGCGTGGAACGGGACGGTCGACGGAAGATTCACCGCGCCGATGATGGTGACGCCGCCCACGTGAATCGTCTCGTTCGGCTTGGTGAGCTCGCAGTTGCCGCCCGCCTCCGCCGCGAGATCGACGACGACGGAGCCGGGCTGCATCGACTCGACCATCGCCTTCGTGATGAGCACCGGCGCCGCGCGGCCGGGGATGAGCGCCGTGGTGATCACGAGATCCTGATTGACGATGTGGCGCGCGATCGCGGCGAGCGTACGCTCGCGCTCATCCTCGCCCTGTGCGCGTGCGTAGCCGCCCTTCGTCTCCGCATCCGCAGCCACGAGATCCGACGCGACGAACGTCGCGCCGAGGCTCATCACCTGCTCCGCGGCCGCCGCGCGCACGTCGAAGGCGGAGACGATCGCGCCGAGCCGGCGAGCGGTGGCGATCGCCTGCAGTCCGGCGACGCCGGCGCCGAGCACGAAGACGCGCGCGGGCGGAATGGAGCCGGCCGCAGTGGTGAGCGACGGAAGAAATTTCGGGAGCGCCCCGGCGCCGATCAGCACCGCCTTGTATCCGGAGACGGTGCTCTGCGAGGAGAGCATGTCCATCGATTGCGCGCGCGTGATGCGCGGGACCTTCTCGAGCGCGAACGCGGTGATCCTGCGAGCGGCGAGCGCCCTGATGAGATCGCCGCTCGTCGCGGCGGGGAGCGAGGAGATGAGCACGCTCCCCTCGGCAAGCATCTTCGCCTCATCGAGCGTTGGCGGCTGCACGCGTAACACGATTGCGGAAGTCGCGTAAAGCGCGGCGGCGGCGTCGACGAGCTTCGCGCCGGCCTTCTCGAGGACGCCATCCGGAAAGCCGGCGGCCGTGCCAGCACCGCGCTCGACGAACACCGCAGCTCCGCCCTTCACGAGCTTCGCAATGCCGTCAGGGCCGAGTGCAACGCGCTGCTCGCCCGCGGTGCGCTCCTTCGCGACACCGATGTTCATGGTGCGATCACACGGTTCATCGCTGCGTGCATAGTCTCGCCCAGAGAAGCCGCGCATACGCTACCGCACAGTGCGGCCGCTGACAAGCACTGTCGCCGACGACCGGGGCACGATGCGTGCGAGTCGAGAAGGTGAACGCGCCAAGTCCTCGTGAAGGCGGGCGCCCAACACGGAGCTCCAATGGCACTAAGAACCGGCGAGCTGTACCGCTGCCCCAGCGATGGCTGTGGCTGCGAGATTCAGGTAACGCGCGGCGCGAAGCCCGGCGGCGGTGGCGACAAGAGTCCGACGTGCTGCTGCGGCATGGAGATGAAGAAGGTCGACTGAGAGCGCTCTCTGGATGCGGGGTGCGCGCGGGGCCGTGAGTCGCCATCATTGGTGAGACACTCACGCCCGTCATGACGCCTCCAGATCTCTTTCAATCCGTTGTCGGTCACGAGCCATCGCCCGCGCGCGAGAACGCGCGCGCGAGTGGTCGCATCGTGTCCATCAACATCTCAGCGGGGGGAGTGCCGAAGCTTCCGGTGAGCAGCGCCTATGTCGGCCCGCTCGGATTGGCAGGCGACAAGCAGCGCAACCGGCGCTTTCACGGCGGACCAATGCGCGCGCTCTGCCTCTATTCGCTCGAGCGCATCAACGCGCTCAGAGATGAAGGGCATCCGATCGTCCCCGGATCGACCGGCGAGAACATCACGCTCGAGGGGATCGACTGGCCACTGCTGGTTCCGGGCATCCACCTCGCTCTCGGGCCGGCCGAGATCGCGATCACGAGCTTCACGGCACCGTGCGGCGTGATACGACGATCGTTCAGCGACTACTCGCCGTGGCGAATCGGGGAAGACGAGCGTCCCGGGTGGAGTCGCGTGTACGCGCGCGTCATCGCGGAAGGGACCCTCGCGGTCGGCGATTCGGTGTATGTGCTCAGCGCACCCACAGCGGGATGAGCGAAGCGCCACCGTCCGCCACCGAGGCGCCGTATTTCCCCGTGTCGCGACAGAAGCTGATCGTGATGTCGGTGACGACGCTGTCCATGTACCAGATCTACTGGTTCTACAAAAACTGGCAGCTGACGAACGCGCGCAAAGGAAGCGGCGGGTCGCCGTTCTGGCGTGCGCTCGCCGCACCCATCACTGCGCACGGGCTCTTCGCAGACGTGCGCACCGATGCGCAGTCGCGCTTCGTGACGGTCGGATGGTCATCGGCGGGGCTCGCGGTGATCTACTTCGGGCTCACGCTCTGCTGCTTCCTCGACTATCCGTGGTGGACCATCGCGCTCGGCTCCGTCTTCGCGTTGATTCCGGTGCACACGACGATGGAAGCAGTGAATGCGAAGGTCGCGCCCAACGCTCCGCGCAACGAAGGCTTCTCGGCCACGGAAGCCGTCGTGATCGTCGTCGGCATCGCGCTCACGGTTCTCGGGCTCTACCTCACACGCCACGCGCAAATATTTCTCGACCAGCTGATGAACGAGCTTGACGTGTAGCGCTCTTTCCGCTGCTACGATGGCGCTGGCTCTCGTTGCCGCGACCTCGTGCGCAAGCAGCACCCACGACTACGCCGACATGGTCTTTCGCGGCGGTCCGGTCTACACCGTCGACTCGACGCTCCCCCGCGCATCCGCAGTAGGGGTGACGGGAACGCGCATTGTCTTCGTGGGCGACGACTCTGGCGTCGCGAGGCTGATCGGGCCGAAAACGCGTGTGATCGAGTTGAAAGGGCGGATGCTCCTCCCCGCCTTCCACGACTCGCATCTGCACCCGGTGACCGCCGGCATCCGCATGAACGAGTGCGCGCTGGACGATCTCACGACGCCCGCGCAGGTCGCCGATTCGATCGCGAAGTGCGCGAAGGCGAGCCCGAGCGGCGCATGGTTTCGCGGACACGGCTGGCAGCTCCCCGTCTTCCCGCACGCGAATCCGAGCCGTGCGCTGCTCGACTCTCTCATCCCCGGTCGCCCCGCCTACGTCCGCGCCGCCGACGGCCACTCCGCATGGGTGAACTCTCGCGCCCTCGAGCTCGCCCATGTAACCGCGCAAACCAAAGATCCACGCGACGGCCGCATCGAGCGCGACCCAGCCGGCAATCCATCGGGCACGCTGCGCGAAGGAGCCGCCGATCTCATCTCGAGCATTCTTCCGAAGACGACGCCCGAGCAACGAGTCGAAGGGCTCACGCGAGCGGTCGCCTACGCGAATTCGCTCGGCATCATCGGGCTGCAGGAGGCGAGCGCCGACAGCGATATCCTCGTCGCCTATCAAACGCTCGACCAGCGCCACGCGCTCAACGCCCGCGTGATCGCGTCGATCTACGTCGATCCCGCCGCCGGAGTGTCGCAACTCCCGCAGATGATTCGCCTCCGCGATCAATTCGCCGGCAACCGCTTCCGCGCCACGGGCGCCAAGATCTTCGCCGACGGTGTCGTCGAGGCGCGCACCTCGGCACTCCTCGAGCCGTATCTCGACACGCACGACCGCGGTCCCGCGAATCTCACACCCGCCGGCTTCGACTCGCTCGCCATCGCACTCGACAAGGCCGGCTTCCAGATCCACGTCCACGCGATCGGCGACCGCGCGGTGCGCATGGCGCTCGACGCGATCGAGGCGGCGCAGCGCGCGAACGGCGCGCACGATGCGCGCGATCACATCGCGCATCTCGAGATGATCGACACGCTCGATCTTCCACGCTTCAAGGCACTCGGCGTCTACGCGAACTTTCAAGCGCTCTGGGCTTTCCGCGACAGCTACATTCGCGATCTCACCGAGCCCGTGCTCGGTCCCGAGCGCTCGAGCCGTCTCTACCCGCTCGGCGGCGTCGCCGCGGCCGGAGGCACGATCGTCGGGGGAAGCGACTGGGGCGTCTCGTCGCTCAATCCGCTCGAGGCGATCGAGGTGGGCGCGACGCGCTGCGATCCGGCCGCCACGGTCGCCTGCGTATCGTGGCTTCCGAAGGAGCGCGTTTCGCTCGACGAGATGATCGCCGCCTACACGATCGTCGGCGCGCGCCTCGCGTTCGAGGAGAAGATCTCGGGCTCGATCACCGTCGGCAAGGCGGCCGATCTCATCGTGCTCGATCGCGATCTCTTCGCCATTCCGCCCGCGCAGATCTCGGAAGCGCACGTCCTGCTCACTCTTTTCGACGGACGCGACGTTTATCACGATGCCAGTGTCCACTGACGAGCCGAAACGCGATCCCTACGCAGCACTTCGCTATTCCGACTATCGCTTCTATCTGACCGGACGGCTCGCTGCCACCATCGGCGGGCAGATGATCGACGTCGCGATCGGCTGGGAGCTCTACGAGCGCACCAATCGGGCGCTCGCCCTCGGCTTCGTCGGGCTCGTGCAGGTGGTTCCGATCATCCTCCTCGCGCTGCCCGCGGGCCACCTTGCCGACCGCTTCGATCGCCGGCGCATCGCGATGTTCTCGCTGCTCCTTCTCGTCGCCGGCTCGCTCGCCCTCGCTGCGATCTCGTTCACCGTAGCGCCGATCCCTCTCATCTATATCACGCTCTTCGTCATCGGCGTTGCGCTCGCCTTTCATCGTCCCGCCGTCGCCGCGCTCCTTCCGCAGCTCGTTCCCGCCGAGAAGTTCGCGAACGCCGTAACGTGGAACAGCGTCGGCTGGCAGCTCGCAAGTGTCCTCGGCCCCGCTGCGGGCGGGTTGATCATCGCCTGGCGGCACCACGCCGGCATCGTCTACGTCATCGACGCGTGCCTCATGCTGGTCTTCCTCATCTGCCTCACTCAGATTCGCGGACAGCAGGTCGTGCGAGAGAGAGAAGCAGTGACGCTCGAGACGCTGCTCGGCGGCGTGCGCTTCGTCTCGCACACGAAGGTCATTCTCGCGGCGATCACGCTCGACCTGTTCGCGGTGCTCTTCGGAGGCGCGACGACGCTCCTCCCCGTGTTCGCAAAAGACATCCTCCACGTCGGCGCCGAGGGATTCGGCTGGCTGCGCGCGGCGCCATCGATCGGAGCCGTCTTCGTCGCCGTGCTTCTGCTCGGCCGCGCGCCGATGAAGAAAGCCGGTCGCTCAGTGCTCATCGCCGTAGCCGGCTTCGGGCTGGCCACGATCGTCTTCGGCCTCTCGCGCTCGTTCCCGCTCTCGCTCTCGATGCTGATTCTGGCGGGCGGCCTCGACATGATCAGCGTCGTCGTGCGCCAGACGCTGGTGCAGCTTCGCACACCGGATGAGATGCGCGGACGTGTCTCGGCCGTGAACAGCGTGTTCATCGACACCTCGAACGAGCTCGGCGGCTTCGAGTCCGGCGCGAGCGCGGCGCTGCTCGGGCCCGTGGTCTCCGTGGTAGGCGGCGGTATCGTCACGGTCCTCGTCGTGAGCGCGGTGGCGCTCGCGTGGCCGGAGCTTCGCAACATGCGCGGGCTGGCGGAGGACCTCCCGGATACATCTTCACCTGTGGGAGGCACATGAAATTCCTGATGCGAATCGTGGTGACTGCAATCGCGCTATGGGCGGCGGCGCGGCTCGTCTCCGGGATCACCTTCGAGGGAAGCTGGATTGGGCTCGCGGGAGTCGCGCTCGTCTTCGGCGTCTTGAACTCGTTCGTGCGCCCCGTCCTGACCTTTCTCGCCTTTCCGCTGCTCATTCTCACGCTCGGACTTTTCACTTTCGTACTGAACGCGATGATGATGTTGCTCACCAGCGCTCTCGCGTCAAAGCTCGGAATCGGCTTTCACGTCGCAGGGCTCCGCGCCGCGTTCTGGGGCGCGATCGTGGTCGGCATCGTGAGCTTCCTGCTGTCGATGTTCCTGCGCGATGATGAAAGACGCGAAGTCGTGCATGCGTGACCGGCCACGGCGCTTGGCGCGCTACGTGCGTTTGCGCGCGCCATGACTGCCAAAAAGGTCGAAGCGGAGAGGCGCGCGAAGAAGCGGCCGAAGACCTCTCACAAGGAAGGTACTCGAGGCATCGGGGCGTTCCTCGGCGACCTGGGCCCGGGGCTCGTCACCGGCGCCGCCGACGACGATCCGTCCGGGATCTCGACGTATTCGCAGGCCGGCGCCGCATTCGGCTACGGTCTGCTATGGACGGCGCTTCTCAGCTTCCCGATGATGGTCGCAGTTCAGCTCATGTGCGCACGCATTGGGCTCGTCACGCGCCGCGGGCTCGCATCGGTGCTTCGAAAATATTATCCGCCCTGGCTACTCTGGTTCGCGTGCATCCTCCTGCTCATCGGCAACACCATCAACATCGCAGCGGACCTCTCGGGAATGGCCGCCGGCGCGGAGCTGCTGTCGGGGATCAATCGCGGCTTCTTCGTACCCGTCTTCGCGCTGGCGATTCTGCTCTTCCTCATGTACGGCTCGTACGCGCTGATGCTCCGGATCTTCAAGTGGCTCACGCTCGTACTCTTTGCCTACGTCGTCGCCGCCTTTCTCGCGAAGCCGGAATGGCTCGATGTTCTGAAGGGGACGCTGTACCCGGCCCTCTCGTTCAAGCCGGAGTACATCTTCACCTTCGTCGCCATCATGGGGACGACGATCAGCCCCTATCTCTTCTTCTGGCAGGCCGCGCAGGAAGTCGAGGCCGATGAAGCGCTCAACAAGGAGATCGGCGATCGTCCGCGCCGCTCGCTCGAACGCGAGCTTCGCGGCGCGCGCACGGACGTCGTCTCGGGGATGCTCGTGTCGAACGTCGTGATGTACTTCATCATCCTCACGGCGGGTGCGACGCTTCACGCGCACGGGCACACCAATGTGCAGACTGCCGCCGAGGCTGCGAAGGCCCTCGAGCCGGTGGCGGGAAAGGCGGCCGCGCTCCTCTTCACCCTCGGCCTCGTCGGCACCGGACTGCTCGGCGTTCCCGTACTCGCCGGCTCCGCGGCGTACGCGGTGGCCGAGGCAGCGGCGTGGAAGCGCGGAATGGACACGCACCCGCACCAGGCACGGAACTTCTACATCGTGATCGCGGCTTCGATGCTCATTGGGGTGGCGCTCACCTTTTCACCGATCGATCCGATACGGCTGCTGCTCTGGTCAGCGGTGATCAATGGACTGCTCGCGCCGCCGCTCATCATCATCGTGCTGATCATCTGCAACAACTCGAAGGTGATGGGAAGCTTCAAGAACGGAGGCCTCCTCAACGCGTTCGGCGGGCTGGCGGGACTGATCATGACCGGCTCCGCGCTCGCACTCATCGCGAGTTGGTTCGGCCTGATCAAGCAGTAGAGCGCATCGCGCGCACCGCGATGCCGCCGTTCTTCGTCGCGAGCACCTTCTCCATCTCGCCACCGATCTGGCTGTCGAGCCTCGGGTCGGCGGAGAGCGCGGTCAGTCGCCAGCCGGGAAAGCGATCGCGCGCGATCGTTCCGAGCTGCGCGTAGAGATTCCGCAGCGCGTCGCGATCGCCGACGCGCACTCCGTACGGAGGATTCGTGACTATCGCGCCGATCGCCGAGGACGCGGGCGGCGCGATGCGCGAGATCACCTTCTCCTCGAAGTCGATGTCCTCCGCCACTCCCGCGCGCTCGGCGTTCTCTCGCGAGGCGACGATCGCGCCCGCATCGCGATCGGAGCCGAGGATCGGCGCGGGTGCAGATGGAAGAATCCCGTTGCGCGCCTCGTCCACCACCTTCTTCCATGTCGGCTCATGGAAGCCCGGCCAGCGCATGAACGCGAAGTCGCGCGCGAGGCCGGGGGGGATGCGACGTGCTATGAGCGCACCCTCGATCGGAATCGTCCCCGCACCGCAAAGCGGATCGACGAGCGGCGTCTGCGGATCCCAGCCGCTCGCGAGGAGGAGCGCGGCGCCGAGCGTCTCTCGCAGCGGCGCCTTCGCGGTGGCGAGCCGGTAGCCGCGCCGATGCAGAAGCGCGCCCGACGTATCGATGCTCACCGTGCACTGATCGCGGAAGAGCCGCACGATGACGAGCGGCGTGTCGCCCGCCTCCTCGTCATCATCGCCGCCGCTCGAGACCGTCGGCGCAACCCCCGTCGACTTCTCCATCGCCTCGACGATGCGCTGCGCGACGGCGCCCGAATGGTACAGACGCGACTTGCTCGTAGAGACCCGGAGACGAACCGGCTGTCCGCCATCGATGAAGCGGCTCCACGCGAGCTTCCGCGAGTGTCGCTCGAGCTCATCGAAGAGACGCGCGTGGAAGTCGCCGACGCGCGCGATCACGCGCGTCGCGGTGCGGAGCCAGAGATTCGCGCGAAAGAGCGCGCTCGAGCCGCCGGAGAAGGCGATGCCACCGATGTCGCGCTTGCCGATGTCGAGATCGAGGGCGCGCATCTCTGCCTCGAGCACATCTTCGAGCCCCGGCGCGCAGATCGCGAACAGCTCGAAACGCTCGGCGCGCGGTGCCGGCTTCGATGGCGCACCGCGCGGTGTGCCACGAGGAATGCGCGCGCGCGACTTAGCCACGCGTCGAGTCGATCAGCGGAAGCTCGAGGCTCTGCCAGAGGTACCACGAAGCGACCGAGCGATATGGCGCCCACGACTTGGCGATTCCCTGCATGCGCTTCGCAGTCGGATCCTTGCGCAGCTTGTAGGCGCGCCGAAAGGCGTTCCGGATGCCGAGATCGAGAACGGGGAGAATGTCGGGGCGGCCAAGTCTGAACATGAGGAACATCTGCGCGGTCCAGACGCCGATCCCCTTGACCGACGTGAGCGCCCCGATGACTTCGTCATCCGACATGAGGTGCAGCTCGTCCATCGGCAGCTCGCCATCCTTCACATGTCGGGCGAGATCGCGGATGTAGGCGATCTTCTGGCGCGAGAGCCCCGCGGCGCGCATGTCCGGATCGTTGAGCGAGAGCCAGTCCGCCGGCAGCGGGTTCGCCACGCCGACCAGCGTGAGCAGGCGCGCGTGGATCGTCGCTGCCGCCGAAGTCGAGAGCTGCTGCGAGACGATCGAGCGCACCAGCGCGTCGAGGTGCGAACCCGCGACGCGTCCGCCGAAGCGATTCGGACCCACACGCTCGATGATGCTCGCGAGCACCGGGTCCGCCTTCTTGAGATGGCGAACCGCCTCGCGCTGCCAGAGCGCGTGCGGAATGAGCTTGCTCTTCGCCGATGATTTCGCCTTGGTCACGCTTGGAACTTACCGCATCGACGAGTCCTTCGGCTGGCGCGGGCGGCCGCGGGCGTTCATCCTACGAGTCATGCGCAAGCTGATCGCCTATTTTCTGCGCGGGCTCGTAGTCACCGCGCCAGTCGCCGTTACGCTGTGGGTGTGCTGGGCTCTCTTCCAGCGCATCGATGGACTGCTCAACCTGTCGATTCCCGGTGCGGGGTTCGTGGTCACGATCGTCACGATCACGCTCGTGGGCGTGATCGCATCGTCGCTCGTGACGGCGGGCGTCGTGTCGGTGGTCGAGAGCAGCATCGAGAAGCTCCCCTTCGTGCGCCTCGTGTACTCCTCGACGCGCGATCTGCTCAACGCCTTCGTGGGCGAGAAGCGCCGCTTCGACATCCCGGTGACGGTAACCGTCGTTCCGGGCAGCGGTGTGAAGATGATCGGCTTCGTCACGCGCGAGTCGCTCGACAGCTTCGGCATGGTGGGTTACGTCGCGGTGTACGTGCCGCAGGCATACGCCTTCGCCGGCCATCTGCTGCTCGTGCCCGCGAGTCAGGTCGAGCGGATGCCCGGCGAGAGTGCCGACCTCCTCGCGTTCGTCGTCTCCGGCGGAGTCGCCGACGGCGCGCGCCGCGACTCGCGCGCAATCAAGACCGAGTCGGACTAGGCCGCCGGCAGCGGCGCCGACGCTGACGGTGAGGCAGCACCGAGGT
Organism: Gemmatimonadaceae bacterium; assembly: GCA_013697785.1. Taxonomy (GTDB): domain Bacteria; phylum Gemmatimonadota; class Gemmatimonadetes; order Gemmatimonadales; family Gemmatimonadaceae; genus FEN-1250. Next base: position 14,356 of record JACCWE010000127.1, read on the forward strand.
CCTTCGACATCAGCTCGAGATCGAACCCTTCCTTCCGAATGCGCAGGTCGTAGTAGAGCAGCGTGGTCACGACCGCGAGCAGCGGATAAATCGGGATGATGAGGATCGCGCTCACGACCCCGACCATCTGCGGCGACAGAAGCATCGCGCCGACCACGGTCGCGATCAGCGCGATCACGAAGTACAGCAGCCATGCGAGGCCGAGCGAAAAAAAGATGTGCCACGTGCAATCCTTGCTCAGCCGCCAGCTGCGCGTGATCGAGGACCACGGGCCCTGCCGCTCGAGCAGCACCGCGGGCGTCACCGCGAAGGTGCGTATCCCCGCGTAGAGCATGAGCCAGAAGAGAAACGGGAACAGCAGCACGACCAGGACGATCGCGCCGGTCGGTCCCGCCGACGTCGCCTTCGCCACCCCCGCCATGAGCACAGCAGCGACGCCGCCGAGCACGACCAGCGGAACGAACACGACCAGGTAGCGGAGCAGCACCGACAGGATGACGGGAATCAGTCGGCGCATTCCCGCCCCGAGCGCACGTCCGAGATCGACGTTGCCCTCCAGATATCCCTCCGATGCCGCCACGACCAGCACCGCGTCCGCGATCGCGATGCAGAACATGCTCAGCGCGAGCGTGCCGAAAGTCACACCGAGGTTCGTCATCAGCGCAGTCGGATTGCTCAGCTGCTCGCGCAAAATGATGCGCATGAATACGCCGGGTGACATCGCTATCGCACTCACCGTGAGCAGCGGCGGGTAGAAGCGGCGAAGCAGCTGGAAGCTCGCATCGACGAGCTCGGTGGCGCGTCGCGGGCGAATCTCGAAAGCGGCCACGGGTCCTCGATCGGAAAAGGGACGATCAGCTCTCCGCATTCCGACGGAGACGCGTCCACATTGGGTATGGCGGGGTGCGGGCGCAAGCCGCCCGCCCCCACAACCAGCCCCGGCTACGCCAGCGTCGCGTCCAGATCGATCTTTACGTTTCCCTTGAGCGCCTTCGAAACCGGGCAGCCGTCCTTCGTCGCCTGCGCGATCTTCTGAAAGTCGTCGGCCGAGATCCCCGGGACTGACGCGCATACCACGAGCTTCATAGTCGTAATCGCGAAGCCGTCGCCGATCTTCTCGATCGTGCACGCAGCCTTCGTGTCGATCTTCGTCGGTGGCGAGCCCGCTTGCTCGAGGCCAACGCTCAGCGCCATGCTGAAGCAGGCAGCTTCGGCCGCCGCCAGCAGCTCCTCGGGATTCGTCCCTGGCTCCTCGCCGAAGCGTGTTCCGAACGAGTACGTGCCTCCGATCTTTCCGCTCGCGCCGGAAAAGCTTCCCTTCCCTTTCTGCAGACCGCCTTCCCAGACGGCCGATGCGTTCCGTGTCGGCATGCTTCGCTCCCATTGAATGACTTCGCGCACTCACTGCCGCGCACATGAAGGCTAGCCGCGAGCCTGCGGGCGGCCAACGCCCGCTCCCCGACTTCGATTGGCGCCGTTAGTCTTCACTGAATGACTGATGAAGAGGCCTCGCTCCCCGTCCCTCCGTCCATCGCGCGTGTGCTCAAGCAGTTTCGCATGCTCGGTCGCGAGGAGAAGATGCAGGCGCTGCTGTCGTATGCGAAGAAGCTCGAGCCCCTGCCCGAGCGCTACTCGGCGATCGATCGAACGAACTTCGTGATTCCCGAGTGTCAGACGCGCGTCGACATCTTTCCCGAATATCGCGACGGCCAGCTTCACTTCTTCGCCGACGTGAACATTCGCCAGTCGCCGACGATCGCCGCCTTTCTCTCGATTCTGTTCACGGCCGTCAACGATCAGCCGCCGTCGACGACGCTGGCGATCCCTCCCGACTTCGTTCGCATCATGATGGAGAACATCGGGCTCGGCGCACGCGAAAGCGGGCTCTCGGCGATGGTCGCCCGCGTGAAGAGCTACGCAGCGAATGCAGAGCGATTCGCGGCTTGATTCGGAACTACTCCCCTATTGGTGACTCGCATGTCTTCGCAAACGCAGCGCTTCGAAAACCACGCGCGATACTATCCGCTCTTCCACTTCGTCGCGGTGCCGCTCCTCGTGTTGTACCTGCTCTACTCGCTCTACGCTCTGGTGCGCACGCCTACGCTGGCCACGCTGGCGAACACGGTGCTCGCGGCCGGTGTGTGCGCATCGCTCTTCGCGGCGCGAATCATGGTACTGGTCGTGCAGAACCGCGTGATTCGACTCGAGATGGCGATGCGCCTCGAGCGGGTGCTCGGCGCGGCGGCAGCTGCCGATGCGATCGCGACTGTTCCTCTGGGACGGCTGATCTCGCTCCGCTTCGCCTCCGACCCCGAGCTCGCGGCGCTGCTCGCGCGCGTGCGCTCGAGAGAGCTCGCCACCAATCGCGACGTGAAGCAGGCGATTCGTGAGTGGCAGCCCGACCTTCTGCGCGCGTGAGCTTCGCGAGCGAGGCCGAGCTCGAAGACGCGCTCTCCGCGCCCTCGAGCGCCCTGCTCGATGCGCTTCGCACCACACCGGGCGACATCCTGGTGCTCGGTGCCGCGGGAAAGATGGGGCCGACGCTCGCGCGCATGGCGCGACGAGCGATCGATGCGCTCGGACTCCATCACAATGTGATCGCCGCGGCACGTTTCACGTCGGCGAAGGCCGAGCATGCGCTCCGCGAGGCGGGGATCGAGACCGTGAAGTGCGATCTGCTCGACCGTCGCGCCGTTGCTGCACTCCCCGATGCGCCGAATGTGATCTTCATGGCGGGGCAGAAGTTCGGCACGAGCGGCGCGCCGTCGGCGACGTGGGCGCAGAACGTGGTGCTCCCGTCGATCGCGGCCGAGCGGTATGCGAGCTCGCGAATCGTCGCCTTCTCGACCGGGAACGTGTACGCGTTGAGCGCGGTGAGCGGCGGCGGCTCGCGCGAGAGCGACGCACCGGTGCCGGTGGGCGAATACGCGATGAGCTGTCTCGGCCGCGAGCGTGTGTTCGAGGATGCGTCGCTGCGCCGAGGCACACCGGTGGCGATCGTGCGCCTCAATTACGCCGTCGATCTGCGCTACGGTGTGCTCGTCGATATTGCGTCGCGGGTGTTGCGCGGCGAAGCCGTCGATCTGGGGATGGGACACGTCAACGTCATCTGGCAGGGCGACGCGAACGACTGGGCGCTTCGCTGCCTGGCGCACGCGAGCTCGCCGCCGTTCGTGGTGAATGTGACCGGGCGCGAGACGCTCGCGGTGCGCGATCTTGCGACGCGCTTCGGAGCGCTGCTCGATCGCGCGCCCGTGTTCACGGGGAGCGAGGCGAGCGACGCGCTGCTCAGCAACACGTCGCTCGCACATACGACGTTCGGCGCGCCGTCGGTGAGCACCGACGCACTGATCGAGTGGGTTGCGAGCTGGCTGCGCGACGGAGGGCCGTTGCTGGGGAAGCCCACGCACTTCGAAGAGCGCACCGGCGCGTTCTGATCATGAGCGACATCCGGAGTCACCTCCTGCGCGGTCACGTGATTCCCGCGCATCCACTCGCCCTCACCGCTTCGCGAACGCTCGACGAGCGGCACCAGCGCGCACTTACACGCTACTACGTCGCTGCGGGCGCCGGCGGGATCGCGGTGGGCGTGCACACGACGCAGTTCCGGATCCGCGACCCGAAGCTGGGGCTACTCGCGCCCGTGCTCGCTCTCGCAGCGGAGACCGCGACCGAGGCACTGCGCGCGGACCCGCGCCCATTCGCGCGAATTGCCGGCGTCTGCGGCGACACCAAACAGGCACTCGCCGAGGCGCGCCTCGCGCACGACCTCGGATACGATGCTGCGCTGATCAGCCTCGGCGCGCTCCACGATGCGTCGGAGCAGCAGCTGCTCGAGCACTGCCGCGCGATCGGCGAGATCCTGCCCTTGTTCGGATTCTATCTGCAGCCGGCCGTCGGCGGACGCGTATTGCGCTACGAATTCTGGCGCGGCTTCGCACAGATTCCGCAGGTGATCGCAATCAAGATTGCACCCTTCAATCGCTATCAGACGCTCGATGTCATCCGCGCCGTGGCGGACTCCGGCCGCACCGAGATAGCGCTCTACACCGGGAACGACGACCAGATCGTGCTCGATCTGCTCACTCTCTTCCCCGCGCTCGGCGACAGCGCACGCGCCCCACGAATCGTGGGCGGGCTGCTCGGCCAGTGGTCCGTGTGGACGCATCGCGCGGTCGAGATGCTCGAGGAGATCCGCGCCGCGCGCGACGTCGCGCCGATCGACAGTGGATGGCTCACCCGCGCGGCCGCCGTCACCGACGCGAACGGCGCGCTCTTCGATGTGTGGCATGCGTTTGCCGGATGCATCGCCGGCCTGCACGAGATTTTGCGCAGGCAGCGGCTCATGGCCGGCACCTGGTGCCTCGATCCGAACGAAGGACTATCGGAAGGGCAGCTCGAGGAGATCGATCGGGTCGTGCGTGTGCACCCTGAGCTCACCGATGATGAGTTCGTCGCCGCCAACGTCGACGACTGGCTGCGCTGATCACTTCCGCTCGGCCAGCAGCTCCTCGATGTGCTTGAGCCGCTCCATCGCATCCTTGCGCCAGAACTCATCGCTCGATGGATGCTTCAGCACGAAGGTGAGCGCGCCGCCGACCTCGAGCCGGGCACAATCGATCTCGCCGATCGAGTCGATTCCCTGGCGGCGCGCCGCCGACATCAGCTCCGCTTTCGTGATGAGCTGCTTCTTGAGCGCACCCTCGAGCAGCTCGCCATTCAGCACGAGCACGACATTGTCGCCCTCCGCGAGCTTGTCGATCTTCGGATGGAGAAAGAGGAAGCGCACGATCGCGTAGTTGAGAATCAGCAGCAGCCCCGCTCCAAGAATGCCGCCGGTGATCGAGTTGTCGTTACCGATAATCGCGTTCTGAAGCGTGTTCGAGAGCACGAGCAGGACGACGAGATCGAAGGGATTGAACTGGCCGAGCTCGCGCTTGCCGGCGAGACGGAGGCCGAGGAGCAGGAAGAAGTACACGAAGATGGTGCGCACGACCTTCGCGACGATTGGCTCGCCAGGCGTGAACAGCTCCGTCCAGATCGGATGCATGTGAATCCGGGTAGCAGGGTCGGTGGAAAACGACTAGCGTTGAACTTCCGTACACAGTGGAAGCAAACGCGGGGCGTGAGCCCTGTCGAGGGAGAGTGCGCGCGCGTGAACGAGTCTTCGCACCTCCCGCCTTCCTGCGACTCGGCCCTTCTCGCGTCGATCCTCGCGCTCGCTCCACTGTCGGTCATCGGTTGGGATAGCTCGAACCGAATCGTGATCTGGAATGCCGAAGCGGAGCGCATGCTCGGCTGGGTCGCAAGCGACGTGCTCGGCAAGTCCGCTCCCTTCCCGATGGTCGAGATGGCGGACGGCGACCGGCCGCGAGAGATCACGCGCTCTACGCGTGTCGGCGGCATCGCGCAGCTGTCGGTGCAGCTGCAGCACATTTCGCACGACGCTGCGAGCGCCGCAATCGTGGAGATCGGAACGGACCTCGGGGACCGCAAGCGTCTCGAGCGTCAGGTCGTGCAGGGCGTGAAGCTCGATGCGGTGTCGCGCCTCGCCGGCGGAATCGCTCACGACTTCAACAACATACTCGCGGCGATCAAGTGCAGCTGCGAGCTCCTCTCCGAGTCGCTCGAGCCCGACGACGCACGCACCGTCGACGTCCGCGCGATCTCCGACGCCTCGGCGCGCGCGGCCGAGCTGACGCGCCGACTGCTCGCGTTCACGAGACAGCAGGTGCTCCTGCCGCACACCGTCGATCTCAACGCCGTCGCACGAGATGCGGAAAGCATGTTGATCGGCATCACCGGCGACGGCGTCGCACTCACGCTTGATCTCACTAGCGAGCAGATCCACGTGCGGGCGGATTCGACGCAGATCGAGCAGGCACTCATTCATCTCGTGGTCAATTCGCGCGAATCCACGCCAGCGGGCGGTCGCATCACGCTGAGCACGGGAATGGGTCCGCTCGAGCGCGATCCCACCGGCGGCGAGGTGCCGATAATTGCGGCGTCGTACGGATGGCTGACGGTGGGCGACACCGGCCGAGGCATTCCTCGCGAGCTGCACGGACGGATCTTCGAGCCGTTCTTCACGACGAAGGAGCGCGGCACCGGCACGGGGCTCGGCTTGTCGGCGGTCTTCGGCATCGTAAAGCAGAGCGGCGGCTACATTTTCGTTCAGAGCGAGGTGGGCCGGGGAGCGTCGTTCACCATCTACCTGCCTCTGGTGGCGGCTCCGGCCAAGCCCCCGCGCGTGGTGCACTACGAGCGAACATCCTCGGGCAGCACGCCGACGATTCTGCTCGTGGAGGATGAGACGACGCTACGCGGACTGATGCGACGGATTCTCGAGCGGAGTGGCTACACGGTGCTGGAGGCGGCGCACGGGGCGCAGGCGCTCGAGAAGTGCGAGCTCCACGAGGGAGCAATCGATCTCGTCGTCTCCGATATCGAGATGCCGACAATGGGAGGGCGCGAGATGGCGCAGCGCATGCGCATGCTGCGACCAAATAGCCAGCTGCTCTTCGTGTCCGGCTTCACCGACGATGAAGCGATGCGACAGGGGATCGTCAGTACGGGGTCCGCCTACCTGCAGAAGCCCTTCGCACCCGCGTTGCTCGTTGCGAAGATCGCCGAGATGCTCAAAGCTCCCGTGGGAAAGCTGGAGTTGCCAGCGCTCTAGAGATCTCCCTTCTGGAGCAGCCGCCTGGCGATGGTCGCCGCGATCTGGGGGCTGTCGTACGCGCGCTCCAGAATGCGAAGACGGATTTCGGCCGTCCGTTCCTCGGTTAATGGCTGCGTCGGGCTCCGCGAGGTAATCGAACGCACGTCGGTACCCCGGTTATCCCTTCGCGAATCGTCTGCTCGATTGGTCATAGTATCCTCCACGTAGAGGAATATCGGTCAGCGCTCGGAAAGCTTGAGCCGGAAATTGTTGCCGGGCGACGTAGGCTGACGTCAGATAAATGACCAGAACGCCTCCTCCGCTCCCCATGGCTCCTGCCGCATGTCAATCCTGTACGTCGACGATGAACCGGCGGTCTCGATGATCGTCGAGCACACGCTCCGAGACGCGGGACACGAGACCGTGGGGGCGAGAAATGTCCCCGAGGCGCTGCAGATTCTCGCGCGTGGCGGCATCGAGCTGATCATCTCCGACTATAAGATGCCCGGGCTCTCGGGGCTCGAGTTTCTCGAGCTGCTGACGAGCGAGGGCTTCGACATTCCGCTCATCATGCTCACCGGATACGCGAGCATCGAGCACGCAGTCGCCTCGATCAAGGCTGGCGCGGTCGACTACATCACCAAGCCCGTACGTCCCGAGCAGCTCATACTTTCGGTTGAGCAGGCGCTGGAATTGGTCCGTCTCCGGCAGGAGAACGCTACCCTTCGCAGGGAAATGAGCGTCGTTCGGAACGAGCGCCAGATACTCGGCGACAGCGCGGTGATGCGCCACGCGCTGCAATCGGTTGCCACGGCGGCGCCGACTCGCGCTACCGTACTCTTACTGGGCGAATCGGGAACGGGAAAGGAGCTCTTTGCGCGCGCGATCCACGACATGAGCGATCGCCACGACAAGCCCTTCATCAAGCTGAACTGCGCCGCGCTCCCCGAGGGGCTGATCGAAAGTGCGCTCTTTGGCCACGAGAAAGGCGCCTTCACCGGCGCGATCAAGCGCGTCGAGGGTGCGTTCGAGCGCGCGAACCGCGGCACACTGCTCCTCGACGAAATATCCGAGATGCGCCTCGATCTCCAAGCGAAGCTCCTCCGCGTGCTCCAGGAACAGGAGTTCGAGCGCGTTGGTGGCACGAGCACCATTCGCGTCGATGTGCGCGTAATCGCCACCTCGAATCGCGATCTCGGCGCCGACGCCGCTGCAGGACGCTTCCGCCAGGATCTCTACTTTCGGCTCAGCGTGATTCCCGTGCGCATCCCCGCGCTGCGCGAGCGGCTCGAGGACATCCCGATGCTCGCCTACCGCTTCGCGATGCGGGCGGCGCGGGACGTCGGCAAGGAAATCACCACGATCGAGCCGGAAGCGATCCAGTTGCTGCAACGATATCCATGGCCCGGCAATGTTCGGGAACTCGAGCACGCAGTTGAACGCGCTGTCATTCTGAGCGCCGGCCCCGTCCTTGGCGTCCGGTCCTTCGAGGGTCAGCGGCTGGGACCCGTTGCCAACGTTCCTGGCGGTGCTGCGGCTCAGGTCGCCCCCGAGTCGCCAGACACGCGCGAAGGCGGGATCGTGCTCCATACCCTCGATGTGGGCGAGGCCGAGGCGATTTTGATTCAGCATGCGTTGGCGGCGTCCGGAAATAACAGGACGAAGGCAGCCGAGTTGCTCGGGATCAGCGTTCGAACGCTCCGGAACAAGCTGAATGGTCCAACGCGACCGCCGGCGGCGGCGCTTCCGTTTCCGCGACGCGATCCTGTCCTCCGGCAGAGTTGACCGTAGGAGCGCGGCAGAATCTTCCGGCCGGACCGTTCTGCCGCGCATGAAGAGAGAAATTGGACGCCGATAATAGAGGCATTTCTCATGGCGTTCTGAGCGCTCTAAAGTAATATGACACAGAGAGTTAAGAATTCATGAAATACGGCGCGACACCACGGTTTCGCGCCGTTTTGCTGTGCCCGCCATTTGGGCTGCCAATTGCCTTTACAGTAGCCGAGACCGGCAGGCAAACGGTCACTCGGCAATGAATCGGTATTGGCAACCAATGGAGTTCTTATGTCGGCAATGACCCTGTGGCAGGCTTTCTCCTCCGGCGACTTGGCAGCTCGCGAAGAGCTTCTCGCGGAGCATATCAGCCTGGTTCACCACGTCTCGCGGCAGATCCACCGCCGGGTCTCCTCCGACGTAGAGCTCGATGAACTGATCAGCGCCGGTACCATGGGACTGATCGAGGCACTCGATCGCTTCGATCCGACCCGCGGCCTCGCCTTCAGTACCTTCGCCGTCCCACGCGTTCGTGGAGCGATCCTCGACGAGTTGCGTCGAATCGATCACGTTCCTTCTTCGATGCGCCGCCGCACCCGCACGCTTTCGACGGCGCGCGAGTCGCTTCGCCACGAGCTCGGCCGCGAACCGATGGCCGAGGAAGTAGCTGGAATGCTCAAACTCGACCTCCCCGCGCTCTGGAAGCTCGAGGCGGAAGCCGAAGGCACGATGCGGGTTGCCCTCGACGGCGCGAACAGCGACGACAGCGAGGACATCCCGCACGCGCGGGCGACGACGGCCGAAGACAACAACTCCGTGGAAGACCGCATCACGCTCGACCAGGAGACTGCGATCCTCCGCGAGACCATTCTTCGCCTCTCGCAGCAGGAGCGCACCGTTCTCACGCTGTATTACTTCGAAGAGCTCAAGCTGCACGAGATCGCGGCGGTGCTCGAGGTGACGGAGAGTCGCGTGTCGCAGATCCGTCAGAAGGCGATCGTCAAGCTCCGCGGCGAACTTTCCTCGCTCCGCTCGCTGGTCGCCTGATCGCTACGCTCCGGGGCCGAGCGCCGGGATGACGAGCAGGTAGGCAACACCCGCGACGCTCTCCTCGACGCCAAGGGCGATCGCTCCCGACGCACATTGGGGGAGCGCCCCGGTAGGCGCAGCGTCGCCCACGAGCAGACGCACGACCCCGACCGTTCCGTGTAACCCAAAGCGCACTCTGAGCGCGCGCGATGCGTGCGCGAGGGCGGCGTTCGTCGCGGCATCGAGCAGAAGAATCAGCTCGCGCTGCAGCCGGATTGCGTCGCCGAGCACGGGGCGCGATTCGTCGCCCGGCTCGACGGTGATGGCGATCGAGCGGCGCTCCGGGTGATAGCTGTGGAGCGCCATCGCGCCGGCGACGGCATCGGTGAGCCGCATCGCCTCCTGTCGCCCCGATTGCTGCGCCGATAGCGCGCGCATCTGCTCGAGCAGATCCTCGAGCCGTCGCGTCTCGACGCCGAGCATCTCCGACATCGCGACCGGATCATCGCCATCGACGCGCAGCAGCTCGGCGATCGTGCCGATCGTCGCAATGCGGTTGCTCAACGCGTGCGCGAGCCCGCGCACGAGTGTCTCGCTCACGGCGGCCCAGGCATCGGCGAAGGAACGCGTTGCTCCGCGCTCCCCGGTGGGAAAAGTGTCGGTGTCGACGTCCGCATGGGTCATGCACTTTCGACGCGCACGGCGCGCGCCCGCAACCCGCTCGACCACGATTCTAACATTTCGCAGGCGCGCGCACGCTTCTAATTTGGAAAACGCCGCCCCGATAACCTTTCTTTCCAGACGAAAATGCCCGCACTCCCCACGCGCGTTGCCGCGCTCTCCTGCGCGCTCGCGCTCGCACTCGCCGCCGCTGTCGTGCCGCTCCGGGCGCAGACGCCTGCCGACCGAATGATCGACGGGGCGCTCAAGGACAGCGCCGCGTGGAATCGTCTGGCGGAGCTCGTGGACACATACGGTGCGCGTCCGGTGGGCACGCCGGCGCTCGAGAGTGCGATCGACTGGATCGTGGCGCAGATGAATAAGGACGGACTCGACAACGTCCATACCGAGCCGGTGATGGTGCCGCACTGGGTGCGCGGGCGCGAGTCGCTCATGCTCCTCGCTCCGCATCCCGCCCCGCTCCACATGCTCGGACTGGGCCGGAGCATCGGCACTCCCTCGGGCGGGATCACAGCCTCGGTGCTCGTGGTGAACGACTTCGCCGACCTGCATGCGCACGCGGCCCAGGCGAAGGGGAAGATCGTGCTCTTCGATCACCATTTCGATCCCATCAAGCCGCCCTTCGATGCCTACAGCGAGGCGGTGATCTATCGCTACGCGGGTGCGGACTCCGCGGCGGCGTATGGCGGCGTAGCGGCGCTGGTGCGCTCGGTGACGTCGCACTCCCTCAGCACGCCGCACACTGGTGCGATGGGCTATGGCGACACGGCGGCGAAGGCGCACCACGTGCCTGCCGCCGCGATCACGCTCGAGGATGCGGACATGCTCCACCGCATCCAGAATCGCGGTCAGCCGATTCGCGTGACGCTCTCGATGGAGGCGCACATGCTTCCCGATGCGCACTCGCGCAATATCATCGCCGAGGTGCGTGGGAGTGAGCATCCGGATGAAATCATCGTGCTCGGCGGGCACATCGACTCGTGGGATGTCGGCCAGGGCGCGATGGACGACGGCGGCGGCTTCGTCTCCGCGTGGGAGGCGCTGCGACTCATCAAGCAGCTCGGCCTCAAGCCGAAGCGCACGATTCGCGTGGTGGGGTGGGTGAACGAGGAGATGGGGAGTCGCGGCGCGGACGCGTATCGCGATGCGCATCGCGCGGAGCTGCCGAAGACCAAGTTCGCGCTCGAGTCTGACAACGGCGCGTTCACACCGAAGGGCGTTCGGCTCACGGGTCCGGACTCGCTGCTTCCGGTGGTGAAGGGCTTCCTCGCGCCTCTCGCGCGCATCGGCGTGACGCAGGCGACAATGGGCGAACCGGAGGCCGACGTCACGCCGCTCGTCGAGGCCGGCGTGCCAGCGCTCTCGCTCGACATCGACGCGTCACGCTACTTCTGGTACCACCACACCGATGCGGACATGATGAGCGCCCTCGACCCGCATCAGGTGGGGCTGTGCGTAGCGACTATGGGTGTGGTGGTGTGGGGGGCGGCGAACCGATAGCGGCGGTTACTCAACTCACCGCCCTCAACGTCCAGAAGTCCGCCGAGAGATCCGTGTTCGTGAAGTACGCATACGGCATCGTCCCGTAACCCTTCTTTCCCCAGCTCGTGCCCCACGAGTTGCGCACGATGAATCGCTTCGCCGGATTGTCGTAGCCCACCACGCACATCGCGTGGCCGCCGAGCGTGCGTTCCATGCCGTCGGGCATTGGGACGTTGCCCGTGCGCGTGGTCGCGTCCGACTCGAACGATTCGTACACCGTGAAGCCGAAGATGAACGGGTAGCCCGCCGCCACGCAGCCGCGCATCTGCGCGACATCCTGCTCCACGCGCATGTACGTCACTCCGAGATGCTTCTTCGCCTCGGCGAAGCAGTCCGGCGTCGGCTTATCGGCGAACTTCGAGAGCACGTACGGCCACTGCGGCTCGGGGCACACCCCCTGCTTCGCGATGGTCTTCATCCCGTCGCGCAGCTGCGCGCCAGCGTCCTCATCAACCGTGCGCTCGATGACGCGCTCGTTGTAGTAGATGAAGAGGCGCGACGGCATGAAGTCGGCCTCCTTCTGCTTCAGGAGCTCGAACTGGAACGCGCCGCCGATCGCATTCGCGGTGCAGGAGCCGAGCTGCCCCTGGTCGTACACCGCAGGCATCTGCGGACGGAGATCGACCTTCGTCGGCAGTGCCTTCGCAGTCACGCGCCGCGGAACCTTGAACGCGAAGTCGCGCTGGTCGGGAAGATCGGGAACCCAGCCGTATCGCTTGATCGTGAGCTTGCGTGGCATCGCCATCTGCGTCTCCTGTCGCGTGAACGCTTAACGTGAGCAGTTCACCGCGAGCGCGCTAGCTCCGCGAGCACTTCGCGCGCGACCGAACCGAGCAGCGAAGGATCATCCACGATGCGCCTAGCCGGAAGCACTCCAGCCGCACGAATCGCATCCCGCGTCATGTCGTTCGTGATCGCGACACAGCGCATTCCCGCGGCGATCGCCGCACGCACCCCCGGCAGCGAATCCTCGAGCACGAAACAGTTCCGCGGCTCCACATCCATCCGCTCCGCGATCAGAAAGAAGATCTCCGGCGATGGCTTCGCCTCGCGCACATCCTCACGCGTGCACAGAACATCGAAATCGGCGGCGAGGCCGAGCCGCTCGAGTACCAGCATCGCGTGCTTGCGATGCGACATCGTCGCGATCCCCACCGGGAATCCCGCGCGCCGCACCTCGCGCAGTAGCGCCGTCGACCACGGATACTCCTGCTCGCGAATCAGCCGCTCGTCCTCGATCATCGCCTCGTAGATCGCGAGCCTGAGCGCCATGTACGCATCGAGCGGAGTCTCGACCCCGAGCTCGGCCATGCGCCTGGTCGCGGGCTCCTCCAACTCGAACCGCGAGAGCAGCATTGCCGCGACCTCTTCCCGCGAGTGCCCGACCATGTCGTCGTACGCGACGATGATCTCCTCCGCGCGCACGGTCTCCGGGCTCAGCTCCACGGCGGCGCGGGCGTATGACCGCGCCTTGAGCGCCTCCGTCTGCACGAGTGTTCCATCGAGGTCGAAGATCGCGCCAACACGCGTGGTCGCCACGTCGGAGATTCAGCGCGTTCGCGAGGACATCGACGGCGTCGACGTCGGCGATTCCGTGAGTCCGATCGTGGCGATCCGGTAGAAGGCTCGCCCCACCGGACCGGTCCAAAGCCGATGCGACAAGGGCGTGGTCGTCGCCGCTCCGATGACGTCGGAAAGAACGAGCAACACGACGGTCATGATGGCCACCGCGCCGACGACCGCGAGCAGCAGCCCCGTGCGGCCAACTTCGTAGATCCCGTTGCCCAGATACGCGCGGTGCACGCGCACCCAGGCGAGCACCAACGCGGCTGCGACAAAGCCGATGCCAAGCCCCCAGGCGCGGCGTCGCCGCCGCTCGCGCCATCGCGGCGCCAGCTTTCGCTGCGCGCGCACGGCTCTTCGCTCGACATTCGCTGCGACGACCGCGCGACGAAACGCGGCGTAGCCAAATCCCTGCTCCGCCAGCGCGCGCACGCCGGCCACCAATCGCCAGACCAGCGCGACGATGATCGTGATGACCAACGCGGCAAGCAACGCTCTGTCGGCGTCGTAGTGCGCGAGGCGCACGATGAGTGGCGAGGCCCACGCGAGCGCGACCGCGCCGATGCCGAGCGCCGGTGCGAGAGAGAGAAAGAGCCGGATCGACGGCGCGACGTCGGGACGCATGGCCCGCAGAGCGTCCAGTGCTTCCACCACCGCTTCGCCGGTTTGAAAGCGCGCGGCAGGATCCTTTTTCAGCAGCATATTGATCGTACTCAGGAGCCCGTCCGGGAGATCGGGACGCAACTCGGCAATCGACGGCGCTTCGCGCGTGATCTGTTGTGCGATGATCGCGCTCGCGTTCTCAGCGTCGAACGGCACGCGCGCGGTGACCGCATAGAACGCGACGATGCCGAGCGAATAGAGGTCGGCGCGTCCGTCGACGGCATCTCCGGCCGCCTGCTCGGGGCTCATGAAGTGCGGCGTTCCCACGATCTCGCCAGGCGTATCCGCACCGTGCACGGCGATACCGCGCGCGATTCCGAAATCGGTGACGAGCGCGCGGCCGGTCGCGCGCTCGAGAAGGATGTTGTCGGGCTTTACGTCGCGGTGAATGACCCCACGCCCGTGAGCGTACGAAAGCGCCCACGCAATCTCCTGAATCAACCGCACGGCTTCGGCGGTACCGAGCGGTCCGCCGAGGCGCACGCGCTCCGTGAGCGTTTCCCCATCCACGAAGCCCATCACGAAACAGAGCAGGTCGCCCCGCTCCTCAACGGCGTGCACCGGCACGATGTTCGGATGCGAGAAGGACGCCGCCGTCCGCGTTTCGTACAGGAATCGCTCACGCCATTCGGGACGCATCGCGAATTCGGGCGGCAGCACCTTGATCGCGACGGGACGCTCGAGTGTCAGGTCGCGCGCGAGATACACGATTCCCATTCCTCCGCGTCCCAGCTGGCGCTCGAGCGCGTACGACGGGGTAAGAGCGCGCCGCAACAGCTCGCCGGACGACGGCACGGCGAGAGAGCTCCCGCTCCCTTCACTCATGTGTGGCGCTCAGTATCTCCAGCTCGACGTGTCGCCCTTCGCCGTCTTCAGGAAGTGCGCCGTCATCAGCTTGATGAAGCGCGGATGATACGTCAGCCGCGAGATCATGTTCGCGTTCGCGTGATCGCCGCTCCAGCAATGCTCGTCGCGCGCACCGTAGTCGACCACCGCATCCGCCGGCGGATTCTTCGTCGTCTTCAGGAAGTCATCCGCGTAGTACACGGCGTCGTTCAGGAAGAAGTTGTCCGAGCGCCCGACGTTGAGCGTGATCTTCCCGCGCAGCTTCGGTCCGAGCGTCGCCCAGTCGCGCTGCATGATGTGCACGAGATCGTAGTTGTCGCGCCAGTACGCCACCACGCTCGAGTCGATCACGCCCGTGCGCTTGTCGAACACGCGCTTCGGATAGCCGTCCGGCCCGACGGGTGAGAACACCGCTTCCCAGATATCCCACTGCCCGCCCGAGCGCGTTTTCGATCCGAGCACGGCCTCCTTCTGATTGGACTGCTCGACCGTCGCCCTCGTGCGCCCCATGTAGTCGCGCTCCGCAGGGCGCGGCGTCGTGCGCCACGGCCCCGTGCTCACGAACGCATTCCTGTCGTGATAGAGATCGATCGTCGTGTACGCGTGAAAGTCGATCGGGTCCGGGCAGTTCGCGTACGCGCCGTTATAGTCCTCCGGGTACTTCACCTGCACGCCGAGCGCTTCCCACCCGCCCGTCGATCCACCGTAGAGCGCGCGAGCCCATGCGCCGAGGCCGCGATAGTGCGACTCGACGTACGGAATGAGCTCGTACGTGATGGCGTCTCCGTACGGGCCGTTGTTCTCCGAGTTCACCGCGTACGAATCGTCGTAGTACGGCGTCGGATGCTGGATCGTGAGCAGGAGCACGCGCGGAAATCCCGGGCCCGTCCACTCCTTGTAGAAGTCGTATCCCTTCTCCTGATCGAGACGCTCGTAGCCGAACTTCGTGCAGAGCGCGAACTCGTGACCATTCGGACAGCGCACCGTGAGGCTGTCGAGGTTGTACGCCGGGAGCTTCGTGTCGGGTGGCGTCTCGCGGAAATCAGAAACGTCCTTCTGGAAATGGCCGTGGTAGATCGCCAGCGGATAGTGCGCGTCCGGATGCGTGTCCCATCCCTCCGGCAGCACGAGAATCGCCCCGATGTACACGGGCCGCCCCCAGAACTTCGTCAGCCGCTCGCTCTTCACCTTGAAGTGCTTCACATACCTGGTGTCGGCGACTTCGGGGATCGGAGGGATCGTCTGGTCGAGCACGATGTGGATCGGCGTCGCACTCGCCGGATCGATGTGCATCTTCACGGGCTTGCTGTAGAGATTCCCCGGCGCCTCCGGCCACTGTTGCCCCTCTCCGCGATCGCCCGCGGGAAGCTTCACCGTCTTTCCGTCGCCGCGGTGAAAAGTCTCGTACACGTGGAGCAAGCCCTGCACGTAGTAGTCTCCCGGCTTGATCCCCGCGAGCGAATTCGTCGGATAGCCGAGCGTCGTGTCGCTCACGATCGCCTCGGTCCCCGCCGCGAGCCCGTCGACATCCACGCCGAACACCTGCTGCGACGTCACCGCGTCGGAGATCAGCTCCCGCGGCTCCTTCGAGCTATCCGTCGAGATGAGAAGGAGCACTCGCCCATCGAGTGGCTTCGAGCTCTGCGATGCCGCGAAGGAGATCCCGACCTTGAGCGGCGTCGCGCCACTCGACGCCACCGGCGCCGGCGTCACCTTCTGACACGAGAGCTGAAGTGTGGCGAGCGCGATGGAGCTCGCGATGTGAGCCGGGGAAGCCCATCGAGGCAGTGTGTGCACGCGTGTCTCCGAGCATGAGGTGCGACCATCGTCCGATCGTATACAAACAAGATCGGAGCGAGCCGAGCCTATCGCAAGGAAGACGGCGTGAGAGAGCTGCCTGGCGCTACCGATCCATTGTGGCGCCTGGTCGACCGACCAGGGGCGCGTATGCATTGCGGAGCGCGGTCTCGATGTCCGCGGGCTCGATCGGCTTGTCGAAGAAGAAGCCCTGCCCGAGCTCGCAGCCCAGATCCTGCAGCCCACTCAGCTGCTGCTTCAGCTCGATCCCCTCGGCGATCGTCTGTAGCTGCAGCGTCTCGCCCAGCGCAATCACCGCGCGCGCGAGTGCGGACTCCGTGTCGCCACGCCCGACATCATCGACGAACGACTTGTCGATCTTCAGAATATCGATCGGGAAGCGCTGCAGATACCCGAGCGATGAGTAGCCGGTGCCGAAGTCGTCGATCGCGAGCCGAACGCCGAGAGACTTGAGCGCGTGCAGCCGCTCGAGAATCGTCTCGCTCTGCTGCATCAGCACACTCTCGGTGATCTCGAGCACGAGCTGCCGCGGATCGAGCCCGCTGTCGCTCAGCGCGCGACGCACATCCTCCACCACGTGCTCGCCCTGCAGCTGATGCCCCGAGATGTTGATCGTCAGCGTGAGCGGCTGACCGGCCGGCCGCAGCTTCTCCCATCCCACCGCCTGACGACACGCCTCGCGTACCACCCATCGTCCGAGCGGAACGATCAGCCCCGTCTCCTCGGCCAGCGGAATGAAGGTGAGCGGCGACATCATCCCGCGCGTGGGATGATTCCAGCGGACCAGCGCCTCGACGCCGGCGATCTCACCGGTGTGCAGGAGCACGATCGGCTGATAGCGCAGCGTGAACTCGTCGCGGTCGATCGCGTGGCGCAGGTCGGCCTCGAGCTCCAGCCGCTCGAGCGCCTCCGTGTGCATGCGCTCTTCGTAACGGCGGAACTGCCCCTTCCCGCTCTGCTTCGCGATGTACATCGCAATGTCGGCGTTGCGCAGTAGGTCGCTCGCGGTCGAATCCGGATCTGCGCTCACGATCCCGATGCTCGCGGAGACGAACACCTCTTTCCCCTCGAGATGAAACGGGTGACGCATCGATTCGAGCACGCGCTCGACGACGGTCATGGCTGCATCGTTATCCGACGCTTCCTCGATCAGGATCGCGAACTCATCGCCGCCGAAGCGCGCGATCGTGTCCGCCGTCCGCACCGCGTGCTGCATGCGCTCGGCCGTATGGATCAGCAGCATGTCGCCCTGCGCGTGGCCGAGCGAGTCGTTGACGGACTTGAAGTTGTCGAGATCGAGGAAGATCACCGCGACCGTTTGCGAGCGCCGGCGCGCGAGCGCGAGCGCATGCGTCACGCGGTCGAGAAAGAGCGCGCGATTGGCGAGTCCGGTGAGCGTATCGTGAAACGCCTGGTGCGTGAGCTCGGCCTGCAGCGCCTTCCGCTCGCTGATGTCGCGCGTGTTGAGCACGATCCCGCGTACCGTGGGCTCGTCGAGCAGATTGGTCCCGATCACCTCGACGTCGCGCCAGCCGCCATCGCGATGCCGAATGCGCCACTCGGCCAACGTCGTCGTGGCACCGCGCGGCAGCACCGACATGAAGAAGCTGAGCGTGCGCGGAACGTCATCGGGGTGCACCAGCTCCGCGAGCCGCTTCCCCTCGATCTCGCCGGGGAGATAGCCGAAGATCTGCGCGATGGTGGGGCTCACGTAGCGTACGACGGTGTCGGGATCGACGATCGTGATCACGTCCGACGAGTGCTGCACCAGCGCCTCGAAGCGTGCTTCGTTTTCGCGCTTGGACTGTTCGGAGAGCAGGCGCACATTCTCGCGCACAGCCGCGATCTGTCGAGCGACGACGAGCGCGGTGATCAGGATGCCGCCGATGGCGAGCACGCTCATCGGCTCCGGCCAGCGACGCACGGCGACGACGCCGAGCAGCGCGTAGCTGAGCACCACGCCCATGTACGGCAGGTATGTGAACGGCTGCGAGCGTGAGCCCTCTCGCTCATCGGTGATGATCGGCGGCTTCCAGAAATAGCGCGCGAGCCCGCTCGTGATCACGATGTACGAGACCACGTACGTCGCGTCCGTCCAGCTCACCTTTCCCCACCCGTCCTGCAGAATCGTCAGATCGTTCGCGAGATCGGACAGCAGGTAGATCACGAGGCCCGTGAGCAGCACCGTCGAGGCCCCGGGAAACTGCTGCGAGGGGCGACGGAGAAAAACCGTGACGACGCCGAGCAGAAGCAGCATCGACGCGATCGGATAGGCGAGCGCGAAGAAGGTTCCCCAGAATCCGTCGAGCTCGTACGTGCGGGTGGGGATGATGACCAGATACCAGATCGCCAATCCACCGGCGACGATCACCGTCGCGGCATCGAGGAGGAACTTGCGGTATTCGTTCGAGACGCGGCGCGCGAGCGGGAACGACAGCAGCCCCGCGAGGCCGAGCACGTAGAGCCCGAAGTACAGTGTGTTCGTCCACGCGGAGAGCGGATTCCCGTTCTCCATGAATTTGAGATGGAATGCGGTGACGTTGCCGAGCAGCACGCTCGTGAACGCGAGTCCGATGAACAACAGGGCGCGGCGGATGCGGGCATCTGTCTCGACACGCCTGCTCGCGCGAAGGGCGAGCACTGCAGCGCCCGCGTTCATGGGGATGAACGCGACGGCTCGCAGTACATGCGACCAGGTGCTGTCCCGCGCGACGCTCATGAGCCCGAGGTAGATGAGGGCATAGAGGCCGAGCAGTACGGAAAGTGCGTTACCCCAGTCGGCTACCCACGCGCTGAGTCGGGGGTTCGCGCGTGTGGCGCCTTCGTTCGGGTGCATGCTGTGTAGACGCGACTAAGTCGACATCGTTTCGCGCCACAGCTCTCATTAATAGAGCCTTCTAACCGAATCTCGTGGACAAAATGACCCGAGCCGGCCCATGCAGCAGGCCGGCTCGGGTGGTGCCCTGAAAACCGGGGCGAACTAGGGGCGATACGGCGACGCGCCACCCCTCATTCCGCCCATTCCGTAGCCGAATCCGAGCAGTCCCACCACCCAGAAGATCACGAACATGACGACGATCGTGACGATGATGACGACGACCGTGTAGCCGAGCGCTTTGTCCTGCGGCGCCTTCATGAGAACGGGAAGGCCGAGATACAGCAGGTAGAGGCTGTAGAGTCCGAAGAGCGCACCGATGATGCTGAGCGCCGGGATGAGCGAGAAGACTCCGCCGACCCACGCTGCCGTGTAGGCATAGGCGACGACCTTGAGCGCCTGCACCGGATTCTTCGTCCCACCGAATGAGGGCGCGAGCGCATCGACGACGAGCGACACGACATAGATAGAGACGAGACCGAGCACGTAGAAGACGACGGCGCTCGTGAGCGCGGAGCCCATCGGGGTCTTGTAGCTGCCGCCGACGAACGGGATGCTGATGCCGATCAGCGCCATGCCGATCGCCTGACAGATCGCGGGAATCGCAGACAGCGGGGCGATATAGCCTGCATACAGCGAGCTGACGGTGGCAGGCTCGGCATCGATCACCTGCCACTCGCTGCGCGGCGATAAAAGCATATTTTTTACGCGATCGACCAGGGCCATGGTTCGCTCCGTTGAAATGGGATGCTGGATCTTACGCGCGCAGGCGGCGAGCGGAAGGTGCGCGCGTATGTGAGATACGCGCCCAGCGACCCATTCTTCTCAACGGCTTGTCCTGGTGGAGCCCTACTGCGTGATGGAGATTCCGTCCGCGAGCCTGAGCGAGACGCGGCCGCCCTGGGGGATGCAGGCCCCGATGCCGATCCCCTTGGCGCTCGGCGCCGCGTTGAACTCGGTGTGTGCGGTCGCAGTACCGACGGCCGGAACTGCCTTCCCGCCCACATCAATCGAAACACCCTTGGCGGTGATGAACGTCGGCGCCTTGCCGATGACGACGCTCAGGATCACCTGCGTGCCAACGGGGAGCGAGATGCCGTTGCTTCCGCTGACGGGACTCACCGTCGTGGTGGTGAACTTGTCGCCGTCGGCGCTGCCGTTGCTGCAGACGCGTGAGCCGCTCGCGAGCTCGAGGGTGGTGCCGGGGCCGATGGAGCCGGTCTTGGCGACGGGAGCGGGCGGCGGGGCAGGAGCGGGCGCGGGCGCCGGTGCAGGGGCGGGTGTGGCAACGGGCGGTGTGGCCGCTGGTGCGGCGGGCTTGGGGACGGGCGCGGCCGCGGGCTCGGTACGTGCG
>JACCWE010000137.1 GCA_013697785.1 Gemmatimonadaceae bacterium
CTCGTGCTCCAGCGCTACTACATCCAGGGCGTGATGGCCGGGAGCGTGAAGGGGTGAGCCTCCGCCGGCCGAGCCACCTCGTCACTCTCGCTACTATAGTATCCGCGATGAGTGCAAGCGCGCAGGAGCTCCCCAGCTCGGCGCGGCTGCTCGACGGCTTCGAGACCACTGCGGGGTGGAGCGCGCATCCGTCGGACGGCGTGTCGCTCGCGATCACGACCGATAGCACCGGTGCGCACGGGCACGCGCTGCACCTCGACTTCGACTTCCACGGCCACGGCGGCTACGCGATCGCGCGCAAGAAGTTCGATGTCGCGTTGCCGGAGAATTACGCGTTCTCGTATCGCATTCGCGGGGAGGCGCCGGCCGAGAATTTCGAGGTGAAGCTGATCGACTCGACCGGCGACAACGTGTGGTGGAACAACGCCGTCAACGTGCGCTTTCCGGAGGAGTGGAAGCAGGTAACGCTGAAGAAGCGTCACATCACCTTCGCGTGGGGACCGCGCGGCGGTGGCGATCTGGCGCATCTCGCGTCGCTCGAGCTGTCGATCACAGCGGGGAGCGGCGGCAAGGGGACGGTGTGGCTCGATGCGCTGACCTTCACGCCGCTGGAGCCGGTGCACGCGTACAAAGGAAAGCCGGTGGCGATCGCGACATCGTTCGTCGCGGGGCATGCACCCGCACTCGGCACGGATGGCGAGGCGGCGACATTTTGGAAGAGCGAGACGTCGACCAGTGCGCAGACGTACTCGGTCGACTTCGGGAGTAGCCGAGAGTATGGCGGGGCGACGATCGACTGGGCTGGTCTGGCTCCGGCGAGCTATGTGATCGACGTATCGGCGGACGGCGCGAAATGGGACAGCGCGTACGCGGTGGTCGGGAGCAACGGCGGACGCGACTGGATCTATCTCCCCGAGATGGAATCGCGCTGGCTGCGCGTGCGCATTCCGGCGGCGGCGGGTGCGCCACGTGCGTACTCGATCCGCGAGCTCTCTGTGACCCCGGTCGAGTGGTCTGCCACACGCAACGCATTCTTCGCGCACGTCGCCGCGAGCGCGCCAGCGGGGAGCTATCCGCAATATCTTAGCGGCAAGCAATCGTACTGGACGGTGGTCGGCGTCGATGGGGATGACGCCGAGGCGCTGATCAATGAGCAGGGGGCGATCGAGCCGCATGCGGGTGGATTCTCGCTCGAGCCCTTTCTGCGTGTGGGCAGCAGGCTCGTGACGTGGCACGATGCGAAGCAGACGCAGTCGCTCGCGCGGGGATATCTGCCGATCCCGTCGGTCACGTGGACCGCGAGCGCGCTGAAGCTCGAGGTGACGACGTTCGCTGCCGGCCCGCTCGATTCATCGTCGCTCTACGCGCGCTACCGCGTCACGAACAGTGGGAAGACGGCGGCCAAGCCGACGCTCTATCTCGCGGTTCGGCCATTTCAGGTGAACCCGAGCTGGCAGTTCCTCGCGACGCAGGGTGGCGACGCGCCGCTGCGCCACATCGCGTGGGATCAGTCGGTGCTCGCCATCAACGACAGCTGGACCGTCGTGCCGCTCACCGCTCCCGCGGCAGTCGGCGCGTCGACCTTCGACGAGGGCGGGATCGTCGAGTCGCTCCGTGCGGGCGCGCTTCCCTCGCGCACCGAGGTTTACGATCCGATGGAGCACGCCTCGGCCGCGATGTCCTATCCGCTGTCGATCCCCGCGGGCGCATCGCGCGACGTGTACGTGCTCATGCCCTTCCATGCGAACGGAGCGATGTCTCGCCCCTTCGCTCGCGATGCCGAGGCGCGCGCGTTCGTCGATGCCGAGCTCGCGAGGGTGACGAAGTCGTGGGAGGCGAGCCTCACACGCGCGAGCATCACGCTCCCCCGCTCGGCCGCGCGCGTCACCGAGACGCTGCGCGCGCAGCTCGCGTACATCCTCATCAACAATCACGGCGCGCAGATCCACCCAGGCGCGCGGTCGTACGCGCGCTCCTGGATCCGCGACGGCTCGATGATCAGCGCCGCGCTCCTCCGCCTCGGCCACCCCGAGCAGGTGCGCGCCTTTCTCGAGTGGTACGCGCCCTATCAATTCGCGAACGGGAAGGTTCCGTGCTGCGTCGACGCGCGCGGCGCCGACCCCGTGCCCGAAAACGACAGCCACGGTGAGCTCGTCTACGCGATTGCCGACTACTTCCGCTACACCGGCGACACCGCGTTCCTCGCGACGATGTGGCCGCACATCACGGGCGCCGTCGCGTACATGGATACGCTGCGCGGCGAGAGACTGACGGCTGAGTACGAGCAAGGCACGGCGCGCGCGTATCGCGGACTCTTCCCCCAGTCCATCAGCCACGAAGGCTACTCGGCCAAGGCGATGCACTCGTTCTGGGACGATCTCTTCGGGCTCCGCGGCTATGCGGATGCGGCGTTCATCGCGAACGTGCTGCATCACCCGGCCGAAGCGAAGGGCTTCGCGGCGAAGCGCGACACCTTCCGCGCAGATATCATGGCGTCGTATCGCGCGGCCATGAAGCAGCATCACATCGACTTCCTCCCCGGCTCAGTGGAGCTCGGGGACTTCGACGCGACATCGACGACGGTGGGCGTCGCGCCGGTGGGCGAGCTCGCGTCGCTGCCGGATACCGCGCTCCGAAACACGTTCGATCGGTACTGGAAGAACTCGGCAGCGCGACGTGTTCCAGGTGCAAAGTGGGAAGCGTACACGCCGTACGAGCTGCGCACCATCGGCACCTTCATCCGGCTCGGCGAGAAGCAGCGCGCTCTCTCGGTGCTCGACTTCTTCTTCGAGGGCCAGCGTCCGGCGGCGTGGCGGCAGTGGGCAGAGGTGGTGTGGCACGATCGGGACACCCCGAAGTTTATCGGCGATATGCCGCACACGTGGGTGGGCTCCGACTATATACGCTCGGTGCTCGACATGTTCGCGTACGATCGCGCGTCGGACAGCGCGCTCGTGGTGGGTGCGGGGATCGCCGAGCGGTGGGTGCGCGAGGCGCCGGGGGTGAAGGTGCGCGCGCTCGGCACTCCGTACGGGCCGATCGATTTTGACGTTCGCGCAACTGCGCGCTCACTTGTCGCCCATTTGAGTGGCCCGCTGAAGATCCCGCCGGGCGGAATCGCCTTTCGCTCGCCGGTCGATCGCGCGATCGCGAGCGCGCGCGTGGATGGAAGTAGTGTGACGCCGTCGTCGAATGGCGAGGTTGTGATTCGGCACCTCCCGGCGACGATCGCTCTGACTTATCAACGGACCAATGAACGCTAAGAGCAGCACGGTCGCAGGCGAGCACGAGCTCGCGAACGACCGCTATCGCCTCACGATTGCGGACGACGGAACGGGAAGCTCGCACTTCGGGGCGCTCGCGATCACCCGTCGCACGCCGGATCGCACGCGCGAGACGGATGCGTTCGTGCTGTACATCCGCGATCTCGAGAGCGGGGAAGTCTGGAGCGCGGGGGCGGAGCCCGTGCGCAATGTGCTTGATCCCTACGAGGCGATCGCTCAGGATGGGATCGTGACGCTCGTTCGCGAGCACGACGGCATCCGGACGACGCTCGGGGTGACGCTGGCGACGAACACGCCTGCGGAGGAGCGCAGGCTGACGATCGAGAACGTGAGCGGGCGCGCGCGCACGCTCGACGTGACGACGTATGCGGAGCTCGTGCTCAACACGCCGGTCGCGGACGCATCGCATCCGGCGTTCTCCAAGCTCTTCGTGCAGACGGAGTGGGACGCGCCCGCGCAGGCGCTGCTCGCGATGCGCAGGCTGCGTGCGGTGGACGACGAGCCGATGTGGGTGGTCCACACGCTGAGAAGCGTCGACGGTGCGACCAAGCCGGCATACGAGACGGACCGCATGCGCTTCCTCGGGCGCGGACGCACGACCGCGCGACCGAGGTCGCTCGATGCCGGCGGCGCGCTGAGTGGGACGACTGGCGCGGTGCTCGATCCGATATTCTCGCTGCAGAGTGTGGTGACACTCGCCGCTGGAGCGCACGCCGAGCTCGTCGCCATGCTC
>JACCWE010000058.1 GCA_013697785.1 Gemmatimonadaceae bacterium
CCATGCGCGGCCCCGCTTCGCATCCCTCACGACGCCCCCGTTCCTCGCTTAGATTTGCGGCTGCATGCTCGTCATCGCCCACGCCATCGCCATCAGCTGTTACATAGCGGCCGCCGGACTCGCGGCAGCACCATTCGCTCGCCCGATAGCGGCGCCGGTGCGCGGTGTGGTATCGCTGCTCACGATCGGCGTCGTGACGCATCTGGTCGCGCTCCTCGCGTATACGTGGCAGTTCGGCGCGCCACCGCTCACAGGCCTCGGACCCGCGCTCTCGACGGCCGCCTTCCTCGTCGCGGTCACGCTGCTCGCCGTCGAAGCGCTCGCGCGCGAGGTGAGTCTCACCCTCGTCACCGCGCCACTCGCAGCGCTCGTGACGATCGGCGCGATCGCGTCGCCGATGGCGCCCGGACCCACGGCGCGCGCCGCGGGCACCGTGTGGCTCGTGCTCCACGTCGCTCTCAGCCTCCTCGGCTTCGCAGCGTTCGCGGCCGCCGCGGCCTCCGGCGTGATGTATCTGCTCGAGCGACGCGAGCTCAAGTCGCGCCGCTTCGGCGCCATCTTCCGTTTTTTTCCACCGCTCGAAACACTTGACAGAGTCAACCATCTCGCGATCGTCTGTGGATGGATTGCACTCACGCTCGGCGTCGCCCTCGCGCTCGGATATTCGATCGTCTATCGCGACGCCGATCATCTCAAGGTGATCTGGGGGATCGCTGCGTGGACGGCGGTGACAGCGCTCACCGTGGGCCGCGTGGTCGCGGGATGGCAGGCAGCGCGCGCAGCTGCCTGGACGAGCGCGCTTTTTCTCGCGGTCGTCGTGCTCTACGTCGCCTTCCGAACGGTCGGCCCGCGCGCGGGTGAATTTCTGTGATCGAGCTCCCGCTGATGCTGCACGGCGACTCGATCGAGGCGCTGATCGTCGGCGGCGGCGCGGTTGCGGCGCGCAAGGCTCGGGCACTTCTCGTCGCGGGTGCGCACGTGCGTCTCGTGGCGACGGAGATCGGCGCCGACGTACGCGCGCTTGCGGCGACGCACGAGCTGCTGCATCTCGAGGAGCGGCCGTACGCGAGCGGCGATGTCGGAAGCGCGCAGCTCGTGATCGCCGCAACCGGCGATCGCGCAGTGAACCGCCACGTCGCCGACGATGGCCACGCATCGCATCGCCTCGTCAATGTCGCCGACGATCCTGCGCGCGGAAACTGCCGAACCACCGCGACGCACCGCGTCGGCGATCTGGTCATCGGCATCTCCGCCGGCGGCGTTCCGAACGCTGCCGCGCGCATTCGCGACTCGCTGGCTGAGCGGTTCGATGCGCGCTACGGCGCCGCCGTCTCCGCGCTCGCGACGCTCCGCCGCCGTCTGATCGACTCCGGCGACGTCGACGGCTGGCATCGCGCCGCCGCCGTGCTCATCGATGACTCCTTCTGCGACCGTGTCGAGAACGACCTGCTCGTACGCGAGGCCGAGCAATGGCGCTGATCGTCGCCGGAGTGAGCCACCACACGGCGCCGCTCGCCCTGCGCGAGCGGCTCGTCGTGAACGCGGGCGAGACGATTGTTGCCGCGGAGCGCATCCGCGAGGCCGCGGGAGCAAGAGAAGTGGTGCTCCTCTCCACGTGCAATCGCACCGAGCTCTACGCCGTCGAGGGCGACGCCGACGCGGTCCCCGCGATCTGGAGCGACTTCTCCGCGCTGCTCGGCGAAGACGTCTCGCACTTCGGCTACGTGCGCCGCGATCGCGATGCAGTGGCGCATCTCTACCGCGTCACCGCTGGAATGGACTCGATGATCCTCGGCGAAGCACAGATCCACGGCCAGGTGCGCGACGCGTGGGAGCGCAGCCGAGCCGCATCGGGCGCCGTGCTCACGCGACTCTTTCAGTCCGCGCTGATGGTCGGCGGCCGCGTGCGCAGCGAGACGACGATCGGACACGGCGCCGCGTCCACGAGCTCCGCGGCCGTGCAGCTCGCATCCAAGATCTTCGGCTCGCTGAGCGGACGCCACGCGATGGTCCTGGGCGCCGGCGAGATGGCGGAGCTCGCGCTCGAGTGTCTCGCGAGCGAAGGCGTGCGCACGGCGATCGTTGCGAATCGCACGCACGAGCGCGCCGAGGAGCTCGCGGAACGCTACAAGGCGCAGGCGCTCCACTACGACGAATGCTGGGCGCGCCTCGCCGACGTCGACCTCCTCATTTGCTCGACGGCGGCACCGCACGCAATCGTCGGCGTCGAACAGATATCGGTATCGCTCAAGGCGCGCGGCGATCGTCCCCTCTGCATCCTCGACATCGCTGTTCCTCGCGATGTCGACCCTGCGGTCGGGGAGCTCGGCAACGTCTTTCTCTACGACATCGATGATCTTCGCTCGGTTGCTACGGCGAACGTCGAGCGGAGGAAGGACGAGCTTCCGGCGGCGGAGTCGGTGATCGCACCGGAGGTCGAGAAGTACTGGGAATGGCTCGCAGGGCTGGCGGCGGTCCCGGTCTTGCGCACCTTTCGCACGGAGATGGACAGAATGCGCGAAGCCGAGTTGGCCGAGGCGCTGCGCAAGCTGGAGCACCTGTCTCCGCGAGATCGCGAGGCGGTAGAACATTTTTCGAGGGCTTTGATGAACAAGTTTCTGCACGAGCCGAGTGTGCGCCTGCGCGCGGCCGCGGCGAATGGCCGCGGGCTCGGCGTCGTCGATGCGCTCCGCTATCTCTTCGATCTCCGCTCCGCGGGCGACGCAGGAGTCGACACCGCCGGTGAGGCGCCACCAGCGCGGCGCACAGAATGACGCGTCGCGCACTCGTGAGCGGCGGCGCCGGCTTCATCGGCTCGCACGTGACCGACATTCTGCTCGCGAACGACTACGCGGTGACCGTGATCGACAACCTCTCGAGCGGCAAGCGCGAGCAGGTGCCGTCGCGGGCGAGCTTCAAGGAGCTCGACGTCTGCTCGCCTGACGCAGCTGCGCTGGTGCGCGATGGGAAGTTCGATGTCATCTGCCACCTGGCGGCGCAGATCGACGTCCGGAAGAGCGTCACCGATCCGGCGGCGGATGCGAACCTGAACATCGGCGGCTCGCTCAACCTGCTCCAGGCCGTGAACCAGTCCGGCTACAAGACTCGCTTCGTCTTCTCCAGCACCGGCGGCGCGGTGTACGGCGATCTCGTCGAGGCGCCGACGTCGGAGGATGCACCGAAGGATCCGCAGTCCCCATACGGCACCGCGAAGTTCAGCGTCGAGCTGTACATGGGCTACTTCGCGCGCGTGCATGGACTCGATTGCGTCGCGCTCCGCTATGCGAACGTGTACGGACCGCGTCAGGATCCGCACGGTGAGGCAGGCGTCGTCGCGATCTTCTGCGACAGGCTGATCGACGGCACGCCGCTCACGGTGTTCGGTGATGGTGGCCAGACGCGCGACTATGTTTTCGTCGGTGACGTGGCGCGCGCGAATCTCGCGGCCGCAACGGTGGCGCTTCCGCCTGCGACCGGCGTCGACAGCCGCGCCTTCAACATCGGCACGAGCGTCGAGACCGACGTCGTGACGCTCGCGAAGGTGTTGAAGGAAGTCTCGGGTGGAAGCTCCGAGGTCGTACACGCGGCCGCGCGCGCGGGTGAGCAGCGCCGCTCCGCCATTCGCAACGACAAGGCAGGGAAGCTCCTCGGCTGGAAACCGAAGGTGAACATCCATGATGGGCTTCGCGACACCTACGGATGGTTCGCGGCGCGCCGCACGGGAGAGAAGGCATGATGCACGGGCTCGCTCTACTGCAGGTCGGCGGCGCGGTGCCGACGTCGGCGTTCGATCTCATTCGCTCGGCGTCGCCGGTCACGCGAGGTGTGCTCATTTTCCTGCTCGTGCTCTCGCTCGTGAGCTGGGCGATCATGCTCGCGAAGTGGATCGAGTTTCATCGCGTGACGAAGCGCGGACGCGAGTTCGTGTACGAGTTCGAGCGCACGCCATCGCTCGATGCGGCGGCGAACCTCACGCGGCGCGCGAAGTCGAATCCATTCACACGCGTCTTCACGCGGGCCGTGAACTTCTTCGCCGAGCTGAAGCCGGGTGCGCTCAAGGACACGGCGGCGGCGCCGCTCCGCGGATCGCAGGTCGAGGCGCTCCGGCTCGTGCTCGAGTCCGAGAGCTCCACGCAGCGCGATCAGCTCTCGTCCTACATCCCGTGGCTCGCCACGATCGGCTCCGTCAGCCCGCTGGTCGGTCTGCTCGGCACCGTGCTCGGCGTCATCCACGCGTTCATCGGAATCGCAGTGAGCGGCTCCGGAAATCTGAGCGCGGTCGCGCCGGGTGTGGCCGAGGCGCTGACGGCGACGGCGGCGGCACTCGCGGTCGCCATCCCGGCCGTCTTCGGCTACAACATCTTCGCGGCGCGCCTCAATCGCCTGGAGAGTGAGCTCGAGGGCTTCGGCACCGAGATCCTCGCGATGATGGTTCGCGAGGGACGGATCTAGATGAGCCGGCGCGCGCGGGCGGGGCGGCTGCCCCTCAACGCCGACATCAACGTCGTGAGTCTCATCGACGTGATGATGCTCCTCATGGTGATCTTCATGATCACCGCGCCGATGATGCAGGGCGGCGTCGACATCCAGCTGCCGCAGGCGCAGGCGCGCCCGCTCGAGTCGAAGAACGGGCTCGTGGTCACGATCGATCGCGGCGGAAACATTCTCGTGGATGAGAACAAGCTGCGCTACGACGAGTTTCGCGCGAGCTTCAAGGCGCTCGCTGCGCAGCGCGGCCACGGCGGCATCTATCTGCGGGCCGACAAGGGAGTCCCGTACGGCACGGTCGTGCAGGTGCTCGCGATCATGCGTGCGGCTGGGGTCGGCGATGTCGGGCTCGTGGCGGAGCCGGAGGCGATCAGACGGTGAGCGACGCGCGCGCCGACGATCGCTCCCGGCTCGCACTCCCTCTCACCTTCTCGGCGATCGGGCACGTGGCAGTTTTTGCGGCGCTGATGTTCATCCGCCCGGCGCCGCCGAAGCAACTGCCTCCCATGTATCGGGTCAACATAGTAGCGGCGCCACCGGGTCCCCGCGCCGAAGGCGTCGTGGTGCCGCCGGCGCCGACTCCGCCGCCGGCTCCGGAGAAGGTGCCGCCGCGCGCGCAGACGCCGCCCAAGGCAATGCCGATGCCGACGACGGTGCCGGTCGCGAAGCCCGTCGCGCAGGCGACACCGACTCCGACGCCGGTCGCCGTTCCTCCGAAGGCGGCGCCCCATCCCGCGGGCGGCGGCCCGACCGGCGATCGCGGCACGGATGTCGCCACCGTTCGCACAGAGGGCGTCGACTTTCCCTTTCCCGGCTACCTCGAGAACATCGTGCGCCAGATCGCGAAGAACTTCGGCGAGCACCGGAACGCGAACGTGAGGGCCGAAGTGCAGTTTCTGATCAGGCGCGACGGCACCGTCAGCGCAATCCAGTTCGTGACGCGCTCCGGCAACTATTCCTTCGACCTGGACGCCCAGGGCGCGGTGGAGGCGGCGGCGAAGAACAACGGCTTCGGCCCGCTCCCCAACGGTTTTTCCGACGATGTGCTCCCCGTCATCTTCAGCTTCGACCCATCGGTGGTTCATTGATAATTGTACCTGAGCGCATCACGCGCGCATCACACGGCTCCACGCGCGCGCTCGTCGCGTTCGCGATCGCACTGCTCCTCGCGCCGCTCATCACGCGTGACGCGCGCGGCCAGGACACCACACATGCCGTTCGCATCGGCCTCACCTATCAACCCGGAACCAAGCCCGGGGTGATCGTGCTCGCGATTCGCGGCGCGTGGGGCGACAGCCTGCAGGCGATCATCGCGCGCGATCTCGACTACGGCGATCGCGTCGAAGTGATCGGGCTTCCTGGTACGCCGGCGGCCAGCTCGCTCGCCGGAATCGGACCCGGGGTGAGCTATCCGCTGTGGAAGTCGCTCAACGCGGCGGCGGCTGTGCAGACGACCGTCACCCCCAGCGGCTTGCATGTCGCAGTACATGATGTGACAGGTCGTAAGATCGTGCAGGTAGCGGACTTCCCGCTCCCACTTGCGGGCGGTTCTGGGGAGTGGCGCCTTGCCGTGCATGGCATCTCCGACGAGATCGAGCAGTGGATCACGGGCACGCGCGGAGTCGCGCAGACGCGGATTCTCTTCGTGCGCGGGGGCCGCGTGTACGTGGTCGACACGGACGGATTCGGTGAGCGGCTCGTGAGCGATGCGGGGCTGTCGCTCTCTCCCGCGTGGGCGCCCGATGGCCTGACGATCTCGTACAGCGTACTCGGCTCGCGCGGCTGGAGCATCGTGACCAGGAGTGTCGCAGGAGGCGCGGGACGCACGCTTCCGTCGACCACGAGCGGCCTCAATACCACGCCGGCATTTTCGCCCAATGGGCTGACGCTCGCCTATTCGCACGGCGATGAAGCAGGCACCGATCTGATGCTCGTCGACCTCGCTGGCGGCGGTCCGCGCCGCATCACGGTTGGTCATGGCTCCGACAATACGTCACCCGAGTTTAGCCCCGATGGAAGAAAAATCGCATTCACCTCGGGGCGCGCAGGCCATCCAGAGGTATACATTATGGATGTCGACGGCTCGAACGTGGAGCTCCTGACTCCGTTTAACTTTGGCGATCGGAACTACCGCTCGAATCCCGATTGGGCGCCCGATGCGCAGCACGTCGCCTTTCAGTCGCAGATCGGAGGGGCGTTTCAGATCATGGTGATCTCGCTCCGCGACCGCTCGGTAAAGCAGATCACGAGCGAGGGCGTGAACGAGGATCCAGCGTGGGCGCCCGATGCTCGGCATGTGGTGTTCACGTCGTCACGAACGGGAGTCAGGCAGCTGTTCATACTCGATTCCGAATCAGGGCGCGCTCGTCAGCTCACGCATGCGGGCGGGGCTCGTCTGGCGGCTTGGTCGCACTCGCTTGGTCACGCTCGCTGAGTTGTAGAACGTACGCGCCCAGGCGCGTTGATACCGGTTTCTTTTTCGCGGCACCGTGTTCCTTCTCTGGAGAGACCCATATGAACGCACGCTCGCTCTTCGCTGTCTCCTCGCTCGCCGTGCTCGCGCTCGGCGCGTGCCACAAGAAGGTTGCGCCTGCGCCGGCACCGGCTCCAGAGCCGCCGGCCGCTGCTCCGGCCCCACCGCCGCCACCGCCGGCCCCTGCGCCTACCAACTCCGGCGCAGACATGGCCAGTGCGCGTGACGCCGCTCGTGCATCGCTCACCGCGCCGATCTACTTCGACCTCGACAGCGACGCGCTGTCCGATGCCGATCGTGCGGCGCTCGATGCGAAGGTCGGGATTCTGAATGCGAGCGCGGGCGTCAAGATCCGTGTCGCCGGACACACCGACGAGCGTGGCTCCGACGAGTATAACCTCGCCCTCGGCCAGCGCCGCGCGGCGGCAGCGAAGCGCTATCTCACACAGCACGGCGTTCCCGATGCGTCGATCGACATCATCAGCTATGGCGAAGAGCATCCGGCCATGGACGGTCACGATGAAGGGTCGTGGTCGAAGAATCGTCGCGATGAGTTCGAGATCACCGCGGGCGCTGACGCACTCAAGCCCGCTGCCCAGTGATTCGCGGCGTGCGGTGCCTCCTGCCGGTCGTGCTCCTCGCGACGGGCGCGTGCTTCGCCACACGGGAAGATGTGCAGGCATTGCACGCTGATGTGCAGACGTTGCGCGCGGACAACGCGCGCAGCGACTCTGCCCGGCGCGCGTCGCTCGATCGCGTGGTCGCGTCGCTGAACATCGTGCGCGACTCGCTCGGCTTGTTGAGCAATCGCGTCGTGAAGATGCAGGGCGATGTGCGGGGCGACCTGTACAACGTCGGCCAGCAGCTTCTTCAGATTCAGGAGCTGACCGGCCAGAGCCAGCAGCGCGTGCAGGAGCTTCGCGCGTCGCTCGAGGCGAAGCAGTCCGACATCGCTTCCACCTCGGTGAGTGCGTCGCCGGCCGGCATGAGTGCGCCGACGGGCAGCGCGTCGTCGCCATCCGGTTCGCCTCGCGCGGGTGCCGCGACGCCGGCTCCATCGGCGGGTGCGGGAGCGACACCGGGGCCGAACCAGCTCTTTCAGATCTCACTCGAGCAGCTGCGCCGGGGATCGCCCGGGGCGGCGCGCACGGGGCTGCAGACGCTGCTCGCTCAGTATCCGACATCGGATCTGGTGCCCGACGCGCAATTTTATCTTGGTGAGGCGTACAAGCAGGAAGGGAACGCAGCAGGCGCGGACTCCGCCTACGCGGCCGTAGTTTCCGGATATCCGACATCGCCTCGCGCGCCGACGGCACTTTACAAGCGTGCGCTGGGTATGGAGGAGAAGGGAAACGTCACCGGTGCTCGCGGACTGCTGAATGATCTCGTGCAGCGCTATCCTCGCTCCGATGAGGCTTCGCTCGCGAAGGAACGGCTCCGCACGCTCAAGTAGCAGCCAAGAGCTGGACATACATGCAGGAACAGCAAAAGACCGCCGGCGAAGAGATGCCGTTCCTCGATCATCTCGAGGAATTGCGATGGCGCATCATCTGGTCGCTGGCGACGTTGATGGTTTCGGTCGGCATCGCCTTCTGGGTGATGCTGCAATTCGACGTGATCGGCTTTCTCGAAAAGCCCATCATCAAGGAGCTGCACGGACATAAGCTCGTGTACACGCACCCGGGCGACCCGTTCTCGATCGTGCTCAATGCGTCGATCGCGCTCGGGACCGCGCTCGCGCTGCCCGTCGTCTTCTACCAGCTTTGGTCGTTCATATCGCCGGCGCTCCATCGGCATGAAAAAAAGCTGGTGATGCCGATGCTCGCCTTCGCGATGCTTCTGTTTCTGAGCGGCGTCAGCCTTTCGTGGTTCGTCGTGCTGCCGCTCGCCGTGGAATGGCTGATGAACTTCGGCACGGCGTCGCTCGAGCCGATGATCACCGCGTCGGAATATTTCGGCTTCGCCATCAGCATGACGCTGGCGTTCGGATTGTGCTTCGAGCTTCCGATCGTGATCGTTTCGCTCGCGCTGCTCGGCATCGTCACCCCGAAGCTTCTCAACAAGTTTCGGCGCCATGCCATCGTCGTCTGTACGATCATAGGCGCGTTTCTGACACCTGGTGATCTCGTCTGGACCACAATCGCGATGGCGGTTCCGCTTTACTTTCTGTACGAGCTGAGCGTGCTGCTGACGATCATCATCTATCGCAAGCGATTGCGGCGCGAAGCAGCACTCGAGGCTCAGGCCGCGGCGTGACCGCTCGGTGGATCGTGTGCGCGCTCGCGCTGGCATCGCTGCCTGCGCTCGCACAGCAGCCGATTCAGCTTCCTAACCAGTATCCGCAGACCGGCGGGCAGTTCGACACGAACAGCGTGCGTGGCCGCCGCCTGCAGCCGTCGCGGAACCCGGCGGATTCCGCGCGCGCCGACTCCCTGCACGCGCCTCGCGTGCTCGTCGTCTGGCCCGATCCCGATTCGACGATGGCGCAGCTGATGCAGCGCACCGGCTACACGATCACGCGCTATCAGAGCAAGGACGCGCAGCTGAACTCGGGACGGCACGAGCTCAGGCTCTCGGGGAAGGCGGTCGTCGAGCGTGTGCAGACGACGCTCGTCGCCGACACGATCCTCTACAACGACTCGCTCCGGATCATGCGCGCGACCGCACCGATGGAGGACACCATCTATCTCCGCGATCCGTCGCAGGGCACTGCCGATCTGCTCGCGCAGGGACGTCTCGAGTACGATCTTCGCCGCCACTTCGGGCTCGTCAATCGGCTGAGCACATCGTCGGCGCAGAACGGACAGACGTGGTACATCTACGGCCACGCGGCCGCGGTGAAGGGCGACACGACGGGAAAGGGACACAGCATCTCGTACGCCGAGGATGCGTCGATCACGAGCTGCGATCTGCCTGAGCCGCACTACCACTTCCAGTCGTCGGAGGTGAAGATCATCAGCAAGTCGCTTCTCGTCGCGCGCCCGGCGGTGCTCTACGTCGCGGACATCCCGGTCCTCTGGCTCCCGTTCATCTTCCAGGACATGCGCTCCGGCCGGCGGAGCGGGATCATCCCGCCGCGCTTCGGGATCACGGACATCGTGCGCACCTCGCCCGACTACGTGCGATCTGTTGAGAACCTCGGCTATTACTTCAACATCAATGATTACATGGATGCGCTGGTCTCCTACGACTGGCGCAGCGGTACGAGCGACCGGGCTGGGGACTTCGGCTATAACAAGTTCAATGGCGAGTACCGCTACCGGTGGCTCAACCGCTTCGTGAGTGGTGGCATACGCGCGAGCTACTGGACGTACAGCAACGGGGATCGCACGATCGGATTCAACTGGGCGCACTCGCAGCAGTTCTCGCAGTCGAGTAGCCTGAACATGAATCTGAACTACACGAGCAACACCACCGTCTATCAGCAGGACGCGCTCACGGTCGCGCAGGCACTCGCCGCGATCTCCTCGCAGCTCAACCTCACGCAGAAGCTCGGGCCATTCAACGTGACTGCGGGCGGCTCGCGCTCGCAGTACGCGGGCCGCGATCTCGTTAATCAGGACTTCCCGAACTTCTCGGTCACGACGCAACCGATCAACCTGGCCTCGTGGCTCGCGTGGACGCCCACGCTCTCGATCGACAACAACCAGGCGTTTAACCTCGACAACAGCTCGGTCTTCCGCTACAGCACCTTGCCGGGTGGTGGTCTCGACAGCACCAAGGTCAAGGCCAACACACGCACCACGACGGCGAACTTTCAGACGCCGCTCCGCATCGGCCGCTTCGTGCTGAGCAACTCGTTTCGCTACAGCGATCAGCTCAACGATCTTCCGACCACGGTCACGCAGTTCGACTTCCTCACCGGCGTTCAGACCGGCTCGCGCACCTACGCGAACTTCCGGAAGACGCAGCTCGACTGGGACACGCAGTTCTCGCTGCCGGGAATCCTGCAGGGGACCTGGAACGTCGCGCCCTTCGTCTCGCTCACCAACGCCGACGGCAGCTACGCGTATCTCGTGCGCACCACGCTCACGAACGGCGCTTGGGTCTCGCAGTCGAAGCGCGTCCAGACCGGGATCTCCGCGTCGCCGACCTTCTTCGCGTTCTTCCCCGGCTTCGGGCCGTTCTCGCGGCTCCGTCAATCGATTCAGCCGCGCATGTCGTTCGCCTACGCGCCGTCGGCGGATGTGAGCGACGAGTTCCTCACCGCGACCGGCCGCACGCGCTCCGGCTACCTCGGCGGGCTCCGACAGGAGACGCTGCAGTTCCAGTTCAACCAGACGCTCGAGGCGAAGCTGCATTCGAAGACGGACACGACGCCGGAGGCGGGCGACAAGATCCGGCTGCTCACGATCAACTCGTCGCCCATCGACTACGACTTCGTCGTCGCCGCGCGCACGCATCGCTTCGGCGTCACGAGTAATGCGTTCAGCTACAACCTCCAGTCGGATCTGCTGCCCGGCTTCGATTTCTCTTCGAACTACTCGCTCTTCCAGGGCGATCCGCTCAGCGACACCGCGCAATTCAAGCCATTCCGCACCGGAGTCACGGCGACGTTCACGATCGGCAAGAACAGCAATCCCTTCAAGACGCTCCAGCGCATTTTCGGCGGCGCCGCGCCGCGCGACACGTCGCCGGTGGGCGCGAATCTCACGGGCAACGCGCAGACGAGCAACGATGGCCAGGGGATCAACGCGCTCCCCGCCACCGCGGGCTCGGTGGGATCGCGCTATCCTTACGCGATCAACTCCAATGCCGGGTGGAATCTTTCGGTGAGCTTCACACAGTCGCAGTCGCGCCCGATCACCGGCACGAACGTGAAGGTGCTCGACGTGAAGGCACTCTGTCAGCCGTACCTCATCGATCCGATCACCTATCAGCGGTGCATCCAGAATCCGCCGGCGACGGATACCGTGAGCCAGATCGTCGGCGGCGCGACGCAGTACGTGAGACCCGAGCAGAGCACGCTCCGTGGCAATTTGTCGTTCCACATCACGCCGCGCTGGTCGATGCAGTGGACCACCGGGTACGACTTCGTGCTGCACCAATTCTCCGATCACGTCGTGAGCCTGCAGCGCGACATGCACGACTGGCGCGCGATTTTCGCGTTCACGCAGGCGCCGAACGGGAACTTCGCCTTCAACTTCTTCATCTCGCTGATCGCCGAGCCGAATCTGAAGTTCAACTACGACAGGCGAACGTACCGGCCGACGGCCGTGACGCCGTGAACGCTCGAGAGCCGAGCGAGTGTTTCCTTGTGCGGTCGCAAAAGTGTCCCCTCAGTGGGACACTTTTTGCTGGCAGCCCCGTGTAAGTCCATATCCGACAATGGGCTACGCGGCGCAGACGTCGTGGCGTGCCACGTGCAATTGATCCGCGCATCATTCCTTCGGAGCCTTCGATGCGTCGCACGATCGTAATTCCCGCCGTGATCATGGCGCTGGCCGCCTGCTCTCGTGACTCAAATACCGGACCTGTCGACACCACCCTGCAAACGCCCACCAATCTCGTGTCGGTGTCGCTCAATACCGCGATCCAGCTCTCCTGGGATCCGAACTCGCGGCTCGATCGCCCCGATGCGTTCGACCACTACGATATCTATTCGACGTCGTACAATCTCGATACCGGCGTCTGTAATAACGCAGGCTGGGGACTCGAGGGCACGTCGGTGTCCGAAGACTTCGTCGTCTCCGGACTCACCAACGGAGTATCGCTCTGCTTCGGCGTGACTGCCGTCAGCACGAGCGGACGCGAGAGCGCGGTAACGGCCTCACACTACGACACACCACGCTACGACTCGCGCAACGTTCTCATCGACGCGTTTCAGTCGCATCTCTCCTCGAGCGGCTTCCGCTTCGACTTCGGCACCGGCGCGCTTGGCCAGGTGCTCTCGGGCGATCGCGGCGATCTCGATTTCGTGGTGGACCGCCACAACGACAACTCGATCTGGATAACCACCGTGCGTACGGGCACGAGCGTCGTGCTCTA
This sequence comes from Gemmatimonadaceae bacterium, assembly GCA_013697785.1. GTDB lineage: Bacteria > Gemmatimonadota > Gemmatimonadetes > Gemmatimonadales > Gemmatimonadaceae > FEN-1250. The sequence goes on from JACCWE010000058.1 coordinate 12,950, forward strand.
CAGCAATAATCCGGTCAACGATCTGACCTCCATCGACGTCGCACCGGTCAGTGGCTACTTCACGGGCTCGATCCAGGCTGTGACGGGATATGCGTACGTGTTCGAAACCAATCTGAGCGACGGGCTGCACTACGGCGCCGTTCGAGTGACGCACGTGGGCGCAGACTACATCATCATCGACTGGGCGTATCAGACCGACTACGGCAATCCGGAGCTCCGGCGCGTGGTAGCCGGAGGGGGGCCACGCCCGTAGCTTTGCTGGATGACGCAGCGCATCCAGATCGACGGCAACTCGCTCACGCTGCGTGACGTCTGGCTCGTCGCGCAGGGCAATGGAGAGGTAGAACTGGCGTCGTCTGCGCGAGAGAAGGTCGCGCAGCGGCGCCATTTCGTTGACGAGATCGTGCGACGAGGCGATGTGGTATACGGCGTCACGACGGGATTCGGAAAGCTCTCCGAGATGTCGATCCCGCTCGACCGCCTCAATGAGCTGCAGATCAATCTCGTTCGCAGTCACGCCGCCGGCGTCGGCGCGCTCCTTCCCGAGCGCGAGGTGCGCGCGATGATGCTGCTGCGCGCGAACGTGATCGCCAAGGGATTCTCGGGCGCTCGCGCGGAGCTCATCGACCTGCTCGCAGCGATGCTCAACGCGGGGCTCTACCCCGAGGTCCCGGAGCAGGGGAGCGTCGGCGCGAGCGGAGATCTCGCGCCGCTCGCGCATCTCGCGCTCACGCTGATCGGCGAGGGCGTGCTGCATCGCGGCGACAACGCCGGGCCGGCGAACGAGATGCTGGCGAGCGCCGCGCTCTCGCCCGTCGTGCTGCAGCCGAAGGAAGGGATCACGCTCATCAACGGCACGCAGGCGCACACGGCTGTTGCTGCCGTCGCACTCATGGATATTCAGCGGCTCTGGCGAATCGCGCATGCCGCCGGCGCGATGACGCTCGAGGGGTTGCTGGGCACCCCCGACGCCTTCGACGAGCGCATCCAGCTCGCTCGCGGCCAGGTGGGTCAGCAGCGCTCCGCCGCGCTCCTCCGCGCGCTTCTCGCAGACAGCGAGATCCGCGAATCGCATCGCGCCGGCGATCCACGTGTGCAGGACGCCTATGCGCTTCGCTGCATGCCGCAGGTGCACGGTCCCGTGCTCGACGCGATGCAGTTCGCCGAGGGGCTGGTGTCGCGCGAGCTGAACGCGGCGACGGACAATCCGCTCGTGTTCGACGACGGCACGCTCATGAGCGGCGGCAACTTCCACGGCCAGGCGGTCGCGATGGCGCTGGACGTGCTCGCGATCGCGATGACGAATCTCGCGACGATCTCCGAGCGCCGAACCGATCGTCTCGTGCATCCGGATTTCAATCAGGGTCTTCCGCCCTTCCTGAGCCCCGAGGCCGGCGTCAATTCGGGCTTCATGATGGCGCAGGTGACGGCCGCGTCGCTCACGAGCGAGTGCAAGGTGCTCTCGCATCCGGCGAGCGTCGACACGATTCCGACGGATGGCAACAAGGAAGATGTCGTGCCGATGGCGATGGGTGCCGCGTGGAAGCTGCGGCGCATCGTCAACAACGTCGCGCACATTCTCGCCATCGAATTAATGTGCGGGGCGCAGGCGATCGACTATCGCGCGCCGCTGCGCCCGGCGCTTCGCGTCGCGCGCCTGCACGCGCACGTGCGCGAGCTCGTCCCTCGCCTCGAGCGCGACCGTGTGCTCAGCGACGACATCGCCGCGCTCCGGAGAGCGATCGGCGACGGCACCTTCGACGATGTGACGCACTTCGACGGCGAGCTCGCTCCCTCAACCTCGATGTTCGCATGACCGCTTCGCTCGTCGACGCACCCGCCGGCCCGCGTCCCGTGCGCGCGCCGCGCGGCCCCGCGCTCTCCTGCAAGGGATGGCAGCAGGAGGCCGCGCTCCGCATGCTCATGAACAATCTCGACCCCGAGGTCGCCGAGCGTCCCGATGATCTCGTCGTGTACGGCGGGACTGGAAAGGCGGCGCGCAATTGGGAGTCGTTCGATGCGATCGTGCGCTCGCTGCGCGCGCTCGAGAACGATGAGACGCTGCTCGTGCAGAGCGGCAAGCCGGTCGCGGTCTTCCGCACGCATGCATCCGCGCCGCGCGTGCTCATAGCGAACAGCAACCTCGTTGGCCGCTGGGCGACGTGGGACGTGTTCCGTGAGCTCGAGAAGAAGGGGCTCATGATGTACGGACAGATGACCGCGGGATCGTGGATCTACATCGGGTCGCAGGGAATTCTGCAGGGGACCTTCGAGACGTTCGGCGCGGTCGCGCGCGAACACTTCGATGGCACGCTCGCGGGAAAGTTCGTGTTGAGTGCTGGTCTCGGGGGGATGGGCGGCGCACAGCCGCTCGCCGCCACGATGCAGGGCGCCGCCTTTCTCGGCGTCGATGTCGATGAGACGCGGATAGCCAAGCGCGTGGCGAGCGGATACTGCGATCGAGTCACGCACAGCCTCGATCGGGCGCTCGAATGGATCGCCGCGGCACAACGCGCGCGCGAGCCGCTGTCGGTCGGCCTCGTCGGCAACGCGGCCGAGGTGCTCCCCGCGCTCGTGACGCGCGGCATCACGCCCGACGTGCTCACCGACCAGACGAGCGCGCACGATATGCTGAACGGCTACGTCCCGCACGGGATGTCGCTGAGCGAGGCCGCGAAGCTGCGTGCCGCAGACCCGAAGCTCTACGTCACGCGCGCGACCGCGAGCCTCGTCAGGCACGTGCAGGCGATGCTCGACATGCGCGAGCGCGGCGCGATCACCTTCGACTACGGCAACAACATTCGCACGGTGGCGTTCGATGCGGGGCTCGTGCACGCCTTCGACTTCCCCGGCTTCGTCCCCGCGTACGTGCGCCCGCTGTTCTGCGAGGGGAAGGGCCCCTTCCGCTGGGTCGCCCTCTCCGGCGATCCCAAGGATATCTACCGCACCGACCAGCTCATTCTCGAGCTCTTCCCGCACGACGAGCAGCTCGCGCGATGGATCAAGCTCGCCCAGGAGAAAGTCCACTTCCAGGGACTCCCCGCCCGCATCTGCTGGCTCGGCCAAGGCAATCGAGCCAGCTTCGGTGTCGCGCTCAACGATCTCGTCGCGAGCGGCGAGCTCTCCGCGCCGATCGTGATCGGACGCGATCATCTCGATACGGGCTCCGTGGCCTCGCCCTTTCGGGAGACGGAGTCGATGAAGGATGGCAGCGATGCGATCGCCGACTGGGCGATCCTCAATGCGATGCTCAACGTCGCGAGCGGCTCGACGTGGGTGTCGTTCCATCACGGCGGTGGCGTAGGTATCGGGAACTCGCTTCACGCGGGGCAGGTGATCGTCGCCGACGGAACGCCGGAGATGCGCGTGCGCCTCGAGCGCGTCCTCACCAACGATCCCGGTATCGGCGTCGCGCGCCACGCCGATGCGGGTTATGAGATCGCGATCGAGACCGCGGCGGTTAACGGGATCAATATCCCGATGCTCGGTGCGCGCGATTAGCGGCTGGCGATGCTGAGCGCGCGTTTCAAGCCGTGGCACGTGCCGCTCTTCGCGGCGAAGTACGCGTGGCTGCATCTGAAGCGCTTTCCGGTGCTCGTGCACTTCGAGGTCACGATGCGCTGCAACGCGCGCTGCGACTTCTGCGACTACTGGAAGAACGGTGCGGACGCGACGCGCAGCGACGCGGCGAGCTACGCCGAGGCGGCTCGCTACTTCAATCCGGTGATGATCACCTTCACCGGTGGCGAGCCGCTTCTCCGGCGCGACCTCGAGGACCTGATCGCAGCGGTGGCGAAAGCGATCCGCGTGCGCTACCTCGCGATGATCACGCACGGCGGAATGCTCAGCGTCGAGCGCGCGCGCTCGCTTTGGGAAGCCGGGCTCAATCAGTTCAACATCTCGCTCGACTTCCTCGACGAGCGTCACGATGTCGCGCGTGGCATCCCGGGGCTCGCCGCCAGGATTCTCGACACCGTGCCTCGCATGCGCGCGATCGGTATCGACGGAATTCGCTTCAACACCGTGATCAAGCGGTCGAATCTCGATGCGCTGCTCCCGATCGTGAGATGCGCCGAGGAGCTGGGGGTGGGCGTCTCGTTCAGCACGTACACCGATGCGAAGAACGGCAATGCGGCGCATCTCGTCACGCGCGACGAGCAGCAGCATCTCGAGGAGGTCATGCGGGAATTGCTCGAATTCAAGAGAAAAAAGCGCGGTGTGATCGTGAGCTCCGACTATTATCTCGAACAGGTGCCGCGCTTCTTCAGCGGCGAGATGAACGACTCGTGCAACTCCGGCGTGCGCACGATCCACATCGATCCGGCGGGGCAGGTACGTCGCTGTCCGGACTACCCCGCGGATTTCCACTGGCGCGACTTCGAGCGCTACACGCCGATCAACTGCAACGCGTGCTACTACGCGTGCCGGGGCGAGGCGCAGGCGCCGCTGACCATCACCCGCGTTCGCGACGTGATGGCGACCGCGCAGTGAGCCGCATCCCGATTCACACCATTTTAGTCGCACGATGACTCTTCTCTTCGTCAACGCGAGGCAGCTCGTCACCTGCGCCGGCGCTCCGCGCGCGCGTGTGGGCGGCGAGATGCGCGACTGCGGCATCGTCGTCGATGCGGCGGTGGCCGTCGTCAACGAGCGGATCGCCGCCGTCGGCACGCGCGCGCTGCTCGAGGCGGAGTACGCGAGTGCAACCGTCATCGACTGCGGAGGGGGCGTCCTCACGCCGGGACTTGTCGACTCGCACACGCACGCGATCTTCGGAAAGCCGCGCTACGAGGAGCAGGAGCGTCGGGCGGCCGGCGCCGACTACATGGAGATCGCTCGCCGGGGCGGCGGCATTCACGCCTCCGTCCGCGACGTGCGCTCGCGCGACGTCGCCGATCTCCTCGCGCTCGCGCGCCCGCGTCTCGAGCGCCTCGCGTCCTACGGCACCACCACGGTGGAGGTGAAGTCGGGCTACGGGCTGTCGATCGAGGATGAGCTCAAGATCCTGCGCGTGATCAAGCAGCTCGCCTCCGAGCTCACGATGCGCATTGTCCCGACCTGGCTCGGAGCGCACGAGATTCCGCGTGAGGCGCGCGCGACCTCGGAGACGCGAGCCAGTTATGTCAAAATGCTTCGCGAGGAAATGCTCCCGCTCGTCGTCTCCGAGCACCTCGCAGCCTTCGCCGACGTCTTCTGCGAGCCCGGGGTCTTCACGATCGAAGAAACGCGCGATCTCCTCCTCGCCGCCAGAATCTCCGGCCTCGGCATCAAGCTCCACGCCGACGAGCTCTCCCCGTCCGGCGGTGCCGAGCTCGCGGCAGAGTTGCGCGCGATCTCGGCCGATCACCTCGCGGCGATTTCCGCCGGTGGCATCCAGGCGCTCGCGAAATCCGGTACCGTCGCAACGCTTCTTCCGGGAACCATGCTTTTCCTCGGGAAGGGGACTCGCCCGCCCGCGCGCGCGCTGCTCGACGCCGGCGCCGCCGTCGCGCTCGCAACGGACTTCAATCCCGGTACATCGCCCACGCCCAACCTTCCGTTCATTCTCACGCTCGCGGTCAGCGAGCTTCATATGAGCGTCGCCGAAGCGATGCTGGCGGCGACGGTCAATGGCGCCGCTGCACTGGGGCTCGCGGACGAAATCGGCCAGCTGGCACCCGGCTTCTCCGCCGATCTCGCGCTCTTCGAGATCGAGGATATTCGTGAGTTGCCGTATTGGTATGCTGACCGTCGATGCAAGAGGACTTGGGTGCGTGGCAAAGCTTGTCACTCTAGTGACTTACCCATAACTTGATTAGGCTGCCCCGCTCGCCGCGCGGAGTGGTCGCCCTGCCTTGGAGCTCTCCCCGCGCTGATGCCTGACGTCGCCAAGCTCAAGAAGCGAGCGCTCGAATACGAGCAAAAGAAACAGTTCGACAAGGCGCTCGACACTTACACGCTGGTCCTGGCGGAGCTGGATGAGCACGTCGACGAAGCCGACGTTGCCCTCTACAATCGCGTTGGGGATCTGTTGTTGCGGCGTGGCGACGTCTCCGAGGCCGTCGACCACTACGAAAAGGCCGTAGACCTTTATACCGACGGCGGGTTCTTCAACAACGCCATCGCCCTCTGCAACAAGATCCTCCGCAACGCGCCCGGCCGGAACTCGGTCTATTACAAGCTCGGCAAGATCAGCGCGCGAAAGGGCTTCATCAACGACGCCAAGCAGAACTTTCTCGAATACGCCGACCGGATGCAGAAGTCCGGGCAGCTCGAGGAGGCCTTTCGGGCGCTCAAGGAATTCGCCGATCTCTGCCCAGATCAGGACGACATCCGCCTGATGCTCGCCGATCAGCTCGTGCGCAAGGACCGAAAGTCCGAGGCGATCGAGCAGCTCCACGCTCTCTACGACAAGTTCTCCGCCGAAGGCAGAAGCGCGGAGGCCCGCGCGACCGTCGACCGAATGAAGGCGCTCGATCCGGCGCTCGAGCCGAAAGAAATCCCGCGCGCAGTTCCGGCGAAGGGCGATCTCGTCTTCCTCGAAGTCAATTATGACGAGCCATCGAGGCCGATCACTTCGGGCCCCCCGGCGGTTGCGCCTGGCGCGCCAGCGGCGAAGTCCTCGACGGCGTGGACGGTCATCCACCCGAGCACTCCCTCGGCAACCCCCGTCGTTCCGATCGAGATGCCGGCGATCGATTCCGATCGCGACATCGAGATCGATCTCGAGGCGCCGACGCCTGCCGCAGCTGAGCTCCCGGGACTTTCGCACGGTGCAGCGCTCCCCGAGGCCGGCCCCGCCTCATCGGCGGATATCGTCAGTCACGTCGACATGGGGTTGATCACCGGCTTCGAGAACAGCGCGATCGCCGGCGACCAGTCACACTCGAACATCGCGCCGCTCGCGGAGCTGGAGACGCACTCGCATCTCGAGCCGGAAGAGGAGAACGATGCCGCGTCGCTCGGCAGCGGCGCATCCGCGACGCTCGACGATCTCGTGCTCGAGGACATGCCGTCGCTGGAGCTCCCCTCGCTCGAGGTCGACGAAGACATCGAGAGCGCCGGTGAGCTGCCGATGCTCGACACATCGATGGACGACGACGACGACGGCGCGACGCTCGGCGGCTCGCTCACCTTCCTCTCGCTCGATGAGCCCGCGAAAGCGCCCGCCGCATCGTCGATGGCGCCTCCGGGAGCGATTTCGTTTTCCGATCCGGAGCCGTTCACCATCGAGATGCCGGAGCCGGAAGCCGAGAACGAGATGCCGCCCGCGCGCACGCCGGAGCCGGTCGCCTCGTCGCCGCGCGTCTCCGCGCCGGTCTCACCCTTCGACGATTTCGGCGACATCGGTGACATCGACCTCGAGGTTGAGCGCTCACCGACGCTCGAGATGGACGTGATCGTCCCGGATGGCGGCCCGCCGCTCCCGATGCTCGAGATGGACGAGGTGCACTCGCCCTTCGATCGCGAGAACGCGCTGTCCGGGCTTCCGATGCTCGATCCCGATCAATTCGCGCCGATGCCGGCCGCCGATGAAGAGGACGACGCCGTCGAGCTGGTGTGGCAGAGCGAGCCCGCGGACGAGCCGCAGCCGATCGTCCCGCTCCCGCCGCGCGTCTCATCGCCGACACCGATCCCGTCGCCGATCAGCCGCGTCGATCAGCTTCGCATCGACATCGGCGCGCGACCGCAAGCGTGGGATCTGCACCGGCAGCTCGCCGAGGCGCTTCTCGAGCACGGCGATCGCGCGGGCGGAATCACGGAGCTCGAGGCAACGATGTTCGGCTACGAGCGCGAGGGAAATCTCGCCGACGCGAGCCGGAGCGCCGATGAGCTGATCCGCGTCGAGCCCAACTCCGTGCGCTATCATCAGAAGCGCGTGGAGTACGCCGTTCGCGCGAACGACAAGCCGCAGCTCGTCGACGCGTATCTCGCGCTCGCCGAGTCGCTCTTCCGAAGCGGTCAGCTCGACAAGTCGCGCGCGGTGTATGGGCGCGTCGTTGAGCTCTCGCCGTCGGACGCGCGCGCCGCCGACGCGCTGCGCGAGCTCGGAGTCGAGGTCGCGATCGCCCCGCCGAGCGAGGCCCCGGCGCCGCCCGCGCCCGTCGCGACTCCGGCACCGGAGCCTGTCGTGGCGAGACGTGTGACGGCGCCGACACCTGCCGTCGTCGAGGCCATACCTGAGCCGGAGCCCGAGCCGATTCCGCTCGCGCTCGAGGTCGAGCGCACGACGTCGACGCTTCCGATCGACGACGAGCTCTTCGCGGCACTCGAGACGGCGCTTCCGGAGCCGAATCGCGCGCCGATCGCGCCGCCCGCGCGTCCGCCGATCGCGGCTTCGAGCGACGACTCCTTCGTCAATCTCTCCGAGTGGCTGCGCGATGAGGAGCCGCCGAAGAGCACGCGCATGGTCGCCGAAGGACAAGAGGAGCCGCAGGAGCAGCAGGACTTCGCGGACATGCTCACGAAGTTCAAGCAGGGCGTCACCTCGAACGTCGACGACACGGATCACGAGAGCCACTACGACCTCGGCGTCGCCTACAAGGAGATGGGGCTGCTCGACGAGGCGATCAGCGAGTTCCAGAAGGCGCTGCGTGGAACCGAGCAGCGTGTGCGCACGTACGAGGCGCTGGGGCAGTGCTTCGTCGAGAAGCGGCAGTATCAGATCGCAATGACGATCCTGCTGCGCGCACTCAACGATGCGAGCGCCAGCGATGACACGCTCGTCGGCGTACTGTATTTGCTCGGCTATGCTTCGGAATCGCTGCAGAAGTGGGCAGATGCGGTGGGCTACTACGAACGGGTATTCACGGTGGACATTCAGTTCAGGGATGTCGGCGAGCGGTTGTCGGAAGTCGAGCGCAAGGCGGCGAAGTGAGCACGTCCGTTCGTGCACGCGCGCCGCACACGCCCACGCTCGCAGACATCCAGATCCCCGTACGCTCCCGCCTCGATCGCGTCTCCGAAGATCTGCGCCGCATCATCCTCGCACAGCTTCCGCTGATCGACGAAGTCAACAGCCACCTGCTGTTGATGAAGGGAAAAATGTTTCGCCCGACGCTCGTGCTGCTCGCGAGCGCAGTGGATGGAAAGGAGGAGCCGCGCGCGACGACGCTCGCCGCAATCCTCGAGCTCGTCCATCTCGCGACGCTCGTGCACGACGACTCCGTCGATCACTCCGCGCTTCGCCGAGGGATGCCGACGGTGAATTCGCTCTTCAGTCACCAGGTCTCGGTGATCATGGGTGACTTCCTGTACTCGCGCGCCGTGGTCGAGCTCGTGCGGGCGAACGACATGGAAGTGTTGCGCGTGCTCTCCGATGCGACGAACGCGATGACGGTCGGCGAGATGCGGCAGCTTACGGCACTCGACGCGCTCGGCTTCACCGAGGATGACTACGAAGCGCTGATCCGCTCGAAGACGGCCTCGCTCCTTTCCGCGGCGTGCGAGATCGGTGCGCTGGCGGGTGCACGATCGCGCCGCGTGGCGCTCGCGCACTACGGCGAGCGGCTCGGGATGGCTTTTCAGGTTGCGGACGATCTTCTCGACTACACTTCGGATGAGCGTGTCACCGGCAAGCCGTGCGGGCTCGATCTGCGCGAGCACAAGGTGACGCTGCCGCTGATCGCTGCGCTCCGCACGATGTCTCCCGCGGAGCGAGCCTATGTCGATGCGCTCTTCGACACGCCGGAGCCAACGGATGAGCAGATCGCGCGCGTGGTGGAGATCGTGAGTGATCGCGGGGGACTCGACTACGCTCGTCGCCGCGGTGATGAGTACGCTCACGAGGCGGAGCATGCGCTCGCGGGGCTTCCCGATACTCCGGCGCGCGGCGCGCTCCACGACGCGATTGCCTACGCCCTCGACCGAAGCCAGTAATGCCGCCACGTGGATCTTCCAAGCACCGGCCAGGGTTTCATGCAGTCGTGCTGGCGATCGGCTTCATTGTCGGCGGCCTGATGACATCGGTAGCTCGACACTTTCTTCCGGCGGGCGCCGTGAAGGAGTTTCTCACCTCGGGAGTGACGCCGGGCTTCGGCGCGCTCTCGGTTGATCTCATCATCATAAAGTTTGCCTTAGGGCCTGTGGCGCTGGACGTTTCACTCCTCAGCTTTCTGGGAGTGCTCGTGGCCTACCTCATTGCGCGTTCGCTTTTCTAGGGGGTTCGTATGTTCGGTCAGCTGGGCTTCGGCGAAATTCTCATGATCATGGTCGTCATCCTCCTTCTCTTCGGCGCGAAGAGGATTCCAGAGGTGGCGGCATCGTTCGGGAAGGGAATCAAGGAGTTCAAGAAGAACATCAACGACGTGACACACGAAGTCACGACTCCCCCACGCACCGACTCGCTCCAGCCGCCCCGCGCCGTCGACAGCGCAGCGGTAGCCGACGAAGCACACCCGGAACCGCGACGCCTGATCTAGTTGAGTGGGTAGAACGGCCGCGCTGGAACACAAGCGTTAACAATTTGAAAACCGAGTAGCGGACCGGAGGCACGGATACCACAAATTCGTCATCCGTTTTTTCCGTGCTGGTAATCCGTTAAGTCGTTTTCCCATTTGTTACTGCCGGAATCGCGAACAAAAAGCGGGGCGTCGCCGAGATTCCGGCGACGCCCCGCTTACGTCGTTGCTTCGTCGAAATCAGCTCGACGCCTGGCGCGCGTTCTGTTTTACGATGCGGCGATTGTCGTCGATTTTCGCGGCGTCGCGCAGGGCGGCGATGTACTGCTGCACGCGTTGCTGGCGGACGCGCTGGAGCATCTGCTGGCGCTGTTCGACCTTCTGCTTCTCGAACACCGCGCGGTCGGCCGAGATGCGACGGTCGACACGGAGCACGATCACGTTGTTCTGTCCCTTCGCGGCCGTCGCGGCCTGACCGACCGGAGCCCCGAAGGCGGCGCCGATCGCTTCCGTCGTCTGACCGATCGTAGGCACCTGCGTCGTGCGAGCGAATGGCGTCGATTTCTCGACCTTCATTCCCGCCGCTCCTGCCGCCGCCTCGAGCGATTGACCGCCGTGAACCGCGGTGACGAGCGCCTGCGCTTTCGGCATCAGCATGTCGAGCTTCTTGGTCCGAACGATCTCACGGCGAATATCATCCTTCGCCGCATCGAACGTCGGCTTGCCGCCTTCGCGCAACGAGTCGAGGCGAACCAGATAGTACGCGTTGTCGGCGTCGATCAGCTCACTCGTCTCGCCGACCTTCGCGCCGCCGAACGCCCACGCGGCGCCGCCTGGAACGTAGGCGCCGTTCCACTCGAGCGGATCGGACTCCATCGCCGTGACCTGTCCGATCTTGAGGCCGAGTGCCCTCGCGACGGAGTCGAACTCCGCGGGCTTGTCGACATTCGCGACCTTCGAGAGCGAGTCGGCGCGGCGATCAGTGCGTGCTGCCGACGAATCGCTCTGGGTGATGCGAACGAGAATGTGGTGGACGGCGATCGAGTCGCCCTTCTTCTCGTCCAGACGAATGATGTGAAATCCGAACGGGCTCGCGACCGGCTGGGAGATCTCCCCCGGCTTGAGCGCGCGTGCGGCGTCCTCGAACTGCTTCACGTACGAGCCCTTGGCGGCCAATGCGAGCGCGCCGCCCTTCTCGGCGGAGCCGGAGTCGGCGGACTCGCGCTTGGCGACATCGTCGAACTTCGCGCCGCCGGTGATCTCGGTGCGCAGCGCCTCGGCTTTGGCGCGGGCGGCCGCGGTGTCGGCGGCAGTCACGGTGCGGGGGATCGTCACGAGCGACACGATCGCGCGGCCCGGACGGTCGAGCATTTCCTTCTTGTGACTGTCGAAATACGCGTGGAGCTCGCCATCGGAGACATGCACCGATGAGTCGGGGATCGTCGCGGGATCGAAGGCGACGAAGGAAACCTGGGCAGTGTCGTGCGAGTCCTGCCAAGCGCGCCAGAGCTGCGCATCGGTGACGAAGACGGGGCCGGCGATCTGCTCGAAGAGCTTGCGCTTCGGCAGCTCGTCGCGGTAGTAGCCCTCGAGCTGCAGGAGCACGCCCTGCTGCTTTGCGACTGGGCTCGTCAGGAAGCGGCGGTACTTCTCGAAGTCGAACTGCCCCTCGGTCTGGAACTCGGGGCTCTGAAGGAGCTGCTGCGGGGGGCTCGCGAGCGCCGCCTGCTGAATCTCGTTGTCCGAGATCGTGATCCCGCGCTTCTTGTACTCCTGCTGAAGAAGGACGCTGGTGACCATCTCGTTGTACGTGTCATCCTCGATACGGCGCTCCTGGTCGAGCGTCAAAGTCTTGCCGCCCGAGCCCTCCTGCTCCTGCCGTATGCGATTCTGCGCCGCGCGCTCGAAGTCGACGTAGTTGATGTCGGTGCCGTTGACCGTCGCTATTGGCGTTCCGGCGGTCACTTTCTTGTCGTCCAGCCCCGACTGCTGATAAAACACGAAGCCAATCAGGAAGAGGGCTGCGATGACAATCCAGATGTACCTGGCGGCGCTCCGCATGCTTTGAAGCACGATCCTGACTCCTTGCAACCACGTGAGAGAAACGGGCGGGCTGAGCCAGCAAAGTTATTGGATCGGGAGGCGTAAAATCAAGGCAGCGTATGACTTCCGATTGACTTCGATCGTCAGATTCATGTATCTTCACCGACTTCCAGCCGCCGCTTGCCGTGCGGCCTCCCCGAGGGCTTGAATGGCCAACTCCGCCCTGATCGAAGACCTCCGCAAACAATTCGCAGAAAATCCGCGCCGGGTCTTCGCGCGTCTCGCGAATGAATATCGAAAGTCGGGGGATCTCGACGTCGCGATAGAGATCTGTCGCGCGCACGTGCCGCTGCAGCCGACGTACATCAGCGGCTACATCGTGCTCGGCCAGGCACTCTTCGAGCGTGGGCAGCCTGAGGAGGCTCGTTCCACCTTCGAGACCGCGCTCTCCCTCGACCCCGAAAATCTGATTGCACTGCGCCAGCTCGGTGACATCGCGCGTGCGAGCGGAGATCTGGAAGCGGCGCGCGGCTGGTACCACAAGCTGCTCGAGGTCGATCCGCAGAACGATGACATCGCGGCGCAGCTCGAAGCGTTGAACGTGCCGTCGCAAGCCGCTGCCGCTCCTACGACTGCGGGGGCGACGCGCTCCCCAACACCGGCCGAGGCATCGCCGGTGAGCTGGAGCGACATTCACCCCGACAGCGAAGTCACTCCGCTGTCCAAGCAGGCGACGCAGCCCACGCGCCCGCGCTTTACGATCGGTGTGATTCCGGAAAATCTCACGGTCGGCACGGAGTCCGCTCCGCGCGAGACGCCGGCGCCCGCCGCGGCTGCGATCGAAGAGTCCCCGGCAGTAGAGGCGCTCGTCGACCAGCACTCCGTGTCATCGGTGCTTCCCGAATATGTCGGTGGATTCGATCGCCACTCGCCGACGCCGCCAGCCGCGTCGCCGATCGTCCCGGAGCCCGTGGCGCAGGATGCGCCTGAGGCGGAAGCCGCGGCGCCGGCGGAGATGGTGAACATTGAGGAGCTCGCGCCCTCGGAGACCGAAGAGCTGCACGCCGACCTTCCGCCACTTCGCACGACGTCCGAGCACACGGTGGCTCCGGCGACGGCCGCGGAGCTCGCGGCGCTGTTCGCGGAGCCGGATCTCGAGCCGACATCGCTCGCCGAGAGCGTCGGGTCGAAGGACGACGCGCCCACCAAGGCGACGGACGATCATGGTCCGACGTTCGACGAGGAGCCGTATGATCCGACGATCGGCCGCATGCTGGAGCTGACCCGCCGCACGTCGACGGATGCGCTGCTCCCCGATCTCATGATGACGGAGTCGGGCGCGGAGCTGCTGCGCGAGCAGGGGCACATCGACCAGGCGATCTACGTCTATCGCCATCTCGCCGCCAAGAATCCCGAGGACACGTCGTACGCCGAGCGGATCGCTGCGCTGGAGCGTGGCGCGCACTCGAGCATCCCGCTCATCGCCGACATCTCGCAGGACATCATCATCGCCGCGAAAAACCGTTCGTACTCGACGCAGTCGATCCGGACGTTCTTTACGTCGTTCGCGACGCGTCGTCCGCCCGAGGGGGTCAGCGAGGAGAGTCCCGAGTCGAGCGATGCGCCGGCGGCGCCGAAAGCCGTCGTTCTCGAGGCTGCTGTGCCCGAGGCTGCTGTGCCCGAGGCTGTTGTGCCCGAAGCAGCTTCGAGCGGAGTCACCGCAGCGGTAACCGAAGCGCCCGTCGCCCACGAGCCCCGCGCTTCCGCATCGTGGCACACGCCCGAAGCCGCCTCCGCGCCCGCGGCGTCGATGGAGCCGTGGTCCGCAGCATCGCTCGAGCACACGACGTCCTTCGCCGTGCCGCCTGAAGCACTGCCGATGCGCGCCGCCGAACCCACGCCCGCGGCGCCGGACAGCGTGAGCGATGCCGACCGCTCCGCGCTCGAGACGTTGTTCTCCGGAAGCTCGAAGGCCGTCGCGCCGAACGACGAGCGCGCCGCCAACTCGCTTGCGAGTGCGTTCTCCGAGGAGTTTTCGACGGAGAGCACCGCGCCCGCCGGCCAGCCCACGCGCGCGGCATCGGACGCGCTCTCGCTCGATGCCGTCTTTCAGAATTCGCGCACGCGCGCTGATGGCGAGCAGCGCGCGAGTCAGCCAACCGTTTCCTTCGATCAGTTCTTCAACAGTCGCGACAACGGAATCAACGCGGACGGAAAGAGCGCCGCCGCCGTCGAGACCGCGTCGCTCTCCGACGACTCCCAATCCGATCTCGAGCTGTTCCACGAATGGCTGGACGGGCTGAAAAAATAGTGCATATCGCAGTGCTGAACGGACCAAGCCTCAATCTCCTCGGCACACGCGAGCCAGCGATCTACGGCACCGAGACACTCGCGGACATCGAGGCGCGTCTCCGGAAGGTCGGCACGGAGCTCGGAGTGGAGCTCGAGTTCGCGCAGAAGAGTGGGGAGGGCGAGCTCGTCGACGTCATTCTCGCACTTCGCGGGAGGGCGCAGGGCGCGCTGATCAACGCCGGCGCGTACTCGCACTCGAGCCTCGCGATCCGCGACGCTTTCGCTGCGGCCGAGGTTCCGTTCGTGGAGCTCCACCTCTCCAACATCTTCGCCCGCGAGCCCGAGCGCCGGCACACGGTGCTCGCGAGCAGCGCCGTTGGCATGCTGTGCGGCTTCGGACCGATCGGATACGAGCTGGCGCTTCGCGGCCTCGTCGCGCGGCTCGCGCCCCGTGGCTGACCGCCGCAGCGAACGTCGCACCGCGCTTCGCGAAGCACTCGTCGCCGCGCACCTCGACGCCGTGCTCCTGACCAGCCTCGCCAACATCCGCTACATCACCGGCTTCTCGGGCTCGAGCGCGCTCGTGCTCGTGACCGCGCGCGAGACACTGTTCATCACCGACTTCCGCTACGCGACGCAGGTGCGCGAGGAAGTCGGCGACTTCGCGCGTGTGGCGATCGAGCCGCAGAGCCTGTGGACCGGACTGTGGCAGCTGCTGCCCGAGATGGTGGGCGTGAAACTCATCGGCTTCGAATCCGCGCAGCTGATCCACAGGGACTTCGAGCGACTGCTGAGCGCCGGCGCGCGATGGCAGTGGCGCCCGACCAACGATCTCGTCGAGACGCTGCGCGAACGGAAGGATCCGCAGGAGATCGCGCGCATTCAGCTCGCCGCAGACGTCGCGAAGCGCGCGCTCGAGCGTACCGTGCCGCAGCTGCGCGCGGGGATGACGGAGCTCGCGATCGCTGGTGTGCTCGAGCAGTCGCTGCGCGCGGAAGGGAGCGAGGGCTTTCCGTTCGAGACGATCGTGGCATCGGGACCTCGCTCGGCGCTTCCACACGCGCGGGCGGCCGACCGCGAAGTCGGCGCGGGAGACTTCCTTCTCGTCGATTATGGTGCGATCGTCGAGGGGTACTGTTCCGACGTGACGCGCACCTTCGTGATCGGGCGCGCATCGGATGAGCAGAAAGACGTCTATGAGATCGTGCGCGGCGCGAATGCCCACGCATCCGCGAACGTACGGGCCGGGATGACGGGGCGGGATGCCGACGCGCTGGCCAGGCAGTACATTGAACAGCGCGGCCAGGGGGAAGGGTTCGGACACAGCCTGGGGCACGGTATCGGATTGGAAGTGCACGAGGCACCACGGTTGTCGAAGACCGCGGAGAGTCCGCTGCCGGCTCAGGCGGTCGTCACGATCGAGCCAGGGATCTATCGCGCCGGCTGGGGCGGCGTACGCATCGAGGACGATGTGGTGCTCGATCCCGCAGGACCGCGTATACTGACGTCGTTTCCCCGCGAGCTGATGGAAATCGCGTGACGAGCACGCGAGCGATCACCCGAATCGGATTATGATCGACTTACGCTACGTAAAAAAGATCGTCGAGCTGCTGGACGGTTCATCGGTCGACTCGATCGAGATATCGACGGATAAGGGAATGAAGCTGCGAATATCCAAGACGCCGCAGCAGCGCGGCGGGATGGTGACGCCAGCCCTTTCCGTCCCGGCGATTATCCCCCAGGCCGTTACGTCCAGCCGACTTACACCGTCGGAAGGGGTACCTCTTACCGCCGAAGACGACGGGCAAGCCAGGGCCGAGGCGCCGAAAACGAAGCTGCTCGAGGTGAAGTCGCCCATGGTGGGCACTTTCTATCGCTCGCCTGAGCCGGGAATCCCGCCGTACGTCGTCGAGGGGACACGCGTCGAGAAAGGGCAGATACTCTGCATCATCGAGGCGATGAAGATCATGAACGAGATCGAGTCCGAATACTCGGGCGTGGTGCGCGAGACGCTGGTGAGTGACGCGCATCCAGTCGAGTACGGGCAAGTCCTCTTCCGCGTCGACCCGAATGGCTAACCCGACGATCATTCCGCTGCCCACCGATCAGCCGTCCGCGCCGCGAGTGCCGGCGCAGGTCGACATTCCAATTCCCGCGTCTCCCGCCTCGTTCAATTTCAAGGCGGTGTTGCAGCGGATGATTCAGCAGAATGCGTCGGATGTGCATCTCAAGGTCGGACGTCCACCGGTGCTGCGCGTCAACGGCGATCTGATGACGCTCGATCTGCCGCCGCTCAAGCCCGAAGATCTGAAGGCGCTGGCCGAGCAGATCATGACGCCGAAGCAGGTGAAGGAGTTCGCGGAGGCGAAGGAAGCCGACTTCGCGATCGGCGTTCCGGGCATCGGTCGCTTTCGCGTGAACGTCTACCAGCAGCGCGGCACGATCGCCTACGCGATGCGCGCCGTGCCGTATCAGGTGAAGACGAGCACGGAGCTCAACCTGCCGAAGATCGTCGAGGACATCGCGCTTCGTCCACGCGGACTGGTGCTGGTTACCGGCGTGACCGGATCGGGAAAGTCGACGGCGCTGGCGGCAATGCTCCAGCACATCAACGAGAAGCGGCATGCGAACGTAATCACGATCGAGGATCCGATCGAGTTCCTGCACAGGGACATCAACTCGAGCATCAATCAGCGCGAGGTTGGCGCGGACACCGGCAGCTTCGGCGTGGCGCTTCGACGCGTGCTGCGACAGGACCCCGACGTCATTCTGATCGGTGAGATTCGAGACACGGAAACGCTCGAGGTCGCGCTCAAGGCCGCCGACACGGGACACCTCGTGTTCTCGACGCTGCACACGACGGACGCGACGCAGACGATCAATCGCGTACTTTCCTTCTACGCGCCTCACCAGCAGAACGAAGTGCGATTCACGCTCGCGAGCGCGCTCTCGGCTGTGATCTCGCTGCGCCTCGTGCCGCGCTCGGACAAGCCCGGCCGTATCCCCGCCGTGGAGATTCTGATCAACACCGCCGCCGTGCGCGATCAGATCCGTGACATGACGAAGTCGCTCGACATCCCGGACCTCATCAAGGAAGGAACCGTGCAGTACGGGATGCAGAGCTTCGACCAGTCGCTCATGCAGTGGTATACCCGTGGTGTCATTACCTACGAGAACGCGTTATTCTTCGCCACCAACCCGAGCGAGCTTGCTTTGCGCGCGCAAGGTGTCGAGGGTTCCAGCGACACGAGCTGGGACGACTTTCAACGCGATGGCGATGGCTGACAGCACGGCTGGCCATTCGCGCCGCCACGCCGGGTACACCAACTGATGTTCAAGAAAGTCCTGATCGCCAATCGCGGCGAGATCGCGCTTCGGATCATACGCGCCTGCCGCGAGCTCGACATTCAGACGGTTGCAGTCTATTCGGAGGCCGATCGCGAGTCGCTTCACGTCCGCTTCGCCGACGATGACGTCTGCATCGGACCGGCGCCTGCGCGTGAGTCGTATCTCAAGATTCCGCGCCTGATCGCGGCCGCCGAGATCACCGGCGCCGACGCCATCCATCCGGGCTACGGCTTTTTGGCCGAGAACGCCGAATTCGCCGAGACGTGCGCGGCCTCCAACATCACCTTCATCGGACCCACGGCCTCGCAGATTCGGCTCATGGGCGACAAGGCCACCGCGCGCAAGACGATGGCCGGCGTCGGCGTGCCGATCGTGCCAGGCACACCGGGCCCGGTCGAAGATGTCGATGAGGCGCTCGGCTTCGCGCGCGACATCGGCTTTCCGGTCATCATCAAGGCGGCGGCCGGCGGCGGCGGGAAGGGGATGCGTGTCGCCAACGATCCCGAGGACTTCGCGCGCGCCTTCCAGCTCGCGCGCTCCGAAGCGCTCTCCGCCTTCGGCAGCGACGAGGTGTACGTCGAGAAGTATCTCGCGCGGCCACGCCACATAGAGTTCCAGATCCTCGGCGACTCGCACGGCAACGTGATCCATCTCGGCGAGCGCGACTGCTCGGTGCAGCGCCGCCACCAGAAGCTCATCGAGGAATCGCCGAGCCCCGCGATGACGCCGGATCTCCGCCAGCGCATGGGCGACGACGCCGTGCGCGGCGCGAAGGCGATCGACTACGTCGGTGCGGGGACGATCGAGATGCTTCTCGACACCGACGGCTCGTACTACTTCATGGAGATGAACACGCGCATCCAGGTGGAGCATCCCGTCACGGAGATGATCACCGGCGTCGATCTCGTGAAAGAGCAGATCCGCGTTGCCGCGGGCGAGAAGCTGAGCGTGACGTCGATGCCGCCGCTGCGCGGGCACGTCATCGAGGTGCGCGTGAACGCGGAGGATCCCGCGCGCAATTTCCAGCCGTCGCCGGGCCGCATCGAGGTCTTCAATCCGCCCGGCGGCCCCGGCGTACGCGTCGATACGCACATCTATACTGGCTACACGGTGCCTCCGTATTACGATTCTCTTCTGGCGAAGCTCATCTGCCAGGGGGGCACGCGCATGGAAGCGATCAAGCGGATGCAGATCGCCCTCGATTTCTTCATCGTCGAGGGCGTCACGACGACGGTCCCCTTCCTCGGCCGCGTGATGCAGAATGCGCGCTTCCAGGCCGGCGAGGTCGACACGAAGTTTCTGGAGCGCGAGAGCGATCTGCTGCGGGAGCCGTAATGCGCATTGATGTGGTTTTTGGTCCCCCCACCGCCATGCCCGCGCTGATCGCCGGGCGCGTCATCGCCGTCATCGACGTGCTCCGTGCCTCGACGAGTATCGCGTTCGCGCTCGGCAACGGCGCGCGCAACATCGTGCCGCTCGAGAGCGCGGACGAGGTCATCACGCGGGCGAAGCAGTTCGACAAGGGCGAGGTGCGTCTCGCGGGCGAGCGAAAGATGCTCATTGTCCCCGGCTTCGATCTCGGCAACTCGCCGGGGGAGTTCACGCGCGAGGCCGTGGAAGGGAAGACCGTGCTGCTGACGACGACGAACGGCACTGCGGCGATGTTCGGGCTGCAGGCGGCGCGCGATGTCGTCGTCGCATCGTACGTGAATTTGGAGGCGGTATCGGTGCTCATGCGCACGGCCGCACGCGCGGGGACGGATATCACGCTGATCTGCGCGGGGCGCGACAAGCTCTTCTCGCTCGAGGACGCAGCGTGCGCGGGGCGCTACGTGCGCGCGATTGCGAAGCGGCTCACCAAGGTGGAAATCGGCGACGGCGCCTTTGCGTGCACCGTGATCGATCGCAAATACGGCGATCGGCTCGATCAGCTCTTCGCGGATTCGGAGGCGGGGCAGGCGCTCGTCGAGGCGGGCTTCGCGAACGATCTCGAGACGTGCGCCGCCGTCGACTCGTGCCCCGTAATCCCCATCTTTCAGGATCGGCAGATCACGCTGCTCGGCCCAGACCGGGAGCGCTAGCGATGGAAGGACGGCTCAGACGCGAGCTCACTGGCGTGGTGCTGCTGGTGTTCGCGGTGTTCCTCGCAGCCACGATTCTCGTCGGCGCGGGGACGTCGGTGACCAGCTCGTGCGTCGAGGCGCGCGGGCTGATGGGTCCCGTTGGCTCATGCCTCCGCTACGGACTGTTCGCGCTCCTCGGTGTTCCGGCGACGCTGCTGCTGCCGCTGGTGCCGGCCGTCCACGCGCTGCGCATGTTCGGCCGTATGCGCTCGGACACCGATCGCTCGTGGATGCTCTTCCTCGCGGGGTTGGTGGTGCTGGTGCCGATCGCCTGCGGGCTCGGCATGGAGCGCGGCGAACGTGTCGTCTCCACCGCGGACGGTGTGTGGGGATCGTTCGTCGCCTACTATCTGTACGCGTTCTTCGGGCCGGTGGGCGCGTGGCTCGTCATCTCGATGCTCCTCTGCGCGCTCACGGTGCTTACGCTCGCGTGGAATCCGATTCGCGTGCTGATCGGCGTGCGCGTACAGCGCCCCGAGGTGTTCGAGGCGGTCGCAGCGGAGCCGGCGCGCGGCCGCAAGAAGAAGGAGGAGCTCGACCCACTCGTCGTCCCCGCTGCGCTGCTCGAGCCGCCGCCGGAGGAGATGCCGCAGATCGACGCGACGCGCATGTCGCAGAGTGCGGGCGATATCCTCGAGGACAGCGCACGCGGAAAGAAAAAAAGGAAGTCGCGCGCGGATCTGGGCGCCGAGCAGGACGAGCGCATCGCGGCAGCGATCGATGCGACTGATGAGGCATCGCTCGCGGACGAGGAGCTTCCGCCGCCCGAGCTGCTCACGCCTGCGGCGCCGCGCAATCCGGATTTCGGGAAGAAAGAGCTCGACGCGATGGGCGTGAAGCTCACCGATGCGCTCCGAACCTTTCGCGTCGAGGCGGAGATCGTCGGGCGCACGACGGGGCCGGTGGTGACGCAGTTCGAGGTCGAGCCCGCTCCTGGAGTGAAGGTGCGTCAGATCGCGAATCTCGCGAACGATCTCGCGCTCGCGATGCGCGCGGCGAGCATCCGAATCGTCGCGCCGATTCCGGGGCGTGGCGCCGTTGGCGTCGAGGTGCCAAATCCGACGTCGGAGATCGTCGCCTTCCGCGAGCTGCTCGAGAGCCCCGAGTTCAAGAACGCGCGCGCCGCGCTCCCGATCGCGCTGGGCAAGGATCTCGAGGGAAAGCCGGTGATCGCCGATCTCGCGAAGATGCCGCACCTGCTGATTGCCGGCGCGACGGGCTCGGGAAAGTCCGTGTGCGTGAACACGGTGATCACGAGTCTCGTCTACAAGCACACGCCGAAGACCCTGCGCTTCCTGATGGTCGACCCGAAGATGGTCGAGCTGTCCGTCTACAACACGCTCCCGCATCTGCGCCACAAGGTGATCACCGACAGCCGCGACGCGGCGTCCGTGCTCAAGTGGGCGGAGATGGAGATGCAGGAGCGCTACGAGCTCCTCGCGGCGAACGGCTGCCGCAACATCCAGGATTTCAATCGCCGCCTCAAGAACGGCGACAAGCTCAAGGTCCCGACGCGCAAGGACGTCGCCTTCGAGAACACCGAGTATACGGGGAAGCATCTCCCGTACATCGTCGTCGTCATCGACGAGCTCGCGGATCTGATGATGACGGTGCAGGGCGAGGTCGAGCCGCCGCTCGCGCGGCTCGCGCAGAAGGCGCGCGCGATCGGCATCCATCTGCTCCTCGCGACGCAGCGGCCGAGCGTCAACGTCATCACTGGGTTGATCAAGGCAAACTTTCCGAGCCGCATCGCCTTTCGCGTGGCGTCGCAGGTCGACAGTCGCACGATCATCGACGGCATGGGCGCGGAGTCGCTGCTCGGCAACGGCGACATGCTCTTCATTCCGCCGGGGAAGTCGGAAGCTGCACGCCTCCAGGGCGCCTATATTTCCTCGGAGGACACCGAAGCGCTAATGGGCTGGTACGAGGGGAAGAAGCTCGAGCGGCGCCGCGCGCTGGAATCCGAGGGGCTCATTATGGAGGAGCCGGTGTCTCATGAGCCGGACATCCTCGAGGAAATGCGGAAGCGCGAGGCTGTCTCGACCGGTGAGGCGGCCGACGTCGAGATCGCCGGCGAGCGCGACAGGCTTTTTCGCGAAGCGGCAGAGGTCGTCGTGCAGAATCAGCTGGGCTCGACGTCGCTGCTACAGCGGCGGCTCAAGGTTGGGTACGGGCGCGCCGCTCGGATCATCGATCAGCTGCAGGAGGCCGGCATTCTGGGCCCCGCCGATGGATCGAAGGCGCGCGAGGTGCTGGTAGGTCTCGATGACATCGATCGCATCTGCGGGCCCGCGGCGTAACACACGCGGGCCGGGATTGCCACTTATGGAGGACACGTGAAGGCTCGAAAGACTGCTCTGGCTATGATGACGATGTGTGCCGGCGCCATGCTGGTGATGGCGTGCTCGCATGGCGCGAAGTCCTCGGCGGATGTCGCGCCGGCCACTTCGCTTCCTGCTGCGAACACCGCGGAACCGGTCGCGCCCGCACCGACGCCCGCCTCCGCGAACCCTGCGCTCGTCGCGCCGGCGTCCACGACGATCAAGCCATCGAAGCTCACCTACGTTGCGCGCCTCTTCTCCGAGGGACAGGCGCACAAGCTCGGCTGGCGCACGCTCGAGGTCTCGGACGCGACGTACGAGGGGAAGCCCGCGTGGCTGCTCTCGGAGTCGCGGAAGATCAACACGATCACGCTGACGGATTCCCTCTACGTGGCGAAGGTCACGCTCGATCCCGTGCATCGTGTGGTGCACACCGCCGACCAGGACATCACCACGCACTACACGCGCGACAGCATCCTCACGAGGTTCGAGGGTGACAGTGGCGGCGGCGTCAAAGTGTCGATGAAGAACGAGCCGAATCTCGTCGGCAACATCTACTGGATCGAGCCGCTCTTCGCGTCCGTTCCGTTCGCGCCGGGCTGGAAGGGACGCGCGACGACTGTGTTCATTGGCCCGCGCGATCAGGCGCACGTCGTGATGAATCTCTGGGTGACTGGGCAGGATAGCCTGGAGGTCCCCGACGGCAAATTCGACTGCTGGAGAGTGACGCTCCAGGTCGGCGAGACCGAAGAGCATCTCTGGGTGCGAAAGAGCGACCGTGTGATGCTCAAGATGGACACGCCGGTCGCGGGGATTGCGGCTGCGAAGGTCGAGCTGCTGCTCGCGGCCGGGCAGACGCCGAAGTCGTGAAGTAGTGGTGGACGCCCTCCTCGCTTCTGCGCGGGGAGGGTTGGAAACGAGTTGCTTCGATGCGGGCGTCCAGGCGGGCGCCCGCATCTTTGCGTTCATGACGGCGGCGTCTCAGGTGCTAGGAGCGGAGGGCGAGCGAATCGCAGCGGAGTGGCTGGTCGAGCGAGGGTGGCGGATCCTGGAGCGGCGCTTCCGGAACGGGCACCGGGATCTGGACCTCGTAGCCGAGCGAAGCGGTGTTGTGGCCTTCGTTGAGGTCAAAACTCGTAGAGGTAGTGACTTTGGACACCCTGTCGAGGCCGTAAACTGGCGGAAGCAGCGGGAATTGACGCGCTCGGCGTCGGTGTGGATCGCGAGGCATGGAGGTGGGGAACAGCTGTTCCGATTCGACGTGGTCGGGGTGCTGATCGAAGGCAGTGGCGCTCGAGTTCGCCACATCGAGAACGCCTTTTCGGTCAGATCGGGCTGTTGACAGCAGGACAGGGGTTTCGTATTTTGTTCGGGTAGTGGTAATAGGGAGTCCCGACGATAGATTTTCTATCGCCAGGCCAGATTCGGCAGTCTCACGATTTCACGGGTTGGGTGACCGCATGGCTGTCTCCACAGGACAGGAAGAAAAGAAGAAAGCGCTGAATCTGGCGATCGCGCAAATCGAGAAGAGCTGCGGCAAGGGATCCATCATGAAGATGGGTGCCGACTCGAAAGTCCGGATCGATGTAATTCCCACAGGGGCCATCAATCTCGACGCGGCGATCGGTGTCGGCGGAATTCCGCGCGGTCGCGTCACCGAGATCTACGGTCCCGAGTCCAGCGGAAAGACCACGCTCTGCTTGCACGTCGTTGCGAATGCACAGCGCGCCGGTGGCGTCGCCGCGTATATCGACGCCGAGCATGCGCTCGATACGGATTATGCACAGAAGCTGGGCGTCGATATCGAGAACCTCCTCGTCTCGCAGCCGGACACCGGCGAGCAGGCGCTCGAGATCTGCGAGATCCTCGTTCGTTCGGGCGCCGTCGATATCGTCGTCATCGACTCCGTCGCAGCGCTCGTGCCGAAAGCCGAAATCGAAGGCGAGATGGGCGATTCACACGTCGGTCTGCAGGCGCGCCTCATGAGTCAGGCGCTCCGCAAGCTCACCGGCGCCATCGCACGCTCGAAGACCTCCGTAGTGTTCATCAATCAGCTCCGCGAGAAGATCGGCGTCATGTTCGGCAATCCCGAGACGACCACCGGCGGCAAGGCGCTCAAGTTCTACGCGTCGGTTCGCCTCGACATTCGCCGCATCGGGCCGGTCAAGGAGAAGGAAGAGGTCATCGGCTCGCACGTTCGCGTGAAGGTCGTGAAGAACAAGGTTGCGCCTCCGTTCAAGCAGGCCGAGTTCGACATCATGTACGCGGAAGGGATCAGTCACACGTCGCTTCTGGTCGACATTGGGTCGGAGTCGGGAATCATCGAGAAGTCCGGCGCCTGGTACAGCTACAACGGCCAGCGCATCGGTCAGGGGCGCGAGAATGCCAAGATGTTCCTGAAGGACAATCACAGCATGATGCTGGAGATCGAGGAGAAGGTGAAAGTCGTGCTCGGGATCAACAAGGATCCCGGCGCGGTCGTCGAAGAGGTCGAAGCGGACGATTAGCACCAACGCACGCCGGCGAAATCGTGCCGAAGGGCGAGGTGGAGTGGCGAAGGCACCCGGAAACTGTCTTCGTCGCACCCTTCCCCTTCGGCACTTCGTGCATCCGGGAGCTACGTGACTGAGTTTTCCTCTCCATCGCTCGCCCTCGGCGGCGGGAACGACGGTCCCGAGTCGCTCGCGAGCCCCGCGCGCATCTCGGCGATCTCGGCCAGTGCGCGTCACCCCGGGCGCTTCGAGATTCTCGTGGACGGCTCCACCGTCGCGACGCTTTCCCTCGATGGTATCGAGCGACTCGGCGTGCGCCTTGGTGTGGCTTACACGGAGTCGCTCGCGAACCGCGTCGTCGTCGAGTCCGCAGCGCTTCACACCTTCGATCGCGCGCTCGCGATGCTCGCCGCCCGCCCCCGCGCGGCGCGCGATCTCGAGCGCATGCTCGTGCGCAAAGGGGAGCCCGCGGAGCACGTCGCTGCGGCCGTCGAGCGGCTCATCACCCTCGGCGCGCTCGACGATGCCCAGTACGCGCGGCAGTTCATCCGCGCCAAGATCTCCGGCGCGGGGCTCTCTCGCCGTCGCCTCCAGTCGGAGCTCTGGCGCAAGGGCGTCGCGCGCGACGTCATCGATGCCGCGCTCACCGAAGTGCTCGAGGTGGACGAGGTCGACGAAGACGCGCAGATCGCCCAGGTCGCAGCGAAGAAGCTGCGCACCCTTCGCTCTACCGACCCCGCGACGACGCGCCGGCGATTGTACGCGTTCCTCGCGCGGCGCGGCTACGACGGCTCGGCGATTCGGCGCGTGATGGATGCGCTTCCGGCGGGCGCCGACAGTGAGGCGGACACCCTCGAATAGCCCGTGCCCCGGGGTCCCGGGTGCGGTATATTTTGAGGCTTATGCGCGCATCCGAGATTCGCCAGCGTTTTCTCTCGTACTTCGAGCGCAACGCGCACGCGGTTCGCCCCAGCTCGTCGCTCGTCCCTGCGGACGATCCGACGCTTCTCTTCACGAACGCCGGGATGGTGCAGTTCAAGCGCATCTTCCTCGGCCAGGAACGCGCGTCGTTCGGCGTACGCGCCACTACCGCGCAGAAGTGTGTGCGCGCGGGGGGCAAGCACAACGATCTTGAGCAGGTGGGGCACACCGCCCGCCATCACACCTTCTTCGAGATGCTCGGCAATTTCTCCTTCGGGGATTACTTCAAGCGCGACGCGATTCGTTTCGCCTGGGAGTTCGTCACGGTCGAGATGGGAATTCCGAAGGAGCATCTGCGCGTCACCGTCTTCGAATCGGATGACGAGGCGCGCGCGTTGTGGAAGGAGATCACTGGCATCGCCGACAGCCGCATCTACGGTCTCGGTGAGCGCGACAACTTCTGGCAGATGGCGGACACCGGTCCCTGTGGCCCGTGCACCGAGATCTACGTCGATCTCGCGCATATCGCGGGCGACTGGGCCTTTCCGAAAGGCGCCACCGGCGAGTGGACGGATACCGAGCGCACCGAGTTCTCGCGCGATGCATTCGTGGAGGGCGCGGAGGCGGGGCGATTCCTCGAGATATGGAATCTCGTTTTCATGCAGTTCGACCGTCAGCCTGACGGCGTACTCAGGCCGCTTCCCAAGCCGTCGGTCGACACCGGCGCGGGACTCGAGCGCATCGCAGCGGTGCTTCAGGGTGTTACGAACAACTACCACACCGATCTCTTCGTCCCGCTGATAGCGAAGGCCGAGGAAGTGCTGGGGATGTCGTACGACGATCGGCCGGCTGCGGGTGTGGGCAGTGCGGTGTGGCCCGCGGTTCCCGAGGCGGGTAACCGACCGGTGACCTACGACGCGGTGTCCTTCCGCGTCCTCGCCGATCACGCACGCGCAATCGCCTTTCTCATCGCGGACGGCGTCTTTCCTTCGAACGATGGGCGTGGCTACGTGCTCCGCCGAATCCTTCGGCGCGGCGTGCGTCACGCATGGCTCCTCGGCAGGCGCGAGCCCACACTCGACAAGCTCGTGAGCGTCGTCGTCGATCAGATGAAGGACGTCTATCCCGATCTCGCAACACGCCGCTCGCTCATCGTCGACACGACGCGCGCGGAGGAAGAGCGCTTTCTCGCGACGATCGAAGAGGGAATGCAGCGCTTCGACCAGCTCGCGCCGGTCGGATCGACGCAGGGATCGACCGCGAGTCGCGGGACGATCAGCGGTGGCGACGCGTTCAGGCTCTACGACACCTTCGGTTTTCCGATCGATCTCACGGAGCTGATGGCGCAGGAACGCGGCTACACGGTGGACATCGTCGCCTTCGAGGAGGCGCTGCAGGCTCAGCGCTCGCAGTCTCGCGAGGAGCGCAAGGGTCGCGACCTCGGCGTCGCCGACGAAGGGCTCTCCGACATCGCGACGTGGGAACGGAAGCCGGGAACGAATGCCCCGAAGGAGTCTTCGAACTTCGTCGGTTACAGCGGAACGAGTGCCGACACCGAGGTCATCGCGATTCGACGGCTGCCGGGCAAGCGCATCGCGCTCGTGCTGCAGGAAACTCCGTTCTACGCGGAGTCCGGAGGCCAGGTCTCTGATGCGGGCGAGATCTCGGGAGAGGGATGGAGCGTCGCGGTCGACGAGGTCAAGAAGGTCGATGGGCGACATGTCGCGATCGGCGAGCTGACTGGTGAATTCCATTTCGGACGCGCGCGGGCGAGCGTGCCGGCCGAGCGCCGCCGCGACACGGAGCGCAACCACACAGCGACGCATCTGCTCCATGCCGCGCTGCGCGAGGTGCTGGGCGAGCACGTGACGCAGGCCGGCTCGCTCGTCGCGCCGGATCGCTTTCGCTTCGACTTTCATCATCACGGCCCGATCAAGCCCGAGCAGCTCTCGGAGATCGAGGAGCTGGTCAATCGCGGGATCTGGGCGAACGTGGACGTGAGCACCGTCGAGCGTCCATATCGAGACGCGGTCGCATCGGGTGCGATGGCGCTCTTCGGTGAGAAGTATGGCGACGTGGTGCGGGTCGTCAGTATCCCGGGGTTTTCGGTAGAGCTGTGCGGCGGCACGCACGCGCGCAGCACGGGCCAGATCGCGCTCTTCAAGATCGTGAGCGAGACGGGGGTGTCGGCCGGCGTGCGACGCATCGAGGCGGTGACGGGTCCGCGCGCATACGAGCTGATTCGTGGCGAAGAGCGCAAGCTGCAGACTCTCGGTGAGCTGCTGCGCGCGCCGGCGGACGGCGTGGTGAAGCGCGTCGAGACGCTGCTCGAGGAGCGGCGCAAGCTCGAGAAGCGGCTCGAGGAGAGTTTGCGCGGCGGCGGAGATCAGCTGCAGCAGCTGCTCGCCGGAGCGGAGACGATCGGCGCGTCGCGACTGGTGTCGTCGAACGTGACGGCGGGCGACGTGAAGGAGCTCCAGCAGCTCGGTGACGCACTGCGCGAGCAGCTCGGCAGTGGAGTCGGCGTGCTCGCGACATCGTTCGGCGAGGGGAAGAGCACGCTGCTGGTGGTCGTCACCGATGATCTGCGCGACAGGGGAGTGCGTGCAGACCAGCTCATCAAGCCGATCGCCGAGGCGGCGGGCGGGCGCGGGGGCGGGAAGGCGCACATGGCGCAGGCGGGCATACCCGACGCGTCGCGCATCGCCGAAGCGATCGCGCACGCGCCGTCGGTGGTGCGCGCAGCTCTGGCTGCTGC
>JACCWE010000002.1 GCA_013697785.1 Gemmatimonadaceae bacterium
TGCCTCGGGGGACAGGTCAAAACCGGCCAGTCGTGGACGCCTCAAAACCGGCCAGTCGTTCCAGGACACTGGACGTGTATCGCAGTCGCGGTCAGTCCTGCAAGTCGGTCTGTAGCTTCGTGCGCCAGCTGCGGGGGCCGCACTTGAGGATGTGAGCGTGGTGCAGCAGCCGGTCGAGCATCGCCGCGACCGTGGCCGTATCGCCGAGCAGCTTGCCCCAGTCCTCAACGGGGCGGTTCGAGGTGAGTATTGTCGAGCAGCGCTCGTAGCGGCGCATCACGATCTCGAGCAGGTCTTCGGCGGCCGTCGCGGGCAGCTTGCGCATGCCCAGGTCGTCGATGATGAGCAGCGGCACGGCGGCGATGCGCTCGACGTACGCCTTGCGCTCGCCAGCGAGCTGCGCGTCGGCGAGCTCCTCGAGCAGCACATGCGCCTCGCGGTACAGCACACGGTAGCCCTGCTGGATGACCGCGAGGCCGATGGCCTGAGCGAGGTGACTCTTGCCGGTGCCGGGTGGACCGAGGAAGAGCGCGTCCTCGTGCTGTGTGACAAAGCGCGCGGTCGCAAGCTCGAAGACCAGCTTGCGATTCATCTTCTTGTTGAAGTCGAAATCAAAGCGGTCGAGCGTGCGGTTCACGTCGCGAAATGCGGACTCCTTGAGTCGCTTGTCGTGCAGGCGATCCTGTCGGCGTAGTAGCTCGTCCCCGACGAGCATTGACAGAAAATCGAGGTGGACGAGGCTTTCGGCTTGGGCTTGCACGAGTCGCGTCTCGAGGACGTCGGCCATACCCGAGAGCCGAAGCTGTTTGAGCGTGCGGGTGAGTTCGATGGTGTTCACTTGCTGTCTCCTTGGGTCTTCTGTTCGATGAGATCGCGGTAGTGCGTGAGCTGACGGATGAGGGGATCGACCTGAGCGAGCGACAGCGGCGCGGACGGCCGGCGCTCGAGATACCGACGCAGCGAGCGGTAGTCGTGAAGGCCAAGCTCGAGCAGCGCGGCGCTCGCCTCGTCGACGCTGGCTGCGCCGTATTGCTTGACGAGCGAGCGCATGCCCTGGAGCTTGCGGATGCAGTCCTCATCGCCGTGCTTTTGGCGGATCAGATCGGCCAGCGTTGCGATGGAGTCCCCGGCACGACCCAGCTCGCTGATGAGGTACAGCGTCGCCTTGGGCGTCTGCTGCGGTCGGTCTTCTTCTCGGACCCGTCGACCGCCGCGCTTCTCCACGACGTACTCGCGCTGCAGGATTCCGTTCGCCTTGTCGAGGAGGCGCACGCGCAGGCCGTCCCACTGCACGTGCATCGTGCGGCCAATCCAGCCCGGTGGTGCGTGGTAGTAGGCGGCTCCGACCTCGACGCAGCCGTCGAGATGCACGACGCGCTCGCCGTACGCATAGAACCGAAACGGCTCGACAGGGAGCGGCAAGAGATGCGGTCGCTCGTCGGCAAACATCGCGGCGACCTGCCGCTTGGTCGTGCCGTGGATGCGCGTGTCGGCCCAGCGCGCTTCCCATCCGTCCAGGTACTTCTGCGCGGCCTCAAGGGTCTCGAAACGCAGACCTTTGACAGCCTGCTGTCCGTAGTTGACGCCCGCTTCGACCTTACCCTTCCGGTCCGGATCGCGGACCCGGCACGGCAGTGCAGTCGCGCCATAGTGCGCGAGCACGTCGCGATAGAGCGGGTTGAGCTGCGCGTCGTAGACGTCCGGCTTGAGGACGCCCTCGCGGAGGTTGTCGAGAACGACGGTGGCGGTCGCGCCGCCGAGCCGGCGAAACGCTTGCTCGTGCAGCTCGGCCCACACGCGCGAGCTCGACGCCCACACGAGCAGCCGGACCGACTTGCGGCTGAAGCCCAGCGTCATCACGAAGAGGCGCGTGCGGCGGTACTTGCCGCTCTCGGGATGCCGCACCATCGGCCCCTCGCCGTAGTCGACCTGCGCCTCGCGCCCGGGCCCGGTCTCGATCACCACGCGCTCCTCCGGCGTCTGCACACCACGCTGCTTGCGCGCAAATCGCTTCACGCTCGCGTAGCCGGCGCTGAAGCCGTGCTGGGTGACGAGGTCCTGCCAGATCACCTTCGCGTTGCGGCCGACGCGCAGTGCGGCCTCGATGAAGTCACGATGCGCCTCGCATGCGCTCGCGATGGGCGACCGCTCCGGAGGGGCCGGCCGCGCGATCACCACAACCGAGTCGTTGGACACATCGCCGCTTCGGACCGGCTTTGTCAACGCGTCTGCCCCGAGGTCGGTGGACACCTCCTTGCCACTGGCCGGATGTGCCGACGCATCCGCACCGAAGTCGGTGGACACCTCCTCGCCACTGGCCGGATTTGCCGTGGCATCCGCTCCGAGGTCGGTGGACACCTCCTTGCCACCGGCCGGGTTTGAGCCGACCGGCGGGAGTCGCCGCTGCCGCGGCTCCCGCACGGCGATGCCGGCGGCCTTCAGGTAACCACTCGCGGTCTCCCGTCGGACTTGGACTGCGTCCTCGATGTCCCGTAGCGACCAGCCGAGCCGGCCGAGCGTTAGTACCTGCTGCTTCTTGTCGTCGCTCAAGACATTCACCTCGCCGCGGGACCACAGTCCCTACGCGTTCGTCAACGTCCTGGATCGGCTGCTACGACTGGCCGGTTTTCAGGTGTCCCTCACTGGCCGGTTTTGGGTGTCCCCCGAGGCCTTTTGGCGCCCGCATGGGTGCCATCGATGAAGGCCTCGGTCAGATCAATCTTGCCGCGCTGGCGCAGGTCTTCCGCGAGCGCCTTGAGCATTTTCCAGAACACACGCTCGGCGACCCATTCCTGCATCCGGCGATGACAGGTTTGGTACGGCGGGTACTCACTCGGCAGCGCTTTCCACGGAGCGCCGGTCCAGAGGATCCACAGCATTCCGTCGAGAACGCTTCGCGCTTCAACGCGAGGACGACCTTTACGGTCCTTCCGGACCTTTGGTTTAGGGATCAGCGGCTGGACAACACTCCACTGCTCGTCAGTGAGCTGCATGTCCTGTTTGATCACGTTCGAGATCCCGACGCGATCGCTTTCGATCACGAATTCAAAAAGCGATCGAACTTCGGCCACTTGCTGATGTCGTTTTTGAGATGCGTTCTAGTTCGGTCTAGCTCCCCGAAGCTCGCGCGCGAGCTCCCACACGCTCGCGATCGAGTATCCGAGGCCGGCGTACGAGTCGCGCCCGGCCGAGCGAGCCTGTTCGCTCGCAGCCCTCGCG
>JACCWE010000048.1 GCA_013697785.1 Gemmatimonadaceae bacterium
TGGTCGTCGCGCTGTGCTGCGACGTGCCCTTCCAACCCTTCGCATCCGCGACCATACCCGTGATCGTCACGCCCTGTGAGGTCGTGAAGTTCATCGCGCTCTGATCGGTCGTGTACGTCTGGTTGCCGGAGAAGTACGCCTCTTGCGAGGTCGCCATGTTGCGCAGATCCGACTTCTCGGACGCCAGATACGCCTTTTCCTTGGTGCTCGCGAACTTCGGAATCGCGATCGCGGCCAGAATGCCGATGATCACGACGACGATCAAAAGTTCGATCAGTGTGAAACCCTTGCGCAGACGAAGCATGTAGAACTCCTGAGACAGAAAGAAAGCGTTCACGAATCGCCCACATCCGGGTGGGTGCCGTTTGATTCACGCCTGACAGTAAGGCACGGGTGAGGCCAAAGCTGAGGCCGTCGTCAAGTCGTTGCTACATATACTCTTGTGTTTCCACAAAGGCTGAGTCTTAGAAAAACCTCGCCGCACGACGCGGCGCACCGTGCAGAACGCCGTGAAGAGAGAAGAATGTACTTACGCCTTCCAGCGGCAATCCAACGCATCAACTGAAGAGGCTGGCGCCGCCGTACGTGGGAGGACGATCCAGAGCGCCTCCCGCACTACCACTCACAGTATCGAGCAATACGGGCGGCTCTGAAGCGAAATGCCCCGCGCCGGGGGGCGCGGGGCATTTATGCGTGCCTGGAGAGCTGCGAGAGCAGCTCACAGCTCACGGGTCGCAGGTAATGATGCCGTCGAGCGTCGTCGCAGCTGCCTGGCTACCAAAGCCGGCGTAGCACTTCTTGGTCGTCGCGCTGTGCTGCGACGTGCCCTTCCAACCCTTCGCATCCGCGACCATACCCGTGATCGTCACGCCCTGTGAGGTCGTGAAGTTCATCGCGCTCTGATCGGTCGTGTAGGTCTGGTTGCCGGAGAAGTACGCCTCTTGCGAGGTCGCCATGTTGCGCAGATCCGACTTCTCGGACGCCAGATACGCCTTCTCCTTCGTGCTCGCGAACTTCGGAATCGCGATCGCGGCCAGAATGCCGATAATCACGACTACAATCAGAAGCTCGATCAGGGTAAAACCCTTTTTTCCACTGACGCGCATTGTTGTTCCTCCCGGAACGGTAGGTCTATGTGCAGCCCCGACGGACGCACGCTCTCTCTGTCCAGAAATGACGAAGAAAGTGCCCCCGGGTAACGGGCGTGGGGAGGGGAGCGACGTTACATTACAGCTATGACGGTTCTCCCGATCATCTCCGCGTTCAACGACGGATATGTGGCCGAGATGCAGGAGCGTTTCGAGCGCGATCCGGCCTCGGTAGACGAGTCCTGGCGACAGTTTTTCGCCATGGCCGGCCAGCTTCGAGGCGCCCCGGCTGTCTCGGCCGCCGATCCGGCCTATCTGCGCAAGATCGCCGGCGCCGCGGCCCTCGTGCAGGCCATACGACAGTACGGCCACCTCGGCGTGCAGGTCGATCCGCTCGGATCCGCTCCGGCGGGCGCCGCTGAGCTCAAGTGCGAGTTTCACGGCATAACCGAGGCTGACCTCGCGACGATCCCCGGCTCCGCGCTGGGCTTCGATTCCGATGCCACCGCCGCCGATGCCGTCGCGCGCCTCCGCGGCGCGTACCAGGCGACCATCGGCTTCGAGTTCGAGCACATCGAGCGTGACGCCGAGCGAGCCTGGTTCCGCCGCGTGATCGAAGAGGGCGACATGCGCCGCACGCTCACCGATGAGGAGAAGCGCGCGGTTCTTCGCCGTCTCACCGAAGTCGATGGACTGGAGCGTTTCCTCGGCCGAGCCTATCAGGGTTACAAGCGCTTCTCGATCGAGGGGAACGACACGCTCGTCCCGATGCTCGAAGCGGCAATCGAAGGCGCGGCGGCGGCCGGCGCGCGCGAGGTCGTGATGGCGATGGCGCATCGCGGCCGCATCAACGTCCTCACGCACGTGCTCGACAAGCCCGTGAGCGCGGTGTTCGAAGAGTTCGAGGGGAAGTACGCGGCCAACGCCGCGAGCGACACCGGCGACGTGAAGTATCATCTCGGCGCCGAGACCGATCGCGAGAGGAAGGGCGGCGAGCGCGTGCACGTGTCGCTGATGCCGAACCCGAGTCACCTCGAGATGGTGAATCCGGTTCTCGAAGGCGTCGCGCGCGCACAGCAGCGTGTGCCCGGAACGCTTCGTGTGCTCGATGAGTCGAGTGTGCTTCCGATCGCGATGCACGGCGATGCGGCGTTTCCCGGCGAAGGCGTCGTCGCCGAGACGTTCAACCTCTCGAATCTGCGCGGATATCGCACGGGCGGCACGCTCCACATCATCGTCAACAATCAGATCGGCTTCACGACGGATCCGAGCGAGGGGCGCTCGACGCACTACGCGAGCGATCTCGCGAAGGGCTTCGAAGTTCCGATCCTGCACGTGAACGGCGACGATGCGGAAGCGTGCATCGCATCCGTGTGGCTCGGCCTCGCCTATCGTGAGCGTTTCGGAAAGGACTTCCTCATCGACCTCGTGGGCTATCGTCGCCAGGGACACAACGAGGCCGACGAGCCCGTGTACACGCAGCCGATGTTGTACGCGGCAATCAAGTCGCACCCCACCACGCGCGAGCTCTGGGGCCAGCGGCTCACCACCGAAGGTGTGATCGAGCCGGGTGCCACTGAGCGTCTCGACGCGGACATCCAGGCGCAGTTCGAGCGCATTCACGAGCAGGTGAAGTCGAAGGCAGCGGTCGATTCCGACCCCATCGACGCCGGCGCGCTCGAGAATGGCTCGCCGGTGACGACCGCGGTGCCGGCCGAGCAGCTGATCGCGCTCAACGAGCGCATGTTGAGCTGGCCCTCCGATTTCCATCCGCTGCCCAAGCTCGCGCGCGTGCTCGAGCGTCGCCGCCCCGCGCTCGCGTCCGAGGGTGGCGTCGATTGGGGACACGCGGAGGCGCTCGCGTGGGCGTCGCTGCTGATCAACGGCACGTCGGTGCGCATCAGCGGTCAGGACGCCGAGCGCGGAACGTTCTCGCATCGGCAATCGGTGCTGCACGACTACGAGAGCGGGAAGACGTACACGCCGCTGCAGCATCTGTCCGAGGACGCGGCGCCATTCGAGATCTACAACTCACCGCTCTCCGAGGTCGCGGTGCTCGCCTTCGAGTACGGCTACAGCGTCGCATCGCCCGATTCGCTCGTGCTGTGGGAGGCGCAGTTCGGCGATTTTGCGAATGTCGCGCAGTGCATCATCGATCAGTTCATCTCGTCGGACGGCGCGAAGTGGGGACAGGATTCGGGCGTCGTGTTGCTGCTCCCGCATGGCTACGAGGGGCAGGGACCCGAGCACTCGAGCGCACGGCTCGAGCGCTTCCTGCAGATGTGCGCGGAGAACAACATGCGCGTGGCTTATCCATCGACGCCGGCGCAATACTTCCACATCCTGCGTCGGCAGGCGCTCAATACGAACCGCCGCCCGCTCGTGCTCATGCAGCCCAAGAGCCTGCTGCGGCTGCCCCTCGCCGCCTCGCATCTCTCGGATCTCGTGTCTGGCACCTTTCAGCCGGTGATTGACGACGCGATCGCGTCAAGGAGTCCGGAGAAGGTGCGGCGCCTGGTGCTGTGCAGCGGGAAGATCTACTACGATCTGCTCGCGGCCATCGAGGCTGGTGGCGCGAGCCGCGAGCATGTCGCAATCGTGCGCGTCGACGAGCTGTATCCGTGGCCGCACGAGGCGATCACCGCAGTGCTCGAGCGATACGCGGACATCGATGAGGTCGTGTGGACGCAGGAGGAGCCGCGCAACATGGGTGCGTGGAGCTTCGTCTCGCCGCGTCTGCGCGGCGCGGTCGGCAACGCGATGACGATTCGCTACATCGGGCGCCCCGAGCGGGCGAGCCCGGCCGAGGGGTACGCGGCGCCACACGCGGAGCAGCAGGCGAAGCTGGTGGCGGAGACGCTCGCGCCGCTGGCGCCGAAGCGCGGCGGCGCACGTGCAACTACCGCCGCCCGGTGAGCGTTAGTCACGCATGACGGATGACACTCGCGACATAGCACTTGCCCGCTCGCCCTCCACTGCGTGACGCTGCGCGCCGGGCTGTACGCCATTGCTGCTCTCGCTCTTCTCGCGCCGCGCACCTCCTTCGCTCAGGATCGCGGCGCGACGGCGCTGGGGGACGCGCTTGCCGGACTTCCTGTCTCGGTGCGCGTGCTGGTGATCGGCGCGCACCCGGATGACGAAGACAACCGGCTCATCACCTATCTGGCGAAAGGGCGGCATGCGGATGTCGCCTACCTCTCGCTCACGCGCGGCGACGGCGGCCAGAATCTCATCGGCAACGAGCTCGGCGAGGCACTCGGCGTGATCCGCACGGAAGAGCTGCTCGCGGCGCGCCGCGTCGATGGCGCGGAGCAGTACTTCACACGCGCGTACGACTTCGGTTTCTCGAAGAGCGCAGCGGAGACGTTCAAGCACTGGCCGCACGACACGCTGCTAACGGATGTCGTGACGGTCGTGCGCGCGTTCAGGCCGCACGTCATCATCGCGGTCTTTTCGGGAACGCCGCGCGATGGGCACGGGCATCACCAAGTGTCGGGAATTCTCGCGCGCGAGGCGTACGACGCGGCGGGCGACGGCGCGAAGTTCCCTGCGAGCGCGACGAAGGGACTCGCGCCGTGGACGCCGCTCAAGTTCTATCGCACGACGTCGTACTGGTCCGGCGCCGGAGCAACCTTCCGGTACAATGCCGGCGAGTACAGCCCGCTGCTCGGCAGAAGCTACGCCGAGATCGCGGGTGAGAGCCGCTCGCAGCATCAGTCGCAGGGGCAGGGCGGATTGCAACGGAAGGGCTTCATCGCGGGCTCGGTGAAGCGCGAAGCGTCGCGAGTGCCGGGCGCGCCCAGCGATGCCGGTAAAGAGCGTTCGATCTTCGACGGCATCGACACGACGTATCGGAGGCTGCGCAGCGAGGTGAGCTCGGCGCAGCGGCCGCGCGCGGACTCGCTCGTCGCGCTGCTCTCGTC
>JACCWE010000055.1 GCA_013697785.1 Gemmatimonadaceae bacterium
CACCGGCTCAACGGCTGTGGGCTCGATCGTCGGCGAGACGTGCGGGCGGATGCACAAGCGCCTCTCGCTCGAGATGGGCGGGAAGAATGCGATGATCGTGCTCGACGATGCGGATCCCGAGCTCGCGCTCGAGGGCGTGCTCTGGGGCGCGTTCGGCACGACGGGGCAGCGCTGCACCGCGACGAGCCGGCTCATTCTCCAGTCGAAGATTCACGACAACGTGCTCGGACTTCTCGTCGATCGCGCGAAGGCGATGAAGCTCGGCGACGGCCGGAAGAAGGGGACGGATGTCGGCCCGCTCATCAACGAAGCGTCGCGCTCGAAGGTCGAGCGCTATGTCGACATCGGCCAGGCGGAGAACGCCGATCTGCTCTGCGGCGGCAGGCGTCCCACCGGGAAGTCGTTCGAGAACGGCTACTTCTTCGAGCCCACCGTGTTCGCGCGCGTCGCGGCGGGGTCGCGGCTCGAGCAGGAGGAGATCTTCGGACCGATCCTTTCGGTGATTCGCGTCGATTCCGTCGAAGAGGCGTTCGCAGTGAACAACGGCGTACGCTACGGGCTGTCGTCGTCGGTGTACACGCGCGATGTGAACGTCGCCTTCCGCGCACTAACCGAACTGGACAACGGTATCACGTACATCAACGCACCGACGATCGGGGCCGAGGCGCATCTTCCGTTCGGCGGAGTGAAGCAGACCGGCAACGGCCATCGCGAGGGCGGTTGGGAAGTCTATGAGTTCTACTCGGAGACGAAGGTCGGCTACGTCGATTTCTCGGGCAAGTTGCAGCGCGCGCAGATCGACAATTACGGCGATGACGCCACGACGCTGCTGTAGCTCCCCAGTGCGCGGGATCGACTTGCAATCGGCCCGCGGCGCAGGGAAATTCGTCAGCAGTTGCCTCGCGGTCGAGTGATAAGTCACCCGGAGAGCGACGGTTCGCCCGAGAGCGAACGTCTGCCGGATCACGCCGCCGCCACACGATGGACGCTCATGCCGCCTTCTACCAGTCCGTCCGGAACGCGCGCCGTCACCGATGAGCATCGGGCGGAAGTTCTGCGCGCGATGAATCGGTCGCGCTGGCGGATGGATGGGTTCTGGGAGTGGTCGAAGATCATTATTTTCGCCGTTGCACTGTTCGTGGTCATCCGAACGTTCGGCGTCGAGGCGTACAAGATTCCGTCGGGCAGCATGGAGAACACGCTGCTGGTCGGAGATTTTCTCCTCGTGAACAAGGCTGTCTTCGGCGCCGAGGTCCCGTTCACGAACTTGCGACTTCCCGCAATCCGCTCCCCGCGTCGTGGAGATGTGATAGTCTTCCAGTGGCCGCCGAATCCGCAGCAGAGCTACGTCAAGCGGCTCATCGGTCTTGCCGGCGATACGGTCGAGATGCGGGAAGGGGTGTTTCTGCTGAATGGACGAAGGCAGAACGAGAGCTACGTCATCCATTCGCATCCGATCGGAGAACCGGTCGAGGAGGAATTTCGCTGGCAGGATCAGTATCTGGTTCGTACGGCGCAGGCTCGTGAGGCGTACCATCCATCGCGTAACACTTGGGGTCCGCTGATCGTCCCTGACAAGAGCTACTTCATGCTCGGAGACAACAGAGACAACAGCCTCGACAGCCGCTATTGGGGCTTCGTGGCCGATTCCCTGATCAAGGGGAAGCCCCTGTTCGTCTACTACAGTTACGAGCGCGACGCGACGCACAGCTTTCCGTGGCTCACGGACATCCGCTGGAGCCGTCTGGGAACGCGGGTTCACTGATCGACTGTTGGTTCGACGTTTGGTTCGTAAGCGCGCTGTTGCGCATTCGTGCTGGTCCTTGCAGGAGTAGCCGCCCGGTATGGCCGTCCCCTCGCATAAGAAGTCTTCGTACGACGAAGGGTCGCTGGACCAGTATCTTCGGGACATCAGTGCGTATCCGCTGATCGATCGCGACGAGGAAGTGCGGCTCGCGCAGCTGATCCGCGTGAAGGATGCCGAGGCGCTCGACAAGCTCGTGCGCTCGAATCTCCGCTTCGTCGTCTCCGTCGCCAAGAAGTATCAGAACCAGGGTGTCGCCCTCTCCGATCTCATCAACGAGGGGAACCTCGGGCTCATCCGCGCGGCGCATAAATTCGACGAGACGAAGGGGATCAAGTTCATCTCCTACGCCGTATGGTGGATTCGCCAGGCGATTCTGCAAGCGCTCGCCGAGCAGTCGCGCATCGTTCGCGTGCCGCTCAATCGCGCGGGCACGCTGCATCGCATTGGCAAGCGCGCGAACGCGCTGCTCCAGGAGCTCGGCCGCGAGCCCACGCACGAAGAGATCGCGCTCGAGATGGACATCACCGAAGAAGAGGTCGCGAAGACGATCTCGATCTCGCAGACGCATCTCTCGCTCGATGCGCCGATGACGCCCGGCGAGGACAATCGCCTCCTCGACTACCTCCCGGACACGCTGAACGCCACGCCGGATGAGCAGACGTTCGAGAAGGCGCTCACCGAGGCGATCGAAGAGTCGCTGTCGTCGCTCAAGGAGCGCGAGGCGAAGATTCTGCGCCTCTACTTCGGACTCGACAGCGAGGAGCCGATGACGCTCGAGCAGATCGGCGCGCTACTGGGCATCACGCGCGAGCGCGTGCGACAGATCAAGGAAAAAGCGCTCTCACGGCTGCGTCACGTCTCGCGCGCCCGCGCACTCGAGAGCTTCCTGGGTTAGCGAGCACCATGGTTCAGCTGAATCCGCAGGACATCGAGCGCCCGTTCGCCGATAAGCCGATGCGCCGAATGATCACCATGGTCGGTCGCGCGCTTCTGCTCAAGTGTCCGAACTGCGGCTCGCGCGGACTCGTGAAGAATTGGTTCAAGCTCGAGGATCGCTGCCCATCCTGCGGGCTT
Source organism: Gemmatimonadaceae bacterium (assembly GCA_013697785.1). Classification (GTDB taxonomy): domain Bacteria; phylum Gemmatimonadota; class Gemmatimonadetes; order Gemmatimonadales; family Gemmatimonadaceae; genus FEN-1250. Next base: position 2,882 of record JACCWE010000055.1, read on the forward strand.
CGCGTCGAGCGCGAAGGGCACGACTACATGGCTGGCTCCGTCATGTTCAATCTGGTGTTAGCCGAGCTGATTTTCGCGTTTACGTTGGTCGCGTATCTGCTCATCGCCTGGCCCAATGTGAACTGGGACGCGCTCGAGATCGCCGCGCCGCTCGGTATGGCCGCCGCGCCCTTTGTGCTCTTTCCGTTCGCGAAGCTGGTGTGGCTGGCGGCGGATACCGCGCTGCGCCCGGCGCATGCGAGTGAGCTCAACCCTGTAGCCGCGACGACCAAGCACACGTCATGATCCGCACGATGATCTCACCACTATTGTTTGTGCGCGAAGGCGCGAGAGCCGTCGACTAATCGCGAGATGCCAGCCGCTGATGCACTCCGGCTCGGTGGCCCGTCGCGGTGCCGAGCCGTACTTTTCGCGGAATGCACCGAGTATTTGGCCGCCTGATGCGGATCGCTGTCGCGGCGGTCGTTGCTACTCCCTTCGCGAGCCCAGCGCAGGCGATCGCAGCGACGACGGCCGCGATCACCGCGGCCGATTTGCGCACGAGACTCTATCTAATCGCTGACGACTCGCTGCGCGGGCGACTCGCTGGCACCGCGGGCGATTCCGTCGCCACGGCGTATATCGCGTCGGAGCTCGCGCGCGCCGGCCTCGAGCCCGCGGGCGAGAATGGCGGGTGGTTTCAGGCGGTGCATTTCAGCGATCGCGGAAAGGAGCCGGCGGTGCCCGCGCGCAACGTGATCGGCCTGCTCCGCGGAAGCGATCCCGTTTTGCGGAACGAGTACGTCGTGGTGAGTGCACACAACGATCACGTCGGTGTGGCGCGCCAACCAGTGGATCACGACGCGCTCCGCGTCACGAACTTCGCCGCCGCGATGCGGAAGCGCGGAGTGCCGGCCGCCGCTGCGCAGGCGTGGGCGTCGCACGCGCTCGACTCGATTCGCGCGCTCAGAGCGCCGCGACAGGATTCGATCTTCAACGGCGCCGACGATGACGGATCGGGCACGGTGTCGCTGCTCGAGATCGCGGAGGCGATGGCGTCGATGCCCAACAAGCCGAAGCGCTCGATATTGTTCATCTCGCACACGGCGGAAGAGGAAGGGCTCTACGGCTCGGGGTGGTTCACCGAGCATCCGACCGTGCCACGCGATTCCCTCGTGGCGGAGCTCGACATGGACATGGTCGGGCGGGGGAGTGCTGCGGATGTGGAGCATGGCGGGCCGACGTATCTCGAGCTGATCGGAACGCGCCGGCTGTCCACCGAGCTCGGCGACGTCGCCGAGAAGGTGAACGCACAGGAGCCGATGCCGTTCGCATTCAACTATGCTTTCGACAAGCCGGGCGACAGAGAGCAGTACTATTGTCGTGCCGACCACTACTCGTATGCGCGCTTCGGAATTCCCTCGATCAACTTTTCGCGCGGTGATCACCCCGACTATCACGAGGTGACCGACGAGCCGCAGTACATCGACTACGATGCGATGGCGCGCGTCGCAGGACTGGTGCGCGATCTGGCATTCACGCTCGCGAATCTCGATCATCGCGTGGCGATCGATCACGCGAGGCAGAAGGACCCGTACGCCGCGTGCGTGCAGTAGCCCGACTCTACACTTTTCTCCAGAGACTCAGATAATGGCGCAAGCGAGCTCGTTCGACGTGACCACCGGGGTCGACCTGCAGGAGGTCGACAACGCGGTGAACCAGGCGCAGAAGGAGATTACGCAGCGCTACGACTTCAAGGGCTCGCCTGCGAAGATCGAGCTGCAGCGCGACGAGAACAAGATTCTGCTCGAGGCGGAGGGCGACTACAAGATCGCGGCGGTGCTCGACGTGCTGCAGTCGAAGCTGATCAAGCGCGGCGTGTCGGTGAAGAATCTCGACATCGGTGAGATCAAGCAGGGGGGCGGCGAGACAGTGCGGCGCGAGATCAAGCTCAAGATGTCGCTCGACGGCGAGACGTCGAAGAAGGTAGTGGCGGCGATCAAGGAGGCGAAGATGAAGAAAGTGCAGGCGTCGATTCAGGGGGAGCAGGTGCGGATCACGTCGCCGAGCAAGGACGAGCTGCAGGATGTGATGACGCTGCTGCGAGGGAAGGACTTTGGGGTGGAGCTCAAGTTCGGGAACTACAGGTGAGCGGCGCCCGCCTTAGAGCGCGTACTTTCGCGGCGGCGCTTTTCGCTATCGCCACACTCACCGCATCATCCGCGAGCGCACAAAAAAAGAAAATGGCCCTCTCCGCCACCGAGCACGCGATCATGAAGAGCGTCGACGTGCACAACGCCGACGCGCTTGCGCTCCTCATCAAAGTCGTGAACATCAACAGCGGCACGATGAACTTCGCCGGCGTTCGCCAGGTGGCGGAGGTCCTCGCCACCGAGTTGCATTCGCTTGATTTCAAGACGAAGTGGGTGGACGGCGCCTCCTTTCATCGAGCTGGGCATCTGGTGGCGGAGCATCCGGGGCCGGGGCCGAAGATCCTGCTGATCGGCCATCTCGACACCGTGTTCGAGCCCGACCATCCATTTCAGAAGTTCGAGCGCATTGATGACTCGACCGCGAAGGGTCCGGGGATCATCGACATGAAGGGCGGCGACGTCATCGTCGTCGCGGCACTGCGCGCCCTGAAGGATGCGAAGGCGCTCGACAAGATGAACATCACGATCGTCTTCAATGGCGACGAGGAAGAGTCGGGAAATCCGCTCGAGCTCGCGCGCGCGGCACTCGTCGACGCCGCGAAGGGCGCGACCGCGGCGCTCGGCTTCGAGGATGGCTCCGGCGATCCGAAAACTGCAATGACATCGCGGCGTGGCGCGGGCTCGTGGTCGCTCAAGGTGACGGGCACGCCCTCGCACTCGGGGCAGATCTTCACTCCCGAAGTCGGCGCGGGCGCCATCTTCGAGGCGTCGCGCGTGCTCCACGAGTTTTACACGCAACTCGGCCACGAGCAATATCTCACCTTCAGCCCCGGCGTCGCGCTCGGCGGAACCGCCGTGTCGCTCGACTCCACGGGGACGGTGGGGAACGCGTCGGGGAAGGACAACGTGGTCGCGCAGCAGATGCAGGTGACAGGCGACCTGCGCACGATCTCGCCCGAGCAGTTCGAGAAGGCGACTGCAAAGATGAAGGAGATCGTCTTGCGTCCGCTGCCCGGGACGCATTCGGAGATCACCTTCCAGAACGGCTATCCACCGATGGCGCCCACCGAAGGGAATCGGCGCCTGCTTGCCGTTTACGACCAGGCGAGCCGCGATGTGGGATCGGGCGGAGTGGTCGCCGTCGATCCGGCGCGCGCGGGCGCGGCGGACATTTCGTTCGTGGCGAATCTCGTTCCGATGTCGATCGATGCGCTCGGACTCTCGGGGCACGACGATCACACGGACAAGGAGACGGCGGATCTCCGCATGCTGCCCGTCAAGACGAAGCGAACCGCGGTGCTGCTCCTGCGTCTCACGAACGGTGCGGCGGCAGTGCCGACGGCGATGTAGGCAGCCGTCGGCCTCAGCGTTCCGCGCGCGGGTTGAGACCCACAGCGGGAATGGCTCCATCTCCCGTCAGCGCTCGGCGAAGTGAATCGATCTGGCCGAGGTGCCAGTTCAGGTGGCCGTAGAGGTGAGCGATGAAATCTTCCACTGAGAGCGGCACTCCGAGAACGACCTCGGGATATGTCGCCTTCATCCTTTCATCGGAGATGCCTTCGAGTGTGTGTGGAATGAGAGTTCGCAGCTGCTCGAGCCGCGCGATGATCTCTTCGGTCTCCAGTTGCGCCGGTGAGAATTCCGCGACTCGATTTCGCGCGTAGGCTTCGCCGCCGAGCTGGCGGCCGATGTACTCGCGAAGATTCCCCTCGAGATGAAGGGCGAGCGTGCCCGCGGAGTTGGTAATCCCGGGAACGACGGCCCAGATCATTTCGCGGCTCGGAAATGCCTCGAGCTGCTTCATGAGGCGTGAGAGATCGCGGTGGAAGAGCGATGCGAAGTCCATTGTGTGATGCACCTTTTGTCTTCGGATTGAAAATCGAGTGCGGCTCACTCGTAGCAAATAGACGGAGGTCGCGATCTCGCCGCGAGGTCGATATTACGGCAGCGGTGCGACCGTAACGCATGGACCTCCAACCGCCTCACAATAGGTTCCCACGCATGAACCGTCCGAAGAGCAGGCTGCTCCCGTGCGCTCTCGCATCTGTCGCCCTCGCGACCGCCGCCGCATCCGCCCAGCGCCCCACGCTGTCGCCAAACGTCCTCCAATACGTCTCCGTCGACACCCCCACCGTCGTCCTCACGCACGTCCGCGTGATCGACGGCACCGGCGCTGCGCCGCTCGAAAACCAATCGCTCGTCCTCCGCGATGGCAAGATTGCCGCGATGGGACTCACTTCTTCGCTAAAAACGCCCGCCGGCGCGCTGGTCCTGGACCTCACCGGCAAGTCCGTGATCCCCGGGCTCGTGATGATGCACGAGCATCTCTACTACCCCACCGGTCCGGGCTTCTACGCCGACCTCACCGAGAGCTTCACGCGCCTTTATCTCGCCGGCGGCGTCACCTCGATGCGCACTGCCGGCAACGTCGCCGGCTACGGCGAGATCACGATCGCGAGCGCGAGCACACGCGGTACAAAGCCCGGCCCGTGGATCGACGCCACCGCACCATATCTCACCGGGCCGGGGCTCGATCTCGGACAGATGTACGAGCTCAAGAACGCCGAGGATGCGCGGCGCATGACGAGCTTCTGGGCCAATGCCGGCGCGACGTCGTTCAAGGCGTACATGCACATCACACGCGATGAGTTGCGTGCCTCGATCGAGGAGGCGCATCGCCGCCATCTTAAGATCACCGGACACCTCTGCTCCGTCACCTACCGCGAAGCCGCCGCACTCGGCATCGATGATCTCGAGCACGGCTTCTTCGTCGCCACGGATTTCGTTCCCGACAAGAAGCCGGACGTCTGCCCGGGACAGGGCACGGGCATGAAGTCGCTGCTGGACGTCGATACGAATGGCACGGCATTCAAGTCGCTCGTCGCCGATCTCGTCGCGCATCATGTCGCCCTCACGTCGACGCTCACCGTCTTCGAGACGTTCACGCCCGGATCGCCCGAGCCGCCCGGACTCGACGTGCTCGACCCCATCCTGCAGCAGGACTTTCAGACATTTCGAGCAGCGGTCAACAGCAAAAAGGAATCGATCTACACTAGGCTCTTCGCGAAGGAGCGCGCGATGGAGCGCCAGTTCGCGCGCGCGGGCGGCCTGCTTATAGCCGGCACGGATCCCACGGGCGGCGGCGGCGTGATCCCCGGCTACTCCGATCAGCGCCAAGCCGAGCTCCTCGTCGGCAGCGGCTTCTCGCCGCTCGAGGCCATCAGAATCTGCACGATGAACGGCGCCACCTACCTCGGCAGGGCCTCCCAGATCGGCTCTATCGCCGTCGGGAAGCAGGCAGACCTCGTCGTCATCGGTGGCAATCCGGCCGCGAACATCTCCGACATTCGCAAGGTGGAGACGGTGTTCAAGCAGGGTGTGGGCTACGATCCAGCGAAGCTCATCGCGTCCGTGAAGGGAAAGGTGGGATTGTTCTAGCCGGACGGGTAACTTTCGCGGATGCCCCCGTCCGCGCCGTCGCCAGAGTGAAAGTCGGATTCATCACGCTCGGCTGCGACAAGAACACGGTCGACAGCGAGCGTTATCTCGCACTGCTCGCGGATCACGGCGGTGAGTTCACGCCCGAGCTCGACCACGCCGACGTGATCATCATCAACACGTGCGGCTTCATCGACGCGGCGAAGCAGGAATCGATCGACGCGATCCTCGACGCCGGTCGTCGCAAGTCCGATGGCTCCTGCCAAACTGTCGTCGCCGTCGGCTGCATGGTGGAGCGGCACAAGTCCGAGCTCGCCGATGAGCTTCCCGAGGTCGACCTCTTCCTCGGCTCCTCAGAGATGGACCGCCTCGTTCCCGAGCTCCTCGCGCGCGGCGTGCTCGATCCGGACTCGCCGCTCATCGCGCATCCGGGTGTGCGGCTCTACACGGGCGACCTCCCGCATGTGCGATATCTCAAAGTGAGCGAAGGGTGCGACCACGGCTGCGCGTTCTGCGCGATCCCCCTCATGCGCGGCAAGCATCGCTCGTTCGCGCTCGACGATTTGATCCGCGAGGCACAGCTGCTCGAGCTCCAGGGTGCACGCGAGATCAACCTCGTCGCCCAGGATCTCGCGCACTACGGGCGCGACAGGCGCGACGGCAACACCCTTCCAGAGCTGCTCTCCGCGCTCATCGAAGGCACGTCGATCCCGTGGCTCCGGCTTCTCTATCTCTATCCCACCGGGATCACGCCGAAGTTGCTCGAGCTGATGGCGCGCGAGCCGCGCCTTCTACCGTATCTCGACATGCCCATTCAGCACGGCTCCGACGAGGTGCTCGCGCGCATGCGTCGCCCCGAGCGCGCGAAGACGATCCGCGAGCGCGTCGCGCGCCTTCGCGACACGGTGCCCGACGTCGCGATTCGCACGACGTGCATCGTCGGCTTTCCGGGCGAGACCGAGAGCGACTTCGAGCAGCTCTGCGATCTTCTCGAGGAAGTTCGCTTCGAGCGCGTGGGCGCATTCACGTACTCACCGCAGGAAGGTACGAGCGGCGCGCTCCTCGAGGACGACGTGCCTATGCCGGTGAAGCGCGACAGGCTCGAGCGGCTCACCGAGCTGCAGCGCGCGATAACGGCCGAGCGGTACGAGCGACACATCAATCGCCCGGTGCGCGGAATCATCGATCGCATCGATGATATCTCGGGGGAAGCGATTGGCCGTACCGTCTGGCAGGCCGACGACATCGACGGCATTACCCGCTTTCACGGCGCCGCGGCTCCGGGCTCCATCGTCGATTGCATCATCGAAGATGTCGCCGATGACTACGACTTCGTCGCGCACATCCTGCGCGTGCACGACGCGCCGGCCGGCCTCGCGCCCGCTGCCCGCGTGGGGCGCTCGCTCCCCGTCGTGGCTGCCGCGGTCACCGCCAGCTACGGTCGGTGACCTCCCGCTCCGCTCGGATCATCGCCCGCGCGCGCGCCGTCATGCCGGGCGGCGTCAGCTCGCCGGTACGTGCATTCGGCGGAGTCGGCGGCGATCCATTCATCGTCGCGCGAGGTGAAGGGGCGCGCATCTGGGATGTCGATGACAACGAGTACCTCGATTTCGTACTCTCGTGGGGCCCGCTCATCCTCGGCCACGCCGCGCCCGCTGTGCTCGATGCGCTCGACGAGACGATGCGTCGCGGCACGAGCTTCGGCATCACGACGGAGCTCGAGGTCGAGCTTGCGGAGCTGATCACGCAGCGGCTCCCGCACGTCGAGATGATCCGTTTCGTGTCCAGCGGCACCGAAGCGACGATGAGCGCACTGCGCCTCGCGCGCGCGGCCACGGGGCGCGATGCCTTCCTGAAGTTCGACGGCTGCTATCACGGACACGCTGATTCCTTCCTCGTGCGCGCCGGCTCCGGCGTCGCGACTCTGGGACTTCCGAATTCCCCCGGCGTTCCGGATGCCGTCGCATCCCTCACGCGCGTCGCGCCCTTCAACGATGTCGAGGCCGTTCGTACGATCGCTCGCGAGCAGCCGCTCGCTGCGATCATCGTCGAGCCGCTCGTCGGCAACTCGGGCTTCATTCCACCCGATCCCGCCTTTCTCCCGGCGCTGCGCGACATCGCCACCGAGACTGGCGCGCTCCTCATCTTCGACGAGGTGATGACCGGCTTCCGCATCGCGCTGGGCGGCGCGCGCGAGCGCTTCGGCGTCACTGCAGACCTCACGACGCTCGGCAAGGTGATCGGTGGCGGCCTCCCGCTCGCCGCGTACGGCGGGCGTCGCGATCTCATGGAGATGATCGCGCCGCAGGGCTCGGTCTATCAGGCGGGAACGCTCTCCGGCAACCCGCTCGCGATGGCCGCGGGGCTCGCGACGCTGCGCGCACTCACCCCGTCGCTGCACGCGCGCATCGAGGCGCGCACGGCGCGCCTCGTCGCGGGGCTGGTCGCGAGCGCCGCGCATCACCGCGTACCGTTCACCGCCGCGCACGCGGGCTCGATGTTCGGCTTCTTCTTCCAGCGCGAGCCAGTGCGCGACTTCGCGAGCGCGAAGGGAAGCGATCTCGCCGCCTTCAAGCGCTTCTTCCACTCGGCGCTCGAGCACGGAGTATACATCGCGCCATCGCCCTACGAGGCCGCATTCATGTCCGCGGCGCACGGTGATGTGGAAGTCGACCTCGCGCTCGAGAAGCTCGACGCCGCGATGCGTGTGGCGCGTGCGTAGCCGCGCACCGCTCGCACTCCTGGCGCTCGCGACGATCGTCACAGCGGTCGCGTGCGGCGGGCGACCGCGGTCCCCGAATGCCGAGGAGCCGCGCACGATACGCGATACGGTCATTCCGAAGGTGGTGGCCGAGACGCTGCCGAAGCAGGAAAAGATCGAGGATGTGAACGCGCCCGAAGAGCCCGGGCTTCTCGACAACTCGCAGGTGGTGCGGATCGCACTCGCAGCCGGCGTCCCGCGCGTGACGATCTCGGCCACCGGCGAGTGGAAGCTCTACGACAGCAACGGTGAGAGCACGCTGCTCCACGGCGACGGCGGCGAACAGTGGGTCATCGAGCCCGAGCGCGGCGGATTGCGCGCGTCGCGCCTCGACGGCACGCCGAGCGGCGTGCGTCCCGCGCCATTCATCGCGCGCTCGATCGCGCGCGGCTCGTATCTGATCGTGAACGGAAAGCGCTATCGCGGCGAGGTCGCCGTGATCCCGGCGCCCGGGGGCATCTCGGTGATCAACCGCGTGTACATGGAGGATTATCTGCGCGGTGTGGTCCCGCTCGAGATCGGACAGCATCGCACCGAGGATGAGCGCGCGGCGGTCGAGGCGCAGGCGGTCGCCGCGCGCAGCTACGCCTACACGCATCTCGTGAGCGAGCGGGCGCGCTCCTACGATATGGTCGCCACGGTGCTCGACCAGGTCTATGGCGGCGCGGACGCCGAGGGTGCGATCTCGGATCGCGCGGTGTTCGGCACCACGCGCATCGTGCTCACGTACAATGGCCGCATCATCAACGCGCCCTATCACTCTACGTGCGGCGGCACGACGTCGGCGGCGAGCGAAGTGTGGAAGGAGGGTGACGAGCCCTATCTCGTCGCCGTCAGCGATCGCATCCCCGGCACGGCGGATCGCTACTATTGTGACCCATCGCCGGTCTTTCGCTGGACGCGCACCTACGATCAGAACACCCTCCGCGCGACGCTCGACAAGTACCTCCGGAGTTACGCGGCCGTATCATCCGATGGAATCGGCACGGTGCGGTCCGTCGACGTCGAGAGCCGCACACCCTCGGGGCGTGTCAAGTTGCTCGGCATCTCCACAACGCGCGGGCATTTCTCCCTGCGCGCCAACGACATTCGCTTCGTCCTTCGCTCGGCGGGTGGCGAGATACTGAACAGCACGTACTTTTCCGCCGAGAGTCGGCAAGGTCCCGATGGCGGACTTTCGTCGCTGTCCATTCAGGGGCACGGGAACGGTCACGGGATTGGCATGTGTCAGTGGGGCGCAATCGGCCGCGCGCGCGCGGGCGCGGACTACCGAACCATCCTGCGCACCTATTATCCGGGGACAACAGTTGCGTCGGTCGCTAGGTAATCCCGCCTCCGTATTCGCCGGTATGCTCGTTGTCGCGCTCGCGCTCGCAACGATGCCCGCGAGCGCGCAGAACGTCTTTCAGCGCCTCGATCTCGACAAGCTTCGCCTCGAGGGAATCGGAGTCGTCGTCGGGCCGGTGTCGCCGAGCACGATCGTGAGCGCGCAATCGTACGGAATTCAGGCGGACTATGGAGAGATCGCACCGCATCTGCGAATCGGCTTCTCCGGCAGCTTCTGGAACTCGCGCTTCGACGACAAGACCGTCGCGCGCTTCATCACGCAACTCGAGCAGTCGCTTTCGAATCCCGAGGACTCGATCAAGTTCAATCGTGTGAAGATCTCGACGATCTCGATCGAGGCCGATCTGCGCTACACGCCGACAGGCGCGCACGCCGCAGTGCAGCCATACGTCGGCGGCGGGCTGGGGCTCCACATCGTGAATGCGGAATCGAGGCTGATCCGGAACACCTTCGTCGAGAGCGCGCTCGACAATATCGGCGCAGGCATCAGCGCGCTCGCGGGCGTCGCGATTCTCCCGACGCATCGCGTGAGCGTCAGCGTCGAGGCGCGCTACACCGTGCTCGGCACGATCCGCTTCGGCACGGTTCGCGCGGGAGGGATGTTCCACTTCAGCCGTCCGACTCATCCCAGGGTGACCACTCCATGAAGCCTGCGCTGCGTATCGGTGTGATCGGCGTCGGAGCGATCTCGCAGGTGGCGCTCCTCCCGACCCTCGCTCGGCTGCGCGGCGCGCAGTTGGTCGCGCTCTGCGACAACGATGGACCAAAGGCGCGCGCGCTCGCTGAGCGTCTCGACGTGCCCGACGTCTTCACGGACATCGATGAGATGCTCGAGTTCGACGAGCTCGACGCGGTCGTGATCGCAACGCCGAGCCATCTGCACGAGCCGCACGTGTTGAGCGCGCTCGCGGCCGGCGTGCACGTGTTGTGCGAGCGCCCGCTCGCGCTCACCGTGCGCGGCATCGAGCGTATCCTCGCGGCGGCGACGCGGCGCGACAAGAAGGTCGCCGTCGCGAACAACCACCGCTTCCGCTCCGATGTGCAGGCGGTGGCGGCCTTTCTGCGCGGCGGCGAGCTCGGGAAGTTGAGCGGTGTGCGTACGGGAGCCTATCAGTCGAAGCGCGCGGCCGAGGGGTGGAGATTGCGTCGAGCGGAGGCGGGCGGGGGAGTGTTCATGGAGCAGGGCTTCGCGATGCTCGACCTCGCGCTCTGGCTCGCCGATTTTCCCGCGCCCGTTCGCGTGAGCGCGCACATGGATCGCGGACGCGGCGCGAGTGCGGTGGAGGATGCGATGTTCGCCTTCATCGAGTGTGAGCAGGGAAAGACCATCGTGATCGACGTGAACTGGTCGGTCACGTCGCAGGAAGATCGATGGTGGTTCGACGTGCTCGCGACGCGCGGGAGCGCGCAGCTGAGCCCCTTCAAGGTCGTGAAGGCGCTCAATGCCACGCCGTCCGACGTGACGCCGCGCGGCGCGGCGGTGCGCGAGAACGCGGTGACGCAGTCGTATCGCGCGGAGCTCGCGCACTTTCTGGCGGTGCTGCGCGAGGAGACGAGCTACGAGCCGCCCACCGACCAGCTCGTGCTTCACCGGATCGCGGAGGCAATCTACAAGTCCGCGGACGAGGAGAAAGAAATCCGCCTGTGATGACTCGTCCCGTGATGACTCGTCGAGGTTTCTTTCCGCGAAGCGGGGAGTACGCGGCGCTCGCGGGCTCGACACTGCTCTTCGCGATCGCGTTTCCGCCGTTCCCGCTGCTGGTGCCCGCCTTCTTCTGCCTGGTTCCATTTGCGGTGGCGGTGGCCACGCGTGCCGACGGAGAAGGCACCCGCCGCGAGGCCGCGCGACTCGGCTTCTGGTTCGGCATGCTCGGCTACGCCTGCAACCTCTACTGGATCGCGATCGCACTCTCGATCTACACGAAGCTCGCGATCGTTGGCTACATCGCGGCGCTCTTCGTGCTCGCGCCGATCGTCGCCCTCGCCGGACTTTCGCTGTTCGTGCTGCGTCGCAGGACACGGCTTCCGCTGGCGATTCTATTGCCGGTGGTGTGGGTCGCGTCGGAAGTCGTGCTCAACTATATGTCCGACCTCGCCTTCCCGTGGCTGCCGCTCGGTCTCGCGCTCTCCCGCACGCCGGTGCTCGCGCAGATGGCGGACATCTCCGGTGTGCGCGGACTCAGCTTTCTGATCGCGCTCGCGAACGGCCTGATCGCCGACGCGTGGCTGCTTCGCGGGCAGCGCGTCGCGATCGCAAAGCGTCTCGCGGGTGCGATCGCAATCGTGGCAGTGATGGCCGCCTACGGCTCGTGGCGCATGCGGACGACGGCGCTGGTGTCCGTTGCGCCGATCGCGATCGTGCAGCCGAACATCCCGCAGGAAGACAAGTGGCAGGCCGAGAATCAGGGAAGGATTCAGGGGATTCTCGACGACATCACGATGAAGCGCATCGCGCAACATGATGCGAAGCTCATCCTTTGGCCCGAAGCGTCGCTCCCCGGATTCATCTCGGATCATCCGGAGTGGAGCAGCGCGATGCGGAGAATGGCCGCCGTGTCACACACGCCGATCCTCTTCGGCACGCTCGATCTCGTGTGGCACGGCCCCGGCGACTATGACTACTATAATGCAGCGATGCTCGTCGATTCGGCGGGCGTGCTCAACGCGCAGGAGCCGTATCGCAAGTCGTATCTCGTGCCCATCGTCGAGCGCGTTCCGTTCGTGAATCCGCGCTGGTTCAAGAAGCTCAAGTATTTCGGCGGATACGGCCGCGGGCAGAACACGAAGCCGTTCACGCTGTCGTTTGGCAAGGTCGGTGTGCTCATCTGCTACGAATCGATCTTCCCGCAGCGCTCGCGCGAGTTCCGGCGCGAAGGTGCGAGCATCATCGTCAACATCACGAACGACGCATGGTTCGGCCGCTCGCTCGCGCCCTATCAGCACGAGGCGCACATGGCGCTGCGCGCGATCGAAAATCGCGTCGGCATCGTGCGCGCTGCCAACACCGGCATCTCCGGCTATATAGACCCGCTTGGGAGAATCTCCGGCGAGACGCAGCTCGATGTCGCAGACTCCCGCGTCTACAACGCGCAGACGACGAGTGTGACGACGCTCTACGTTCGCATCGGAGACTGGATCGGCACGCTCGCGCTGGCCTTGACGATCGCGGGGCTCATCTGGGCTCGCGTGCGGCGCCAAACGGCGTGACCGGACTCTCGGTCGGAATCGACGTCGGGGGCACCTTCACCGATCTCGTTTCGATCGGCTCGGATGGCAGCGTCGAGTCGCGGAAGCGTCTCACGACCGCACACGATCAGAGCGAGGGCGTGCTCAATGCGCTCGTGGCGCTTGGCGCCGCGGCGAATACGATCGCTCGTATCGTGCACGGCACTACCGTCGCCACGAACATGCTGCTCGAGCGGAACGGAGCGCGCGTCGTGCTGTGTGCGACCGCGGGCGCGAGCGAGCTCCTCGAGCTGCGCCGCCAGGAGCGCGCATCGCTCTACGATCTTACGAAGCATCATCCCGAGCCGCTCGTGCGTCCGTCGTGGACCGTGGCGATCGAAGAGCGCATCACGCCCTCTCGCATCGAGAAGCCGCTCGGCGCGGCCGCGATCGCGAGCGCGATAACTGCGGTGCGCGCCGCGGCGCCGGAGGTCGTGGCGATCTCGCTGCTGCATTCATATCGCGACGATACGCACGAACGCGCGCTCGCGGCGGCGCTGCATGAGGCGGGGATCGACGCGGACATCGTCTGCTCGTCCGACATTCTCCCGGAGATCCGCGAATACGAGCGCACCGCGACGACGGTGGCCGAGTCGTATCTGCGGCCGGGAGTGGCGCGCTATCTCTCGCGGCTGGGGGAACGACTGAAGGCGCAGGGATGTCCGCAGCTGTCGGTGATGACGTCGTCGGGAGGGATGCGGTCGGCGGATGCCGCTGCGAAGAGTGCGGCGTCGCTCGCGCTCTCGGGGCCGGCGGGCGGCGTAGCCGGCGCCGCGTATGTCGCACGACTCGCCGGCTTCCCGAATGCGCTCACCATCGACATCGGCGGAACAAGCGCGGACGCAGGGCTCGTGCTCGATGGCGAGCCGCTCATCGAGAGCGGCGGCGACGTAGCGGGAGTGCCGATCGCGCTGCCGCGCGTGTTGGTGGAGACGGTGTCCGCCGGCGGGGGAAGCATAGGCTGGGTCGACGATGGTGGCGCGCTACGCGTTGGGCCGCGCAGTGCCGGCGCGACGCCGGGGCCTGCTGCGTTCGGGCGGGGCGGCACGGAGGCGACGGTGACTGACGCGCAGATCGTGCTCGGCACGCTCACCGCGCGCACGATCGGCGTCGTGGCGCTCGACGCGAGCGAGGCGCACGCGGCGGTCG
>JACCWE010000061.1 GCA_013697785.1 Gemmatimonadaceae bacterium
GGGGGAGGTGATCGTGTCGGTCAGGCCGTCGTGGCGAGAGCGGGATCGCTGCGGGGTGTGCCGGCGTCGCTGCCCGGGATATGACCTCGGCGAGGGCCGCCGTCGCTGGCGATCTCTGGATCTCGGGACGACGCTCGCGTTCGTCGAGGCTGACGCGCCGAGGGTCTCCTGCCGTCGACATGGGGTTGTGGTCTGTGCGGTGCCGTGGGCCAGGCATGGCTCGCGGTTTACCCGTGCGTTTGAGGACCAGGTCGCGTGGCTGGCGTGCAACTGCTCGAAGACTGCGGTCGCCGAGCTGATGCGCGTCGCGTGGCGGTCGGTCGGGGGGATCCTTGAGCGCGTTGCCGCAGAGGCCCGCCGCGAGGTCGATCTGCTCGCTGGGCTCAAGCGGATCGGGATCGATGAGATCTCGCATCGCAAGGGTCAGCGGTATCTGACCGTCGTGGTCGATCATCACACCGGCCGACTTGTGTGGGCCGCCGCGGGCCGCGACCGCAAGACCGTCCTCGCGTTCTTCGACGCTTTGGGCGAAGAGCGCTGCAAACAGATCGAATTGGTGTCGTGTGACATGGCTGCCTGGATCAGCGGGCCGGTCGCTGAGAGATGCCCTGACGCGGTTCGGTGCGTCGACCCGTTTCATGTCGTGCAGCTGACGACCGACGCGTTGGACGAGGTCCGCCGTGAGGTCTGGAACGAGGCCAGGCGCGCGGGGAACATGGAGCTCGCGCGCGATCTCAAAGGCGCCCGGTTCGCGGTCTGGAAGAATCCGGAGAACCTCACTGAGCGTCAAGCGGTGAAGCTCGCCGAGATCCAGCAGACGAACGCCAGGCTCTACCGAGCGTACCTGCTCAAGGAGCAGCTGCGCCAGATCTACCGAGTCCCCGCCAAGCACGCCGAGACACTCCTCGACGGCTGGCTGGCTTGGGCACGGCGGTCCCGGCTGCCGTCGTTCGTCAAGCTCGCACGCACGATCACAGCCCAGCGCGACGGGATCCTCGCCGCCGTCAAGCACGGCCTGTCCAACGAGTGCACTTCATACTGCACCTCCTGGTGAGTTTGTGGTGGTAATGCCCTCGGGGGCAGGGTCTAGCTGATGATGATCGGTAGCGAGGACGGCTGGCTGACGGTGGCGTCGGCGGCGGTCGGGGGGCCGGGTCTGGCCGGGGTGGTAGAGGTGGGCGCGTCGTCCGTCGATCCGCCGGCCGGTGATGTCTCCGCGGCGTTGCCAGACCTTGACCGTCTGGGTGCTGACGCTGAGTTCTTTGGCGATCTGATCGAGCGTGAGCATGCCTGCGGCTCGGAGGCGCTCGTGGTGGGAGGGGATGCCGCGGTTGCGGCACAGCTGGGTGAGCGAGGTGACGGTGAACGGGTGGCCCCAGCCGCCGGTCAGCCGTTGCTGGTTGAGGATCGTGACGGTCTCGTCGTAGGTGTGATCGTTGAGGAGCTCGTCGATCAGCGTGATCGTGCTCGCGGGGGTGGTGTGCGCCTCCCACGCGCGCAGCGGCCGGGGGACGGTGAGCGTGTGCGCCGGTCCGCCGGAGAGCCGGACGTGCGCCGTGATCTGCTCGTCGCCGCGGATCAGGGTGACGTCGGTGATCAGCAGGCGGATCAGGCGCTTGCGCTCGCGGATCGGGGTCGCGGGGTTGTTGAACAGGGCTGGCAGGTCGGATGCGAGCGCGCGGATCCTGGCCTGTTGCTCGTCGGTGAGCGTGCCGGTCCCGGCGTTGCGGGCGCGCTGGTACTCGTCTTGGGTGTCCGAGAGCTCGCGGAGCTTGTGGTTCCAGTCGGCCTCGAGCGTGTCGGCGACGAGCCGGTTGGTGGGGTCGACCGCGAGGTAGCGGCGGCGGGCGGTGTCGGCGGCGTGCTGCGCGCGTTGCACGCTGCTCGCCCGGATCTGGTCGGCGTCTGCGGCGCGTTGGGTGAGCTCGGCTGAGACGTGCAGCGCGGTCTCGATCGCGAGCGGCGTGAGCTGCTCGAGCACGAGCGTGGCGAGCGCCTTGTCGATGCCGGTGCCGCAGATCGTCTGGCAGGGTGGGGTGCCGGTCGTGATCCCTTCGCGTTTGCAGTGGTAGTCAGGCAGCAGCTCGCCGTTGCAGCGGGCGTGGTAGTTGACGGTCATCCGCTTGCCGCACTTGCCGCAGATCACCAGGCCTTGCAGCAGCGCTGGTCCCTCGCGAGCAGGCCCGGCGCGACGGTCCTCACCGCGGGCGGCGGCGTTCGCGGTGAGCGTCGCCTGGTTTGTCTCGTATTGCTCGAAGGTGATGTATCCAGGGTGCGCGTCTTTGATCAGTACCGTCCACTGATCGCGCGGCTTGTGCATGGTGCGGGTGTGCCCGTTGATGTCGGTCAGCTGCTTGCGTCGACCGTAGAAGTACGCGCCGGCGTAGCGCGGGTTGTGCAGCACGAACAGCGCCTGGTCGTGACGCAGCGGCTTGTGGTACAGCTCGCCGGCGTGCGGCCCGCCGGGCGAGTGCCGGCCAGGGAACGTGAGGTGCTCGGCCGCGAACGCCTTGACGACCGCGGAAGCGGAGCCGGTCGCCTCGAAGGTCTCGAACAGGTGCGCGATCGCTTCGCGCACGCCGGCGTCGGGGTCCAGCACGACGTTCCCGAGGGGGTCATAGACCAGGCCGACGGGGAGCCGCACGGCGAGCTCTCCGCGCCTGGCCTTGGCGAGCAGTCCGCCTTGCAACCGGGCGCGGATGAAGTGCAGCTCCGCCTCGCTGATCGTGCCCTTCAGCCCGAGCAGGAGGCGGTCGTTGATCGTGGCGGGGTCATAGAGCCCGTCCTCGTCGCAGATCAGCGTGCCCGAGAGGGCGCACAGCTCGAGCAGCCGGTGCCAATCAGCGTTGTTGCGAGCCAATCGTGAGCACTCCAGGCCGAGCACGATCCCAGCTTTCTGCAGCGACACGTCGGCGACGAGCCGCTGGAACCCCTCGCGGTCGGTCGCTGAGGAGCCGGACTGCCCCTGGTCAACGTCGATCACGACGACCCGCTCGGCGGGCCAACCGAGCGCGACCGCGCGGCCGCGCAGGTCGTACTGACGGCGGCCTGACTCGGTGTTGTTGACGACCTGATGCAGGCTCGACTGACGCACATACAGGTACGCGTCGCGGCGCAGATGCTCCGCGGTCACCTTCGTCTGACTGTCACTCATCACGGCCTCTCTTTCGGGGGATTGGGGCAGACTGGGCGGGAAGGGTTCACGCGGCGATCGCGAGCGCCATCTGCGCGAGCACAGCGACGATCTCGCCAGCGGCCGGCAGCGAGGACGCCGACGGGACGGGCACAGGTTCGGCCACCTCGGTCCCCGGCGGCACCACTGCCACCGCTTCGGTGACTGCGGCGATCCACGCGACCGTGCCGTGGGTGACGAGCACCCCGTGACCGAGCCGGAACCCGTCAGGGCACCCGGATAGGACCGCCTCGCGCAACCGCTCATAGTCACAGCGGACCGCGCCGGGATCACCACCGCGCTCGCCTTGCGTGCTGTCAGCCACTTTTCGTGCTCCGAGTGTCGGCCTCCCGGCGGGCGAGCGCTCGCTCCACCGAGCGCGGATGAACCCGCACCCCGAACCGCTCCGCGACCGCCGCGGCCAGCTCCGCCGCCCTCAGCCCGGGATCGGCCTCGCGCAGCCCCGCCAGATGGTCGAGCACCTCGCGGGTCAGCTTGTGTGCCGCACGCGGCCCCGGCCTGGCCGGGACCAGCCCGACCAGCCCACCATCGGCCAACGCAGCCGCCGCCGAGTAATACGACTGCCGCGAGAACCCGAATGCGCCCGCCGTGGCGCTGACCGTTGCGCCCTCGGCCTCGACCCGGCGCACCATCTCATACTTCACCTGCACCACATCGCGCGCGTCGAAGAACCCCGAGGACGCGAACCCCTCGTCGATCACCGCCTCCGGGTGCGGGTTCAGCGTCCGCGAACGCGCTAACTCCCGCTCCTTGCCGTCCCGTTTCCGTCCAGCCATCACCACTCCTTTCCGAT
>JACCWE010000031.1 GCA_013697785.1 Gemmatimonadaceae bacterium
ATGTGCCGCCTTCGATCGTGAAGGCCGCGCGCGACTGGCACGCGAAGCTTCTCACCGAGGCGATCGAGAAGGAGCCAGGCTTTCGGGACCCGGTGCTCGAGCGCTTCGTGGCCGCGCTCGGGCTCGTGCACGCGCTTCGCCTCGAGGAGGATGAGCGCGATCAGATGAAGCTCTTCGAGGCGGCCGCGGAGAACGGCGAAGGTTCCGAGGCCGATCGCCTAGCGAAATTCTCCGCGGCATCGGCGGCCGCGCCGGCGCCCGCGAAGCGCGCGGTGAAGCCTATCCCCGATGACCCCTCGGCGCTTAAGCGATGGAGCACCGCGGACCTCCAAGCGACAGCGCTCGAGACGCTCAAGCATCCCGCCTTCGAGGGCTCGCGCCAGGGGCACATCGCGGAAATCAATGCCGGCCTCACGCATGCGCGCGGCGTGGGAATCGTGGTGGAGCTCGCGAAGGCGCTCGCGAGCACGCCGGCCGAGGTAGCCCGTCGCTCTGGACGCATCGGCGATTTGCCCGGAGACCCGGCCTAGTGCGCCGCGCGACATGGGAGGAGCGCATGGCGGTCCGCGGGCGTGCTGGCCTTGGACGCGCAACGCGCGTCCGAACGGCTACGGGCTTTTCTATGATGGGGAAAGAATCGAGGGCGCACATCGCTTCGCGTTTCGAGTGGCCATCGGTCCCATCCCCGCTGCCTTCGATGTTTGCCACGCATGCGACAACCCGCCGTGTTGCAATCCTGCGCATCTATGGGCAGGGACCCGCGCTGAGAATCAGGCCGATATGGCGGCGAAAGGACGCGCGCGTAACCAGCGGACCGGCGCCACGCAATGTATCCGCGGGCACGAGTTCACCTCCGAAAACACCTACGTCGGGCCTCGCGGCAATCGTACTTGTCGCACGTGCGCTCGCGGGATGTACCCATCTCGCACGCCCACAGCTCGCCGCGCCGCAGAAAAAAAAGGCGCCTCGCCGATCTCCGCTACGTCATTGCTGTTTCCGGAGGAACTCACATGATTGAGCCGCTCGAGCAAGTCTTGGCCGATATGCGGGGTGAGGCCGCGGTGCTACGCCGGCATGGTGACACGCGCACCGCCGACGTGCTCGATGGGACCGTTGACCGTGTGAAGTCCGCGGCCGAGGACTTCATCACATGGCTCTCCGAGAGCGATGCACACCTTCGCTCCGGCAAGGCGATCCCCTGGCTCCGCTCGCGCTATCCGGAGTGGAGCGAGGCGGGACACGCGCGCCTCAACGCGCGCGGCCAGCGCGAATATCGGCTCGTGGTAATTCCGCGCCGCGCGAACATCTCGGCGGCGCGCGAAGCCGGCCGCCGCGGCGAGCGGAGGCCCTCGTGAGCGACGCCGAGACGCCGCTCGAGTCGATAGACACGCTTAACCGATGGGGCGTAGCGGTGCAGATCGCGAAGGTGGGCGGAAAAGCCGCCTTCGAAGTGTGCCTCGTGAAGCCAACGGTCACGCCGATGACATTCCCCGAGGCGCTCGTGCTCGCCGCGTGGCTCGTCTCGATCGTCGGCGACGATCCACTTTGGGAGCGCACGCTCGAGGCGGTGCGGAATGCCTGACGCCGCGGCCGTGGCCGAGATGACGCCGGCCGAGAAGAAGGCGGCGATCGTCGCGGAGCTCGTGATTCAGCGCGCGCTCTTCGAGCAACTCCATTCCGAGTGGAATGAAGTCTTTCGCAAACAAGGCGAGCTCGCCGATCGGCAACGTGCGTGCGGAGCCTACATCATCCGGCTCGAGGGACGGCTATGAGCGACTCACACGGCCGGCTCGATGACAAGCGCGCGTGGTACAGCGTGAGCGAGTGGAAGCTCGTGCCGCGCTCCACCCTCGATGACTCGATCGAGCCGGAGGAGCACGGCGAGGGCGAAGCCTATTCGCTCCTCGGCCGTCTCTCCTCCGCCATCGACATCACGAGCGACGGATTCGTGAGCCCGCACATCAAGGCGGCTCTCGATGGATGGGGAGATGGCTCGCATCCGTTTTGCGGCGACTTCTTACGCGCGGTGCTCTCGAATGATTTGCTCGAGGCCGTGGGCCGCGCCGATTACTACAACATCCGGACACTTCCGGCGATCGCTTCGTACGTCTACAACTCGCTCCCGCTCGAGTGCCACGGAACGCCGACAAAGGTGCGCGAGTGGCAAGCGAAGTGCCTCGCGGCGATCGAGGCGAAACGTGCCGCCGGCGCGGTGCCGACGTGAGCGCGGAGCGTGCGGAAATTATCCGCGAAGGCAATGAGCTTTTCGACCGCGCATGGTGGAGAGATGTGGCGAGGGACCTCGAGCAATTCGAGCGATGGCGCGCGGAGGAGCGTAGAGCGCTCGAGCGCTTCATCACCGGGACCGCGCTCGAGATTTTCCGCGAGAACGATGGAGCGGAGGTGGCCGAGTGATTTCCGTTTCGGAGCAACGCGCACTCTGGAAGCTCGTGCGCGAGTATGCGTACAGTGGCGAGCTCCTCGCCGAGGCCGTGCTCAAGCGAAAGCTTCCGCGCGACTACGAGAAGAAGCGCTTTACCGATGCCCGCTCGGCGCTCTCAAGCTTCATCGAGAAGCTCACCGCGAAGGCGAAGGCGTGAAGCGCCGAACGTGTTGCATGTGCGCGGCGAAGTCGAAGCGCTACCGAATGGTGCGCGGGCTTCCCGTGTGCGAACGGTGCGACGGAACGCAACTCTCGATCGGACTCTCTACGAGGAGCTCGGAATGACGCGGAAAGCGATCCCGCTTGCCGGCGGAAAGGACGGGCGGCTCGGACGCCGCGGCGCTATGGTGCGCGCCTTCACCGATGGCGACCTTGCGCGCGTCTTTTGGAGCGAGTCCGGTCGCCAGCGGAAAGAGTCCTGGCCGAACACGCCGGCGGGGCGCGCGGAGGCGAAGGCGTATGCGGAAGGCGTAGCCGAGCGACTCGCGCACAAAGGGCCGGCGGCGATTCCCGCCATCACGCTCCGCGAATTGTTCGATGCCTACTGGCTCGCGGAGTCGCCAGGGCTTCGCGGGAAAACACAAATCGGCTACCGTGTGCGGTGGAAGCAATTCGAGCTCTTCGCCGGCCGGAGTACGCTCGCGCATACGGTCACGCTCGAGCGCCTCGATGAGTACCGCCGAGCTTTGACAACGCAGGGGCGCGCCATCAATCAGGTCGGCCACCTCATCGGGACCGTCAAGCGCGTGTATCGATGGGCGATCGCGCGGGACCTCATCCCGCCGAGCAAGGTGCCGAGCTATCGCTTCAAGGTGAAGCGCGGCGAGAAGCGGATCGAAATGGCGGAGTATCGCACCGAGGAAGCGGAGCGCATCCTCGCGCAATGGAGTACGAAGGACGCGCGCGCCTGGCGCCCCTATGTGGCGACGGTGCTCTTCGCCTTCGCCGGCCCGCGGCAATCGGCGGCGCTTCAATTGGAATGGCGAGACATTGACTTCGAGGCCGGAGAAATTCACTGGCGCCCGGAGCTCGATAAGATCGGCCACGATCGCCGGCAACCGATGCCCGAGCAAGTGCGCGAGGCGATGTGGATCGCGTACGGATGGCGCCTGGCGACCGGCTACACCGGCCCCTTCGTGTTCTACGGAGCGACGGCCGCGAGCCGAGGCCAAGTGCGCACGCCGAAGGCGTGGGAGCTCCTCCCGAAGAATCAGCGCCCGGCGCCGGCGAAGGTGCGCGCGGTGCTCGATAAGCCGTGGACCTACTCGGCCTACAATCAAGCGCTCCGAAACGCGGAGGCGGCCGCCGACGTGCCGCATGTGAAGTATCGAGCGGCGCACGGATGGCGCCGGATGGCGGCGGGCAACGTGCTCGAGCTCACCGGGAACGTGAAGGACGCGCTCGATTGGATCGGCGACAAGGATTTGCGCGTCGGCCAGCGCTATCTCCGCGGCCGGAACGATCGCATGGATGCCGTCGCCGGGCTTCTCACCGGCGATTCGGCGGCAACGCAAAACGGACCCGAAACGGACCCGAGTAAATCATCCGGTGAAAACGAGGCCGTTAAGGCCGTGGAATCCACCCCTAACTAGGAGCCAGCGGTCGGGATTGAACCGACGACCGCGCGGCATCAACAATGTCGGAAGATGGGCTTAGATCGGTAGAAAGCGGCTTCAAGGTACGAGAAAGGGCGTCTCAAGCGCCTCGAAATCACACGGATGACGACTCCAAACCGGACCCGAAACGGATTCGGCGATGAGTCACATCGGTAAGGGCGCCTCCGGCGTCAACTACCTCGCCATCGCGGACGAGACGCTCTTCCCCGGTGTGCCGGCGAAGGCCCTCTCGATCGCGCAGATGGCCGAGTCCACCCGCCTCGCGAAGAACCTCCTCCGCGCCGCCGGCGACTGGCCGGACAGTACCGCGGAGCGCCAGGGGCGCTCGCGCGCGTCCGACCGCGCCGAGCGCTCGAGTGCCTCGTGACCGTCTCTCGGCCCCGCACGCGCCGCCGCTACTACGATCCCGGCGCCTCCCCTCAACCGCCAGCGCATCGCGCGCCGGCGAAGAAGCCGAAGCCCCGGCCGCCGCTCAATACGGCCGGCCAGGCCGCCATCCTGGCGGCGAACGACCGGCGCGCGCGGAGAGCCGCGAAGCGCTTGCACGCTCACGATCCATCCGGAGGAGCTCCGCAATGAACGTTTATATAGCCGGCCCAATGACTGGAATCGAAGAATTTAACTACCCTGCCTTCGGCCGCGCCGCGGAGCGATTCCGCGGACTCGGCCACACGGTCACCTCGCCGCACGAAGTCGCGCACGATGACAACGGCGTCCGCGGCTCGATCCGTCACGCCGACTACGTGCGGCGCGACTTGCGCGAGCTCCTTCAATGCGATGCGGTCGCGCTCCTTCCCGGCTGGCAAGCGTCGAAGGGCGCGAAGCTCGAGGTGCAAGTCGCCACGGAGCTCGGCTTCACGTTCTACGATGCCGGCACCGGGCTCCGCGTCGGTGAGCCACGGCCGGCGACCGATGACCAGGCGCCAGCGACGGGCCCCGAGGGGCGCCTCATCGTGGACGTGCTCAACATGGGCATGGTGCAAGACATCGCCGACGCGCTCACCACGACGCTCCACTTCGTACCGAAGGGCACGAAGGAGCACGCGAAAATCGTGGACACACTCGAGCGCGCGAAATTCCAGTCCGAGGCGGCAGTAGAACGGCGCGGCCGCGTTGCGCGCGAACAGCGCGAAGAGCTCGAGGCGCACGGCCTCGCGTGACCGATCGGGCAGTCATCACGATCCACCTCGCGGACGAGCCTTTCGTCCGCGAGCTCGTGGGCTTGCTCAAGCGTTCCGTGAATCGCCTTCCGCCAGGCGATGCGCTTCGCGTGTCGGTGCTCGAGCTCCTTGAGCGCCAGGCCGCCGACGCCGAGGCGCGCGTGGCGGAATCGGAGCGAGCCCTCCATGCACCATCGCCAGAAGGATTCCGGCGCGAGCCGCTTCGCGACATCTCCGCGCGCCTGTGGGAAATCGAGCGAAAGCTCCACATCGCCGAGAAGCGCACGCTCGCGGCGATGGCGAGCGTCTCCTTCGCGGAGCATACGCCGGCGGCGCGCGCCTACGAGTGCGGCAAAGCGCTCGGAGACGTGAAGGTCAACATCACGGATGCGATCGAGGACATCCACCACGCGCAAGAGCTCATCCGTCCGACCCTCGATTAGGAGATACAGTGACCGCGCTCATGCCCGAGAAAGACATCGACCTCGAGACGATGGACGAGCGTGCGCGCGCGGTGCAGCGCATGCGCGCCGATCGCGAGGCCGGCCGGACGGTGATGAGCGTGGCGCATTTGCTCATGGACCTCGATGCGGCCACCGAGCAAGCGCTTCGCGACGTGCGCACGCTCGCCGCCGAGCTCCGCCTCTCCCGCACCGCGCACCGCATCGCGATCGCCGCACTCGTGGAATGCGGCACGCAACTCCGCCATCGCGATCGCACAATAACCGACCTACGAGAAATCATTCATGCCGGCACCGCCGGAGGAGCTTCCCGATGACGCGAAATGAGCACGAGGATCGGAAGGATTTGCACTTGCTCGAGAAGTACATCGCAGCACACGTAAGGCGCGGTACCGCGCCGGCGATCGAGACGCTCAACCGCTACGAAGCGCTTCGCGCGCGTGTGTGCGATGCGAAGGCGGCCGCGTGATTGCGCGTCCGCTCTCACT
>JACCWE010000100.1 GCA_013697785.1 Gemmatimonadaceae bacterium
CTCGTCGATCGGCGCGCGCTACGAGCCCGCGCGGCCCGAGGCGCTCGTCCCTGCGCTCGAGCGCGCGGAGCGACTCGCGCGCACGCTCTCGAGCGCTAGTTCGAATGATGCGAGCACGTCGCTCGCCGCTCTGCGCGATGCAGCTGCGCACGCGACTGCGCTGGCGAGGGGCATCGCGATCGAGGCGACGGTGCCGCGCGAGGCACTCGCACTCGGCGATTCGATGACCGCGACGGTCGCGGTCTACGATCGCGATGCGGCCCGTCTCGCGATCGACTCGGTGACGCTCTCGGGGAGCGCGATTTCCGGTAGCGCCAGCTCGCCGGCGCGCAACATCGCGCGCGACAGCGTCGCGAGCTGGACCTTCACCGTGCGAGCGACCGCGCTCACGGCGCCGTGGTGGCTCACCCCTGCTCGCACAGGCGATCTCTTCGCGTCGCCAGTGAGCACGGAGACGGCCGAGCGCGCGGTAGAGGGAAGCGCGTTCGCGAGCGTGTACCTCGCGGGCGGGACGGTGCTTCGCGCGCCGCTCGTGCAGCGTATCGCGAATCCTGCGCGCGGTGAGGAGCAGCGCCCGCTCGCCGTCGTGCCCGCGATCTCGGTGACGCTCGAGCGCGCCGTCGGCTACGCTCGTGCGAATGCTCCGCTCGATCGCGAGCTGCGCGTCACCCTCCGCTCGGCGTACGAGGCGCCGCGCGACGTGAGCGTGCGTCTCGAGCTGCCGCTGGGGCTGAGCGCGGACACTCTCGTGCGCACCGTCTCGCTCGCGGGGACGGGAGCGGCGCGCACGATCGTCTTTCGCGTACGCGGCTCGCTCACCGCCGGGAGGCACGTGATCACCGCGGTGGCGGAGAGCGGCGGACAGAAGTTCGAGACCGGCTACGTAGCAATCCGCTACGATCACATCCGTCCGCAAACGATCGTGCGTTCGGCGACTACTACGCTCGAGGCCGTCGATGTGCAGCTGCCGCACGGTGTGAGCGTCGCCTACGTGCAGGGCGTGGGCGACAACAGCGCGCCGATGCTCGCGGAGCTCGGCGTGCCGGTGACGGTGCTCGACGCGCACGGGCTCGCGGCGGCGGATCTCTCGCGCTTCACGACGGTGGTGATCGGCACGCGCGCATACGAATCGGATCCTTCGCTGGCCGCGCAGAACGCACGCCTGTTCGAGTGGGTGAGCAACGGCGGCACGATGGTCGTGCAGTACGGGCAGGGCGAGATGACGCAGCCGGGGATGATGCCCTTCCCGATCTCGCTCTCGTCGCCTGCAGCACGAGTCACCGATGAGGCATCGCCGATCACGGTGCTCGCGCCGAACGATCCGCTTCTCAACGCGCCCAATCGCATCACCGACGCGGACTGGCGCGGCTGGGTGCAGGATCGCGCGCTCTACATGCCGTCGACGATCGACTCGCACTATCAGACCGTGATCGCGACGAACGATCCCGGCGAGCCCGCGAATCCGGGCAGCATCCTTCGCGCATCGGTGGGACGCGGCAGCTACATCTACACGACGCTCGCGTTCTTCCGGCAGCTTCCTTCGGGCGTGCCCGGTGCGGCGCGACTGTTCGTAAATCTGCTCGGCCCTTCGGTGGCGAGCTCGACGCCCGCAGCACGCGCGGTGTCGCCGTGAGGGCGCGTGGCGGATCGATCGTCGCGGCAATGCTGGCCCTCACCGCGTGCAGCGGCGACGGCCGCACCGTTCTCACGATCTACTCGCCGCACGGGAAGGATCTGCTCGAGCACTACGAGGCAGGTTTCGAGAAGGCGCATCCCAACGTGGATGTGCAGTGGGTGGACATGGGCTCGCAGGATGTGCTCGACCGCCTGCGAAGCGAGGCCGCGAATCCGCAGGCCGATGTCTGGTTCGGTGCGCCGACCGAAGTCTTCGATCGCGCGGCTGCAGCCGGGCTGCTCATGCCATACAAGCCGACCTGGGCCGGTGTCGTGCCGCCCGAGGCGAAGAGCGAGTCCGATCTCTGGTACGGCACATATCTCACGCCTGAGGTAATCGCGTACAACAGCGCCGCGGTCAGCGAGGCCGATGCGCCGAAGGATTGGGACGACGTGCTCGATCCGAAGTGGAAGGGGAAGGTGATCATCAGGGATCCGCTGCCGAGTGGGAGCATGCGCGCGATCTTCGGCGCGATGATCGTGCGAGGGATGGGAGCGAGCGGCACGCCGGACTCCGGCTACGCGTGGCTCAGGCGTCTCGATGCGAGCACCAAGGAGTATGCGCTCGATCCGGGCGTGCTCTACCAGAAGCTCGGCCGCCAGGAAGGGCTGATCTCGCTCTACGACATGCCGGACATCGCACAGTTGCGCGGCCGTTTGAAGATCCCCGTGCAGTACGTAATTCCGTCGAGTGGCACGCCGGTGCTCGTGGATGCGATCGCGATCGTGAAGGGAACGAAGCACGCCGATCTCGCGAAACAGTTCTACGAGTTCGTGACGACGCCGGCCGCGCTCGAGGAGGCGTCGAACAGCTTCTACCGCATTCCGGCGAGAACGGACATCCCGCTCGACTCGCTGCCGCAGTGGGTGCGCGACGCGAAGACGAAGATCAAGCCGATGCCGCTCGACCGCGCGCTGCTCGCGAAGCACCTCGACGAGTGGATGCGCTACTGGGATTCGAACATCCGCAACCGCAGCAAGAAGAGCTGATGCCCGGCACGGCGCGACTCTCCCTCGACAAGCTCACGCGCCGCTTCGAAGAAAAGCTCGCCGTCGATTCGCTGTCGCTCGAGATCGCGAGCGGCGAGCTCGTCGCGCTCATGGGTGCGAGCGGCTCCGGAAAGACGACGACGCTTCGTATGGTCGCGGGTTACGAGCCGCCGGACTCGGGGAAGGTGTGGCTCGAGGGGAAGGACATCACGACGCGCGCGCCGCGCGTGCGCGGCTTCGGGATGGTCTTCCAGCACTACGCACTGTTTCCGCACATGACTGTCGGACAGAATGTGGCGTTCGGCCTCGAGGCGCGCGGCGTCTCGAAGACGGAGCGCAGTGCGCGTGCGGCGACGGCGCTCGCGAACGTCGGCCTCAGTGGCGCATCGCCGCGCGCGATCCAGTCGCTCTCGGGCGGCGAGCAGCAGCGCGTCGCGCTCGCACGCGCGCTCGTGATCGAGCCGCCGGTGCTGCTCCTCGACGAGCCGCTCTCGAATCTCGATCCCAATCTGCGCCGCAGCACGCGCAACGAGCTCCGCGCGACGCTGCGCCGGCTCGGCCTCACCGCGCTTTTCGTCACGCACGATCAGGAGGATGCGTTCGCGGTCGCCGACCGCGTCGCGCTGATGGAAAATGGCCGGCTGCTGCAAGTGGGGGCGCCGGAGGAGCTGCACGATAATCCGGTCTCGCGCTCGGTGGCGGAATTCATCGGGCGGGCGACGTTCGTGCCGGGCGAGTTCGACGGTGCGAAGGTGACCGTGCACGTCGCCGGCAGTGCGACGACATTCGCGGCACACGCATCCGCTTCGTTGAGTGGTGTGCGCGCTGTACTGGCCGTGCTGCGCCCCGACGCGCTCGCCTTCGTGAAGAGTGGCACCGGCTGGCCAGGCGTCGTCACCGACCGCCGATTTGCGGGCACGCAGCTCGTCTACCGGGTACGGGTCGACGACCACACGGAAGTCGAGCTCCAGAGCACCGATCGCGATGTGCGCGAGGGCGACCAGGTCTCCGTGCGCGTGGTGCGCGAGCCCGTCTCGGTCGTGGCCGTATGAAGATCAAGGCCGACCAGCGCGTCTCCTGGGCGCTCGCGACGCCAGTGCTCGCACTGCTGCTCTGGTGCGTCGTCTATCCGAACATCACGATCATCGCCGGCTCCTTCGACCACGGGCTCGGCTACTGGCGCGAGTTCGCAAATTCGCCGAGCGATCGTGAGGCGCTGTGGACGACGCTGGTCGTCTCGATCGGGTCCGTGATCGGCGCGGCGGCGGTCGGTCTTCCGCTCGCCTTCGTCCTCAGCCGCGTCGAATTTCGCGGCCGCAGATTCCTTCAGGCCGTCGCGACACTCCCCGCGGCGCTCCCGCCGCTCGTCGGCGTCATCGCCTTTCTCTTTCTCTACGGCGAGAGCGGCGTCGTCACGCGTGGCGTGCAGCACGCGCTTCACCTGTCCGAAGCGCCGTGGCGGCTCACGGGGATCTGGGCGATCATCTTCGTACATGCCTACACGATGTACGTCTACGTCTTCCTCTTCGTATCGGCCGGGCTCGAGCGCCTCGACGGCACCCTCGATGAGGCCGCCGCAGGGCTCGGCGCCTCGACGATGTTTCGGCTCCGCAAGGTGACGCTCCCGCTCGTGACCCCCGCGCTCGCAGGCTCGATGCTCCTCGTCTTCATGAGCGCGCTCGGTTCGTTTTCCGCGCCGTACATATTCGGCGGCGGGCTCCGCGTGCTGTCGACGCAGATCGTCGCCTCCAAGCTCAATGGCGCGCTGGGAATGGCATACGTCGAGACGACGGTGCTCGCGATCACCGCGATCGCCGCGCTGCTGCTCCTCCGCTGGTTCGAGCGCCGGCGCTCGTACGCGCTCACGGGGAAGGGGAGCAATACGCGCATCTCGTTGCGCGGGCCGATGGCGCGACTCGCACCTGTTCTCGCCGCTGCGCTCGTGTTCGTGCTCGTGCTCCCGCACGCGATGATCGTACTCGTCGCCTTCGCGCGCGATGGCGCGTGGACGACGCAGGTGCTTCCGCCCGAATACACACTGGACAACTTCAAGCACCTCGCCACCGATCCGCAGCTGTGGCTGCCTGTGCGCAACTCGATCTCGATGGCGGTGCTCGCGACCATCGCAAACATCATCGTCTGCTTCATCGCCGCCTATCTGCTCGCGCGCCGACGCTTTGCCGGACGCGGAATGCTGCAGCTGCTCGTGGTGCTTCCGTGGGCGATCCCCGCGACCGCGATCGCAATCGGCCTCGCGTCTACCTTCGATCGGAACGCACCCTCGCAGCTGCGACTGCTTCTCGTCGGCACCTTCTGGATTCTGCCGCTAGCGTATTTCGTGCGCGGGATCCCGCTCGTGACCAGCGCCGTCGAGAGCTCCCTGCGCCAGATGGATCCCTCGCTCGAGGACGCCGCGCGCGGACTCGGCGCGAGCTGGTGGCTCGCGATGCGCCGCGTCGTGATTCCCGCGGCGCGTCCCGGGCTCGCTGCCGGAGCGACGCTCGCCGCGATCACCGCCGTTGGCGAGTTCGTCGCATCGATCGTGCTGTACACGCACGCGAACCGGCCGATCTCCATGGAAATTCTCGCGCAGCTCCGCAACCTCTCGTTCGGCACCGCGGCCGCGTACAGCGTGCTGCTCATCCTGCTCGTGCTCCTCATCACCGTCGCTGCGCGCCTGCTCGGTGGACGTCCTGAGCGCGTGGAGACCATTCCAACCGCATGACGAAACCTCGTGTCGTGATCATCGGCGGCGGATTCGCCGGCCTCACCGCCGCGCGCGGACTGCGCAAGGCGGACGTCGACGTCACCCTGATCGATCGCACCAATCATCATCTCTTTCAGCCGCTCCTCTACCAGGTGGCGACGGCGGTGCTTGCGCCGAGCGACATCACGTCGCCGATTCGATGGCTGCTGCGCAAGAACACGAATACCACGGTGCTCATGGCCGAGGTCGACGGGATCGATCCGGCGAAGCAGCTCGTGCACGCGGACAAGGGCGCGCTGAGCGTCCCGTACGACTATCTGATCATCGCGTCGGGCGCGCGTCACGCGTACTTCGGGCACGACGAGTGGGAGCCGATGGCGCCGGGGCTCAAGAGCCTCGAGGATGCGCTCAAGGTGCGGCATCGTTTTCTGATCGCGTTCGAGGAGGCCGAGAAGGCGGAGCCCGAGGATCGCGAGTCGTGGCTGCGCTTCGTCATCGTGGGCGGCGGACCGACGGGCGTCGAGCTCGCGGGCATTCTTCCGGACATCGCGCACCACTCGATGCTCGACGACTTTCGCAACTTCGATCCGCGCGACACGAAGATCGTGCTGCTCGAGGGCGGGTCGCGTCTGCTCACGGCATTCGAGCCGGATCTCGCCGAGCGTGCGCTCAAAGACTTGAAGGGGCTGGGCGTCGAGGTGCATCTGAACGCGGCCGTCACGCGCATCGAGAAGGATGCGGTGTACGTAGGCGAGCAGCGGATTCCGACACGAACGGTGTTGTGGGCCGCGGGCAATCAGGCGTCGCCGCTCGCGCGCGCGCTCGCCGCGCCGCTCGACCGCGCGGGACGCGTGCTCGTCGCGCCGGACCTCTCGGTGCCGGGGCATCCGACCATTTTCGTCGCGGGCGATCTCGCAGCGATCAAGCGGGACGATGGCGGAGAAGTGCCCGCGGTCGCGCCGGCGGCGAATCAGATGGGAAAGCTCGCGGCGAAGAATGTCAGGCGAATTCTGGCCGAGCAGCCGACGCTGAAGTTCAAGTATCGCGACAAGGGAAATCTCGCGACGATCGGGCGCTACCGCGCGATCGCCGAGATCGGTCCGGTGAAGCTGCGCGGACAGATCGCATGGTGGTTTTGGCTGTTCATCCACCTCATGTATCTCGCGACCTTCCGCAATCGCATCATCGTGCTGATCGAGTGGGGGTACTCGTATCTGACGTACCAGCGCGGCTCGCGGCTGCTCACGGAGCGCGAGGGCGATGGCGTGTCGGGCGCGGGCGAGAATAAAATGGGGTCCATCGGATGACGGCCCCGCAGCGGAGCCAGGCGCATCGACAGCTCGACGTATTCGTCGGCTCGTGGCGCGCGCGCGGCGAGTCGTTCGGGGGGCCGGAGCAGAGCGCGGAGGATCCACGTGCGTTGGCGGTGACGTGGACGAGCGAAGAGACGTACGAGTGGCTCCCCGGTGGCTTCTTCATGCTCCACTCATGGGACGCAAGGATCGGCACGCACGCCTTCAAGGGTACCGAGATCCTCGGCTACGATGAGGCGAAGGGCGCCTACTTTACACACATGTTCGACAACGCGGGGAATCATCCAGAGTACACCGCGACCGTGAGCGGCAACCTGTGGATCTTCACGGAGCAATCGACTCGCGCAGCCGTGACCGTCAGCAACGACGGCAACAGGATGGATTTGCGATGGGAATGGCGGCAGGGCGATGGGGAGTGGCGGCCGCTGTGCGATCGAACGGCGAATCGGGTGCGGTAAGTCGGATCGAAGGCATTGCGTGCTTTGCACCGAGATAGTCGGCGCCCGCACGCGCTCGTTGCTCCGGCGACTAGTACCGGCTTCCCGGCTCGAGAATCACCCGATCCATGCGCGGCGTCCCCGCCGAGTCCAGCTGCACCATCGCGCGATGCTCATCGTCGAACAGATACGGGATGCGCGCGCGATCCAGCCGCATGAGCCTGACGTTGTCGGCGCCGCGATCGTACACGGTCCACACACGCGCCTCGTTCAGATCCGGCTCGTTGTGGATGAGACTTTCGTGTGCGCTGTGATTCGGTGCGTAGCGGACGAACACCATGATGTGCTTCCCTGGCGTCAGTGCGAGAAGCGTTCGGAAGTCATTCTGATACTCGCGACGGTCCGCCTTTTTGCCGGCGATGTACGGCGCGGCGCGCGTGATGTACGGGAAGAGAATCACGCCGCTCACGATGAACCCGAACACCGTTCCCGGAGTCAACAGCGGGAGCGACTTGAGCGGCCACGCGAGCGCACGGCTCGAGAGCAGGCTCGTGAGCCGCCACCACCCCATCACGGTGAGTATCGCCAGCACCGGCTGAATCTCGACGTAGTACGCCGTCCAGTGCGCACCATGGCCCACGCACAGGTACGCCAGCACGAGCAGTACCGCAGTTCCGAATCCCACCCAGACGAACGCGCTCGTCGTTATCAGCGCTAGCGCCGCGACCGGGAGAAAGGCGGCGCGCGTGGCCCACATGTTCGCAGCAATCGAGATCGTGCGCTCACGGAGCTGCTCGGGGAGGTTCGCCAACGTGTAATCGCGATGCAGGATCTTCACGTACTCGTTGAACTGCTGCATATCCGGATTGAGCTGGCGCAGCGGCTCCTGCCCCGTGAGTCCAAAACCCATCACGTCATCCGGAAAGTAGTATCGCGAATACAGTCCATACGGCGCGTGCAACGGGTTCCCCGTCGTCGCCTGACACCAGATCGCCCACACGCCAACGGTCACGCATGCAAGCACGATCGGCGTCCGCAGGTCCCGCCATGCGTGCCGCTTCGAGATTCGGACGAGTATGATCACCGCGATCGGCAGCGCGAAGATCACCATCGTCACGGGGCGCGTGAGCACGCCGAAGCCGATAGCGGCCGCCAGCACGTTCAGCCAGAGCCTTCGGTCATCCTCGATCCACCGGATGAGCGCGTACCATCCGAGCATCCACAGCGCGCTCGTCGAGGACTCCGACATGTAGCTCGGTGCGTAGTCGAGCACGGACGTGCACGTGAGCCAGAACAGCCAGCTGAACAGACCAACCCAGGGATTCGTGACCCGCCGTGCGACCTCGAATACCAGCGCGCCGCACAGTCCCAGCAGCAGCACGGGCATCAAGCCCGGAAGCCCCAGCCAGATTCCCGGCACGAGCAGCAGCGCGTGCCCCGGCGGATACTTGGGGAAGAGTCGTGGTGTGACGAAGACATGGTACTGCTCGAAGAACTCCGGCAGCGGAAGCCCGGGCGCAGTCCAGTGGAAGGTCGCGTAGATCTTCGCCTGCAGCAGAATCGCCGCCTCGTCGTGGATGACGGAAACCTGATCGAGGCCCCCCCACAGCCATGCGACGAATATGCTCGTGATGACGCCGAGTATCACCGGAAGCCATCGCCACGACAACGCTCGCGTCGCTCGATCGGTGAGCGCGGGCAGCAGAATGAAGCGCCCGAGCAATGCCGCGAGCGCCACCACCGCCAACGCTTGTAGATCGGTCATCGTGCTCTCGTCGGCACGCGCCGGCGATTGTGCGGGCAGCTCACCGCTTGCGTGCGAGCACGAGATACTGCCCGCCGATCGGCATCGATGCCATCCAGCGCTCGAGCGGCCGCAGTGCGCGCAGGGCATGCGGGAAGACGAACAGATAGTCGGTGCGCACGATGTCGAAGCCAGCGTCGCGCAGCAGGCGACGCGTCTCCGGCGGCGTCAGCGTGATCGCATCACGATCGAACGGCACCCGGCTCATGATGTAACGCGTGCCGAGATTCCACGGATTGTTCTCCCACAGCGCGAACAATCCGCCTGGTAGCAGCGCCTCGTGCACGTACGCCGCCGCGCTATGACGTCCGGCCACGGGAATGTGGTGAAAGACACCGTTGCAGAAGGCGAGATCGAATGTGGGTGGCAGCTTCCCCTCGATCATCGCGAAAGTGGCACCGTCGCGCGTGTGCGTCGCGCGCGCGATGTCGAGTGACGGAGCCGACACGTCGACGCCGTGCACCATCTTTGCGTTTAGTCCATCGAACAAAAACGGCACACCGGAGCCGGTGCCACAGCCGAAGTCCATGACCGAACGCACCGCGTGCTTCCGCTCGGCGAGCCGCTTCGCGAGCCATGCAACGCGCCCCGATGCATAGTAATCCTTCGTCTCGCCGGTGAAGGACAGCCCCAGAGCGAGCGCCTCGTCGTAACTCTCCGCGTACGCGTCGAACTCGGCGCTCGTCTCCGGCTGCATCGCGGCGGCGTTCACCGGCGCCGCATCCCCATCAGGCTCGCGAAGAAGCTCGAGAGGATCGTCTGGAAGCCGAGCGCGGTGAGCATCACACCGGGAATAACCCAGCGCATCGTACGCTCGTAGTTCAATGCGCCGAAGTCGACGCTCGACCACTGGTGCACCGACGCGCCGAGCAGTCCGAGTCCGACGAGCATGCTGACGCCGCCCACCGCGAGCCCGCTTTCGAGATTCACGAGCTTGAAGAACGTGTTGAGTCGCGGATCCTCGGGAAGCAGTCCTTCGACGATCGCGAACACCTTCGTCATGAGCGCGAAGGCGATCGACTGGTAGCCGCAGATGATCGCGAGGCTCGCGAAGAGCAGCGTGTGCACGTCGAACACCATTTTCCCGATCTGCAGTCTCGGCATCGCCAGCGCATAGCCGACAGTTCCCGCGAGAATGAGCGCGAGCCCCGGCATCAGGAACAGCCAGCGCGGGCTGAAGAGGAGAAAGAACCGAAGGTGCCGCCAGCCATCGCGGAACGTCTTGAGATGCGGCGGATGCGCCGTGCGGCCATCCGGCGACAGCGTGATCGCAATCTCGGCCGTCTTCGCCTGGAAGAGGCTCGCCTTGATCACCATCTCCGATGCGAACTCCATTCCGGTGCAGCGCTGGTCGAGCGTCAGCCACATGTCGCGACGGAACGCGCGCATGCCGCAGTGGATGTCGTGGATCGGCGTGCGGAACCACCAGCGCGCGAGAGCGCTGAACATCGGATTTCCCCACCAGCGATGCAGAAAGGGCATCGCCCCGGGCTTCACCGTGCCGCCGCCGGTCGCGAGGCGGCATCCCTGCACGAGATCGAATCCCTCGCGCAGCTTCGCGAGAAAGCGCGGGATCTCTCCCCAGTCATAGCTGTCGTCCGCGTCGCCCATCATCACGTACATGCCGCGCGCCGCGTTGATCCCGCCCATGAGCGCCGCGCCGTAGCCGCGCTGATCAACCGCGATCACGCGCACGCCGAGCTTGCGGGCGATCTCCTGCGAGCCATCGGTGCTGCCGTTGTCTGCAATCACGATCTCGGCGTTGATTCCGTTCTCGTTGATCGCGCGCTGCGCCTTCCCGATCACGATCGCCAGTGTGTCGGCCTCGTTGAGGCACGGCATCACGATCGAAAGCTCGGGCGTGCTGGCGCCGAGCGGCGGGGCGAAGCGAGCGAATGGCGCGGTGGTCGTCGTCATTGTCCCCCCTTGCACTCATCGAGAGGAGTGGCGCGCATGTACCGCCAGAGATACGCGGTGTAGCTGCGCCGCCACTCGAGCGCCGACGATCCGGGATGCTCGCGCATGAGGCGATCGGCGTGCGGCAGATTGTAGTACGGGATGCCGACCCAGAGATGATGAGCGGCATGGAAGTTCATGTTCATTGGCGCCACGAACAGACGCTCGAGCCGATTGCTCGTGTGCGTGACGAGGCGATGCTCGTCGGCCTTCACATCTGCTTCGGGATGCGAGTGCTCGACGAACGACCGGAGGTTGTCGCCGAGATAGGTGAAGACGAACACGGGGAGGAGCCAGAGCACCGGATACGCCCACCAGCCGATCGTCCACGAGAGCCCGCCGATCAGCACCACCTGCCAGCCGAGCAGAATCGCCATGTCGCGCGTCGTGTACGTTTCGGGTATCGACTCGAGCTTCGCGCCGGGCTCGCCCTGCACTTCGACGCTGTCCGCAACTCCGCCGTGCTTCACGCCGGCCGTCGGGAAGAAGACGTTCTTCACCGACGTGAACACGCTCGTGATGCCGGTGAGAAAGGCGACGACCTCGACGATCTCGGACTTGTTGAAGCAGGCGTGGCGATGGCGATCGGGATCGTCGTGCGTCGCGAGATGCTGATGGTGACGCAGATGATTGCGATTGTTGATGCGCGTGATCGCGCCGAGCGCGCCGAGGATGAAGACGTCATTGAAGAGATCGTTGCGATCTCTATTTGGGAACAGCCGGCGATGCAGCCCGTCGTGGCCGATGATGAAGAGGCCGTAGTAGCGGGTGCCGATCACGGGAATCGCGAGCACGACCACCCACAAGTGTGTCCATGTCGCGACGGCGGCCCAGGCGGCGATGATCCAGAGCCAGCACCAGATCGTGTCTGCGACCACGCGCGAGGGGCGCAACGAGCTGAGCGTCCGCACCTGCTCCGGTGTCAGGAGCGTGCGGCGAAATGGGTGATACGGATCGAAACGCGGCGGCGCCGAACGAGGCGCGGCTGGCGCATCGTGGGTGGCGTCGCTGGCGAGCTGAAGCGTCATCTCGTTGGGCCCCAAGGGTCTACGTCTAAGACGAGGACTCGGCCCGCACCGTCACGTGTTTTCGGGCTTCCTCGCCAGCATGAGAACAGCCGAAGTGCGGAAGCCAAATAGTCCGCGAAGCTTGTCCCAGAGGGTAAAGCCGGCCAGGAAGCCCAAGCTGCCGATCGGGTCGAAAAGCTTCGCCAGGCGTGGATGCGGGTTGCCTTCGAAGCGCATCCAGTGGTGCATCGAATACATCCAGAACGAGTGGCCGGTCTGGTACATAGTTTCCACGGGCTCGAGGCCAGCATCCTTCAGTTGCCGGGCGAGCGTTGCGGCGGTGTAAAGATTCCAGTGGCGGGGGATGTGGTAGCCTCCCCAATAGCTGTCGTGGAAGAGCCGCTGGTCGAGGGCGTCGAGGTTGGGCGTTTCGATTGCGAGCACGCCGCCCGGCGCCATCCACTTGGCGAGCTTCCGGATCACCGGCCCCGGATCGTCGACGTGCTCGATGACGTGGAACATCGTCACGAGATCGAGCGAGCCGTCAGGCACCAGAGTCGAATCCTCGACGCGCTCGCACGCAACCTGATAGCCCTGTTTTTTCAGCGGCTCGAGCACCGCCTCGTCGAGCTCCAGACCGTAGTCGCGGTCGCGCGACACGCCCTTCTTTTCCATCACCTTCAGAAAGCGCCCATCGCCGCAGCCGACATCGAGAAACGATTTCGGCGCGCGCTTCAGATGTGCGAGGATCGCCTTCATCTTCGCGATGTCGAGCATCTCCTTCGCCTTCACCGCGATAGGATTGATCTTCGTCGAGTAGTTGTAGGCGTAGTACGTAGTCGGATAGATGATGCCGAGCGTCGAGATCGCGGGGCGCGGATTGAGCCAGACGTGCGAGCACGCGTCGCACTCGACGAAGCGCCACTTGTTGCGCGACGTCTGCAGCTCGTAGTCGTACCCCTCGGCGAACGTGTGGAAATGACCGGCGCCGCAGAGAGGGCAGAGCGGCACATCGGTGGTCTCGATCTCGGGAATCGAGGGGTCGTCGAACTCGGCGGGGCGGGGGAGTGGGGCGGGGGGCATGCGCTCGAGCGAATCAGGTGATGGGCGGAAGTGCTGCTGCTCACAAGACGAACTGCGCCCCGCGAACGTACCACGCATCCTACTCCGCCGCCTTCGCCTCCGCCGTTGCCTCTTCGCTCACCGCCTCCGCCTCGAACTCCGACGTCCGACTCGAGTATCGCCCCAGCTGCGACCCCATCGCGATAGTCGTGAGCACCAGTCCCCCCGAGATCCAGAACGGCGATGACTCGCCCAAATGGTCCGACGCGACGCCCGCCACGAGCGGATAGATCACGCGTGCGATGCCGCCGTAGGTCTGCTGTACACCCATGTACAATCCGCGCTCGTTCTCGCCCACCACGCGGGACAGCAGCGCCGTCACGCTCGGAAAGTTCAGCGCAGCTCCGAGCGGCACGAGCGCGATCACGATCGCGAAGGGCAGCCAGCTCACGGCCGGCAGCGCCGTCAGCTTCACGAGCGGCGTGAGCGGAATCAGTGCGAGTCCGCACGCGAGCGAGAGCGCGCCGAGGCGCGCCGTGCGCACCTCGCCATATCTATCCACCGCGCGGCCGAGGATGAACAGTCGAAAGACGATGCTCAACCCGCCCATGTACATGAAGAAAAAGCCGATCGTGTTCTCGGTGACGTCGAAGTGTCGACTCAAGAAGAGAATGATCAGCGCGTTCACTCCATAGAACGCGCCGAGCCCCACCGAGTACATCCAGATGAGTCGCGCGTACGGTTGATCTATGTCGACGCCGGCGACTCGCGCGACCGCATCGAACGGCGTGCGCCCGCCTCGCGTGCGCATGCGCGCTTTCGCGTCGTGCGACTCGGGGAGATAGCGCGACGCGAACAGAATATTCAGCGCGCACAGCAGCGCCGCGATCATTCCCGGCCAGTGCGGCCCGAGGTTGTGCGAGAACGATGCGATCGCGGGTCCGATCACGACCCCCGCATTCGTCGCCGACGAGAGCCAGCCGAGGCCCCGCGCACGATCCTTCGGCGCCATGCTGTCCGCGACGTAGGCCTGGATCACGCCCGTCGTGCCGCCACCCGCACCCTGAATGATCCTCGACGCCAGCAGCAGCCAGTAGGAATCCGCGTACGCAAAAACGATGTACGCGAACATCGACGCGCCGAGTCCGAACAGGAGCGCGGGCTTCCGCCCATACCGGTCCGAGACGCGTCCCCACAATGGCGCGCTCACGAGCTGCATCGCCGAGAACGATGCGACGAGCGCCATGACCGCAAAGTCGCTCGCGCCGAAGCGTTTCGCGTAGAACGGCAGGAGCGGGATGATCATCAACGCGCCCACCATGTCGATGAACGCGGTGAACATCAGCACGCTGAGCTTGCCGGCGTCGCCGGTGCGCATCAGATCGAGGCGCTTCTGCAGGAAGTCCGTCACGCGCGAAAGCTACTCTCTGCCGAGCGCCGCCGGCGGCATCGCTCGGCCTACCAGCCCCACCAGCGCAACGATGGTGAGCACGTACGGAATCATCTGCACGAACTGCGACGGAATCGCCTGCATCCCTTGCAGCTGGATCTGCAGCGTCTCGGCCGCCGCAAAAAACAAACAGGCGATCCCGGCGCGCACTGGATCCCAACGTCCAAAAATGATCGCCGCCAGCGCAATGAAGCCACGCCCCGCGCTCATCCCATCCGTGAACTGATGCTGATCGAGTGCCAGATATGCGCCGCCGAGCGCGGCAAGCGCACCTGAGAGTGCGACGGCGACGTAGCGCACGCGCTTCACCGAAACCCCGACCGTCGTCGCCGCCTCGGGATGCTCGCCCACCGCGCGCACGCGAAGTCCGAACGGCGTGCGATACAGCAGCCATGCAACCACGGGAATGATCAGTAGTCCGAACGGTATCAGTGGATTGTGCAGCAGTCCACCAATCAGCGAGCCGGTGCTCGTCCCCGCCGAAAATCCCGCTACCCGCAGCGAGTTCGACGAGCTGTCGAAGACGAGCTTGAGGAAATATCGCGTGAGCCCGACCGCGAGCAAATTGATCGCAATGCCGCTCACCACCTGATCCGCCTTGAAGCGGATCGTCGACACTGCGTGCAGCAACGCGAGTGCTACTCCGCCGGCGATGCCGCACAGCGCGCCGATCCACGGGCTGCCGGACCAGTAGCTGCCGAGCATTGCGCTGAACGCGCCGCCGAGCATGAAGCCCTCGAGCGTCAGGCTGATGATCCCGGCGCGCTCGGCGAGCACTCCGCCCGCGGCGGCGAAGAGATAGGGCACCGCGATCCGGAGCGTCTGCGCGAGGAAGGCGAGCGCGAGGCTCATCGCTTCCCTCGCGCCTGCGCGAGGAGGCGCCGCACCTCGGGCACCGATGCCGCCATTGCGAGGATCACGACGCCCTGCAGCGCGTCGACCATCTGCTTCGGCACGAGCGCGTTGATTGCGAGCCCGCCCTGCGACAGCGTCGCGAAGAAGAGCGCGGCGAGCACGACACCGAGCGGATTGCTGCGCCCGACCAGTGCCACGGCTATCCCGAGGAAACCGGCGCCCGTTGCGAATCCCTCTTCGTAGTAGCGCTCGTAGCCGAGCACGAAGTTGATCCCGCCGAGTCCCGCAAGCGCGCCGCTGAGGGTGAGCGCGCGAATCCAGGTGCGGCCGACATTGATGCCGGCATTCTCCGCGGCATCGGGCTGAAGCCCGACGGCACGCAGCTCGAAGCCGCCGCGCGTGCGAAACAGGTACCAGCCGAGAATGAGTGCTGCGCATAGTTCAATGAGAATTGAACCATTCGCGGCAGATCCGTGAAAGCCGTTCCACAGAACAGAGAGCCGCGGCAGCGCTCCGGCATGAATCGGCGGGGTGTGGAGCGTCTCGGGGACGCGCAGATGTGCGGAGACGAGCCAGCTCAGGAAGGCGAGCACGATGAAGTTGAGCATGATCGTCGTGATCACCTCGTGCGCACCCCAGTTCGCGCGCAGCGCGCCGGGGACGAATCCCACCGCGCCTCCGGCGGCGAGCGCGCCGAGCACGCCGAGCGGTACCGCGATGACGGCCGTCGTTCCAACCGGCAGCGCGAGCCCTACGAGCGCCGCCGCCATCCCGCCCGCGGCGAGCTGCCCCTCTGCTCCGATGTTGAAGAGCCCCGCGCGAAGCCCGACCGAAACCGCGAGTCCCGTACAGATGAGCGTCGTCGTCTTGTAGAGCACCTGCCCGAAGCCGTACGCATTCCCCCACGTCCCTTCGAGCATCAGCCGATACACGGCGCCCGGCGATTGCCCGACCGCGAGGATGAGCAGATCGCCGACGACGATCGACACGAGGAGCGCGACGAGCGGCGGGAGCACCGCCTCGATCACACGATTGCGTACGTCACGCGAGCGGACGATCACCATCGTCTCGCTCACGGTGCTTGGATTTTCCTCTCGCATCGCTGTGGCGTCGAGGTCGCTCACGCGGATGCTCCCGTCATGAGCGGGCCGAGCATCTCTTCGCTCGCCACGCTGCGTGGAACGATCGCGACGATACGCCCGCCGTACATCACCGCCACGCGATCGCTCAGCGCGAGTATCTCGGAGAGCTCGGCCGACACGAGCAGTATCGCCGCGCCCGAATCCCGCGCCGCGCGGAGGCGCGCGTGAATGAGCTCGATCGCGCCGACGTCGACGCCGCGCGTGGGCTGCGCTGCGAGGAGCACGCGCGTCTCGCGCGCGAGCGCGCGCGCGATCACGACCTTTTGCTGGTTGCCGCCCGAGAGAGCGCGCGCGGGCATCATCGGATCCGATGGCCGAATGTCCGCCACCGCGATCGCCGCGCGCGCGTCCGCGAGGATGCGCGTGCGGTCGAGCATTCCGCCGCGGCGCTGGTACGATCGCTGGCGGCCGAGGATGAGGTTGTCCGCGATCGAGTAGTCGAGAACGAGCCCGCGGCGGTGGCGATCTTCGGGGATGTGAGCGAGGCCGCGCTCCTCCCTGTCGCTCACGGGCATCGACGTGACGTCGGCGGCGTCGAGGAAAATCTCGCCGCTCTCCACGCTGCGAAGGCCGGCGATCGCCTCGATGAGCGCGCTTTGGCCATTCCCTTCCACCCCGGCGATACCAAGTATCTCGCGCGGCTGGATGGTGAACGACACGTCGTTCACTGCCCGCTGCCGCTGCTCGCCCGAGACGACGAGATGCCGAACGTCGAGCGCCGGCGCGAGGGCGACGACGCGCTCATCCCTTCGCGCGATGGTCGCATCGCCGGCGAGCACGACGTCGCGCCCCACCATCGCGCGCGCGATCGACGCCGGGCTCGTCCCTGCCGTGGGGAAGCGTGCCACCGTGCGCCCCTCGCGCACCACCGTGATCGTGTCCGAGATCTCCGCCACCTCATCGAGCTTGTGCGTAATGAGAATGATCGTACCGCCTTCGTCGCGGAGCGCGCGCAGCACGCGCCACAGCTCTTCGACCTCCGGCGGCGAGAGCACCGCCGTCGGCTCGTCGAGAATCAGAATGCGCGCGCCGCGCACGAGCGTCTTCAAGATCTCGACGCGCTGCTGCTCGCCGACGCTCAGCTCGCGCACGAGCTGCCGCACGTTCATCCGAAAGCCACTCTTCTCCGCCGCCGCGGTGACCTCGCGCTCGGCCCGCGCGAAATCAATCGCGAGGCCGCGCATGGGCTCGCGGCCGAGGATGACGTTCTCGGCGATCGTGAGCGTCGGGACGAGCATGAAGTGCTGGTGCACCATCCCGACGCTCGCGTCGATTGCCTGCGCGGTCGTCCACCCGGTGACATCGCGCCCGCCGACCTCAATCGTCCCTGCATCCGGCGGAGAGATCCCCGCGAGGATGCGCATGAGAGTCGATTTCCCGGCGCCGTTCTCGCCCACAAGCGCGTGGATCTCGCCCGCCGCCACCTCGAGCGACGCGTCGCGCACGGCGTGGCAGTCGCCAAAGCGCTTCGCGATGCCAGTCAGGCGCACGATGGGCGCAGTGCTTCTCGCACCGCTCATCATCCCGCTCATCGCACCGCCGGCACGACGATCCGCCCCGCGATGATCCCCGCGCGAATTTCTTCGACGCGCGCGTGCACGCTGTCCGGAATCAGCGCGCGGTTGTGCTCATCGTAGATGTAGCCGACGCCATGCTCCGCGAGCCCGTACTCCTGCACGCCGCCGTGAAAGCTTCCGTCGCGCGCCCTCCGTATCTGGTCGAGTACCACGGCGTCGACACCCTTCACCATCGATGTCAGCACGTGCCCCGGCGCCTCCGCGTACTGATCGGCATCGACGCCGATCGCGAGCCTGTCCATCTGACGCGCCGCTTCGAAGACGCCGAGCCCGGTGGAGCCCGATGCGTGGAAGATCACGTTGACGCCCGACTGATACTGGCTCAGGGCGAGCTCCTTGCCGCGCCCCGGATTCCGAAACGCCTCCGGGGTCACCCCCGCGTACTGCGCGATCACGGTGCAGTCGGGGCACACGTACATCACGCCCGCGCGGTAGCCCGCCTCGAACTTGTGAATGAGCGGAATGTCCATCCCGCCGACGAAGCCGAGCTTCTTCGATTTTCCGACGAGCGCCGCGAGCGCGCCAACGAGAAACGACCCCTGCTCCTCGCGGAACTTGAGCGCGGCGAGATTCGGCGGCGGTGGGATCACCTTCCCGGCGGAGTCGAGCGCGAGTGCGTAGTCGACGCCGGCGAAGCGTGTGTCCGGATACTCCTTCGCGAGAGCGGTGAGATCGTCGGTGAAGATGAAGCCGACCCCCATGACGAGCTGCATGTGCTCGGCCGCGAGCAGCCTGAGCCCCGCCTCGCGATCGGAGCCTTCACCCGGCTCGATGAAGTGCACGCGTGCGCCAAGAGCCTGCTCGGCGCGCTCGCCACCGCGATACGCGCCATCGTTGAACGACTTGTCGCCGCGTCCGCCGACGTCGAAGACGATGCCGACGTCGAGCCCGCCGGTCGTCGCTGCGATCGCGGCCGGCGCGGGGTGGGCGAGCAACAGCGCGATGTGGGCGAGGAGAAGCGCCCCGATGACGAGGAGCAGAGACCGCACGCCCAAAACTCGCGCGCCGTCTGAACGACGGCAAGCACACACGACCCACCCAAGCGGCGGTTGCGCCACGCCTCTGCCCTTGCGACTGTTCCTCATGCCCGACATTTTCGCCGCGCGCTCGCAGATGGGTGTGTCGCTCGCCTTTCACATTATCTTCGCGGTCGTCGGAATCGGGTTGCCCGCATTGATGGTGATCGCCGAGTATCGCTGGCGGCGCACGGGCGACGCAGTCTACCTCGAGCTCGCCAAGCGCTGGTCGCGCGGCGCCGCGATTCTCTTCGCGGTCGGCGCCGTCTCCGGCACCGTGCTGAGCTTCGAGCTCGGACTCCTCTGGCCGGAGTTCATGAAGGTGGCAGGCCCGATCATCGGGATGCCGTTTTCCCTCGAGGGCTTTGCCTTCTTCACCGAGGCGATCTTCCTCGGCATCTATCTCTACGGCTGGGATCGCATCTCGGCGCGCGCGCACGTGATTTCCGGAATCGTCGTCGCCGTGAGCGGCGCGATCTCGGGTGTCTTCGTCGTCATCGCGAACGCCTGGATGAACACACCGCGCGGCTTCACGCTGGTCGATGGCAAGTTCACGAACATCGATCCGATCGCAGCGATGATGACGCCGGCGGCCTTCCCGCAGGCGCTGCACATGACGCTGGCCGCGTACGCTGCGACTGGCTTCGCAGTGGCGGGGATCCACGCGGCCATGCTGCTGCGAGATCCCAAAAACAGCTTTCACCGCCATGCATTCGCGATCGCGATTCTCATCGGCGCGCCCGCCGCGCTCATCCAGCCACTCTCCGGCGACATCAGCGCGCGCTACGTCGCCGCGCAGCAGCCCGTGAAGCTGGCCGCGATGGAGGCGCACTTCGAGACCATGCGCGGTGCGCCGCTCAACATCGGTGGAATTCCCGACGAAGCGGAGCGGCGTACGAAGTACGCGATCTCGATTCCGAAGGGACTCTCGTTCCTCGCCACGCACGACTTCAACGCCGAGGTAAAGGGGCTCGACGACTTCCCCCGCGATGTGTGGCCGCCGGTCGCCATTATCCACATGGCCTTCGACATCATGGTAGGGCTCGGATCGTTCATGGCACTCGTCGCGCTGCTCGCGCTCGTGACTCAATTCCGGAAGCGTGATGTCGTCTCGATCCGGTGGCTGATGACGGCGATCGTGCTTGTCGCGCCGATGGGCTTCATCTGCATCGAAGCCGGATGGGTGGTCACCGAGGTCGGGCGTCAGCCGTGGATCATCTACGGGATTCTGCGCACGGCGGATGCCGTCACGCCAATGCCCGGACTGATCGTTCCCTTTCTTCTCTTCACGGCGCTCTACCTCTTCCTCGGCTCGATAGTCGCGTGGCTGCTCTACCAGCAGGTACTGCGCAGCCCGCGCGATGACGAACCGCAGCCGAACCAGGCACACGCATCATGACGCTCACTCCCGCGGTTGCGATCGCCGGCGTAGTCATGGTGGCGCTCACCTTCTACGTTCTCTTCGCCGGCGCGGATTTTGGCGGCGGCGTGTGGGACTTTCTCGCGAGCGGCCCGCGCAAGAAGGAGCAGCGCAATGTCATTTCGCACGCGCTCGCTCCGATCTGG
This sequence comes from Gemmatimonadaceae bacterium, assembly GCA_013697785.1. Lineage (GTDB taxonomy): Bacteria > Gemmatimonadota > Gemmatimonadetes > Gemmatimonadales > Gemmatimonadaceae > FEN-1250. The sequence continues at coordinate 20,557 of JACCWE010000100.1, forward strand.
GAGGCCAATCACGTCTGGCTGATCCTCGTGATCGTGCTGCTCTTCACCTGCTTCCCATCCGCGTTCTCGATTATCGTCATCGTGCTGCACATTCCGCTCACCTTTATGCTCCTCGGCATCGTGCTGCGCGGGTCGGCGTTCATCTTTCGCAGCTACGGGAGCACGGCTGACGCGGCGCAGCAATGGTGGGGGCGCGTCTTCGCCATCGCGAGCATCGTGACGCCGGTGCTGCTCGGCATGTGCGTCGGCGCGGTGGCGACGGGGATCGCATGGGGTACGCACCCCGCATCGTACGGCGAGCCGACGCATCTGCCGTTCGTGACCGACTTCATCCTGCCGTGGTACACCTGGTTCGGCCTCGGAGTGGGCCTCATGGCGCTCGCGCTCTTCTCCTTTCTCGCCGCGGTTTACCTCACGGTCGAAACGGAAGGGACGCCGCTGCAGGAGGATTTCCGCAAGCGCGCGCTCTGGTCGGCCGGGGCGGTGTTCGTGATCGCATTCGGCGTTCTCGCTCTGTCGTGGAGCCAGGCACCGATGGTTCGACGCGGACTCATGGCCGGATCGTGGGCGTTCCCCTTTCACGTGGTCACCGGCGTCTCGGCGTTGACAGCGATCGCCGCTCTCTACACTCGCCGCTTTCATCTCGCACGCACCGCAGCTGCGGCGCAAGTGACCTTCATTCTTTGGGGATGGGCTGCGTCACAGTACCCGTATCTACTACCGCCGACGCTCACGATCGAGGCCGCTGCCGCGCCGATGCGCACACTGGTGCTCGTCCTCTGGGCGCTCGCGGCCGGCGCGTGCGTGCTCTTTCCCTCGCTCTACTATCTCTTCCGCATCTTCAAGATGCAGCGGAGTGCGTAGGGAGAGGGTATGGGAATCTGGAAAATCGACAAAAACGGAAAACGGCATGGACAAAAAACGGACAACTGCGCGTGCAGTCTGTTCTACGGCTTCTTCAGCGGAATCTTCGTCGACGCATTCTCGTCGCTCAACCGCTTGAGCCCCGCGCGCGCCTGATCGGAGATCTGCTTGAAGTACGGATCGCCGTTCTGCCACATGTCACCGACGAAGGCGTACGCATCGCGCGCTCGCGGCTTGTCGCCCAACTTCTCGGCGACGCGCCCGCGCTGGAATTCGGCGAGAACCCCAAGGGGCGCATTGAGGACGCTCGTTTCGTCGAGGATCGCTGCTGCCTCTGCGTCGCGCCCCTGCGAGGAGAGCAGCATCGCCTGCGTGATCCATCCCCATCCGCACGAATGACAGAGGCTGTCCGGCAACGCGGCGAACTGCCTGATCGCGCCGGCCGTGTCACGCCGTGCCAGGGTCATGTACGTGCGCGCGAGAGCCATCACATAAGTGAACTCGCTCGCTTCGAATGGTGGATGCGGCGTCTTCGCCATCGAGTCTGCCACCTGCATGACGAGCTTGATCGGCAGCGTGTCGTCCCTCATCCCCCAAAAGCTGATCGCACACGAGGCACAATATTTTCCCTGGCGGAGCGCCACGAGCACCGCACTGTCGGCCTCCGTCGCAGGTATCTCTCCCGCAATCGAGGCGCCGAGCAGCGCGTCGGGGCTGCGGTAGACGGCTAGAGCCTCGCGCAAGTGCCCGCGAAGAGCGAGCGCGTACGCGACTCGTCGCTGGCGATGTGCGGAATCCGCGAAGCCCGCAAAGTTGGCTTTTCTACCACTGGCAATCAGACGGGCGAGCCGGACCGTTGTCTCCGCGCTGTCCGCCCACTCGATGGCCGCCGATGCCGCATGCTGCAGCTGGTCGGCGGATGCGGTGTCGAGCATCCTCTGCGTTTCCGTGGTCTGCGCGAGCGCCGGGTCGGCGAGCCGCGCGAGCAATCGCATGCCTTCTGCGTCGACATCCGTCGGATTCTTCGCGAGATAAGCATCGAGGTAGCGACGACCGTTCGCCGTTCCGTAGCGGAACGACATCTCGATGGCGTGGATGTACGATGGCGTGAACGCCGAGTCGAGAGCGATGGCCTTGTCGAACGTGCGAACGACCTGGCTCTCGGGAACGCCGGTCTGCTGTCCCCACCCCCAGTGGTACTGCGCGTCACCCAATAGGAACCAGCCTTCGGGATCGTTCGGATAACGTCGCACCAGCTCGTGCGTAGTCGCGAACAACGCCTTCTGATCGACCAGCCGCACCGCATCGGGCGACGAGCCGAGCTTCGCGAACTGCGCCCCGCCCACGACGAACATGCTGTCGCGCGGCGACAGGCCATGTGTGTAACGAGCCGCGCGCGTCAGCAGATCGACCGCGCTGGAATCGGCGGCGCCGCCCACCCAACCGCGCGCGGCGCCGTTTTGCGTCATCGCTATCCCGAACGTCGAATCGCTCGACACCGCCTTGTCGTAGTAGGCGACCGCCGAATCCCACGCGCTCTGACGGAAGAATTGCTGCGCCTGCAGAAACGCCTTGAGCGCGGGAAGGGAAGTGGTGCCCACGGACGACATCTGGGCGAAGCCGAGCGCGCGCGTCTTGCCGAGCTCGCGGAGGAGGCCGACGGTGAGCGAATCGGAGAGTCGGTCCATGTGCGACAACCCGTCGCGCCGTTCGACATCGCCGATCACGTTTCCGGACCCGACGTCGACGAGCGAAGCCGACGCGCGAACGGAGTCCGTTCCCGATTTGATGAGCCGCCCGAACACCGCGAGTCGTGCGCCCGTCGATCTGCCGAGGAGGCGCGCCGACTCCTTGTCCGCGCGCCCAGTCCAGCGCCGCACCACCAGCGTCGGCGACACTGTGCGAAGTGGCCCCGCGCCGTCGAGGTTGCGCGAGAGGACGTCGACCATCCCCTCGTGCCAAAGCTTTAGGTCCGCATCGACGACATCGAAAGGCGCGACCGCGACGAGATTTTGATCGAGCGGCCCCGATCTCGTGCGGCGGGAGAAGTAAATGCCGGCAATCACGAGCAGCGCGACGACCGCCGCGCCGACCGCGAACAGCGGCGCGCGCGAGCCACGCGCGCCCGTCGGCGCCGTCTCGAGCGCATCGCGGAATTCCTCGGCCGTGCGAAAGCGCTCGTCGGGAAGCTTGGCGAGCGCGCGCACGATTGCAGCGTTCACGGCGGGCGGTGTGTCCGCGCGCAGCTTCGCGACCGGGGGCGCCGGCTCGGTGAGATGGGCGACGATCATGCTCTGCACGGAGCCCGAGCTGCCGAACGGATGAACACCGGCGAGCATCTCGTAGCCGACGAGCCCGAGCGCGTAGATGTCCGCGCGCGCATCGACGTTGCTCTCCCCCGCCGCCTGCTCCGGCGACATGTACGTCGGCGTGCCGACGGACATTCCGGTGCCCGTGAGATTTTCTCCAGCCACGGTCGATGCCGCACGCGCGGCAGAGATGGCGCGGGCGACGCCGAAGTCCGCGAGCACGGCGTGCCCTTCCTCGAGCAGGATGTTCTCCGGCTTGATGTCGCGATGCACGATCCCCTTGCGGTGCGCGAAGGCGAGCGCGTCGGCGACCTCGACGAGAATGCGCACGGCGTCGCGCACGGGGAGCTTGCCGCTCGCCTTGAGCTTGTGGCGCAGCGACTCTCCCTGTACGTACGGCATCACGTACCACAGGAGATCGTCGTCCGAGCCGGCGGCGAGAATCGGCACGATGTGCGGATGCTGCAATTGCGCGGCGACCTCGATCTCCTTCTTGAATCGCGCCGCGCTGACCTCGCTCGTGAGCTCGGGCGGCAGCACCTTGATCACGACCTGGCGATTTAGAGACCGTTCAGTCGCAACAAAGAGCCTGCTCATCCCGCCGCCGCCCAGCTCGCGCTCGAGTAGATACGCGTCGCCGAGCGCAGTTTGTAGTCGTGCGGGGAGGAGCAGGTCGGTCACGAAGAAACCTCTGTGGGGAGCACGCCTAAGGATAATGGGAGCGGCCATTGCTTCGTCAGAGCGCAGCCGATGCTTGGGCGGGTCCTTAACGAACGGGCGCGGGGAGCGTCGGCTATGAAAGGACCCACAACGGAGGAGCTCATGTCAAAGCGCTGGACAATCGCACTCTTCAGCTTCACTCTCGCGACGACGCCGATGGCGGGCTGCGCGAGCGCGCCGGCACAGGGCGGCCGCGTATATGTTCGCGAGGGACCGCCGGCGATTCGGCGAGAGGTCATCGTCGTGCGTCCGGGCGCGAATTACGTCTACATTCGCGGGCACTGGGGCTACGGGGGCAGCGGATACGCGTGGGTGCCGGGCAGATGGGACCGCCCCGAAGGCAGGCGTCACCGTTGGAGCGAAGGGCATTGGGCGCACGACCGCAACGGCTGGTACTGGATCGAGGGTCGCTGGCGGTAGAGAAAGCAGAAAATGCCCGAGCCGGCTCAGTGCGGGCTCGGGCATTTTCTCGTCTGATGGCGCGCTACTTCTTCGGCGCCTTGTCTCGTCCGAACGGATCGCCCGCGGGCGACTCCGTGTGCAGGGCGCAGCGCCATTCGCCATCGCGCCGGATCCATACCGACGAATCGTGTGCGTCGAATTGCAGCTCCTTTCCTTCGACGACGATTCGCTCGTTCACTGAATAGGCGACGATCGCGATGTCGTCGGTGAGAAAGCGCACCTGGCGCGTCTTCTCGTTGAAGGAGAACTCCTTGAGCTCCCACTTTCCTTCCGCGGTCATCCTCGCCATCGACTTTCTGTCGATCGCCGACACGCCCTGGGCGCCTACGATGATCGATCCATCATCGGTCAGCTCCTGCGCAGCGTTGCCATCCTTGCTCTTCATCGCATCCCAGAAGGCCTGCTCGGTCTCGATCAGCTCCTGCTCTTTCGTCTGAGTGGTCATGCTTTCCTCCCTATCGGTGCGTAGCAGTGCAAAACTCTGCTTTACGAGAAAGCATTGGACCAGAATTACTGGCCGAGGCCGCTTGCCGCACGCTCCAGTTGCTCGCCCAGCAGCGCAGGCTCGATGACGGGGAGCGCGCAGACGTAGCCCCTGCAGACGTACGCGGTAGCATGGCCATCGATGGTTTCGCGGTCGTGCAGGAGTGGCACTCGCTCACGCAACTCTGCGCCGCTTCCGGCGCCGCTCGCGAGTACCAGCGACGGCAGATAGCGCGACGCCGTCTCGCGGACGAGGGCTTCGAAGTCCTCCGCACCGGCGACCCCTAGCAGCGCAACTTCCGTCGCGCCGTGGACCGCGAGCTCGGCTGCGCCGAGTGCATGGCCGAAGGCCGTCGGATAGCGCGCGAGCGGCTCCCCGAGTGTCTCGAGCACCCACGTGCCGCGGCGCCGGTCATCCTCGCTGCCGGTGAGATTGCCGAGCCTGAGCAGCAGCTCCGAGGCGAGCGAATTTCCCGCGGGCACCGCGTTGTCGGTGATTTCGCGCGGGCGCGCGATCAGCACTTCGGCATCGTGCGCGCTGTCGAAGAAACCGCCGATCGCATCGTCCCAGAACCAGCGCACCATCGATGCGGCGATCGCGCGCGCGCGCGTGAGCCAGTGTTCATCGAAGGTGAGCTCGTACAGCGACAGTGCCGCGAGCGCAACGGCGGCGTAGTCCTCGAGAAAAGCTGCGCCTTTGGTGACGCCATCCTTGTGCACGCGCATCACGCGATCTTCGCGCACCATCTCGCGGAAGAGAAATTCTCCGTGATGGATGGCTTCGTTCCGCCACCGTGCGTCTCCGAAGACGCGAGCCGCCTCGGCGAGTGAACGAACCATGAGCCCGTTCCATGCAGCGAGGATCTTGTCGTCGAGCCCGGGGTGGATCCGCGCCTCGCGCGCATCGTAAAGCTTCGTGCGCGCGGCAGCGGCGAGCGCCTCCAGCGCGTCGAGCGAGATCCCGCGCTTTGCGGCCACATCGCTCGGCGCGCGTGGCACGTTGAGGATGTTCTTTCCCTCGAAGTTTCCCCCGGCGCTCACACCCCACAGCTCGCGCATCACCGCGGCGTTCGGGCCGAGCAACTCATCGAATTCGGCGGCGCTCCAGACGTAGAACTTTCCCTCGTGCCCCTCGCTGTCCGCGTCGAGTGACGAGTAGAAGCCTCCGGCTGGCGCCGCCATCTCGCGGAGCGCCCAGTCGAACGTCTCGCGCGTCACCCGCGCGATCTCCGCGTCGCGCGTGACCTGCCAGAGATGTACGCCGAGCCGGGAGAGGAGAGCATTGTCGTAGAGCATCTTCTCGAAGTGTGGCACGAGCCAGCGCTCATCAACCGAGTAGCGATGGAAGCCGCCGCCCGCCTGGTCGTAAATTCCTCCACGCGCCATCTTGATGAAGGACTCGCGCACGACCGTGAGCTCCTGCGATGCACCGCTCCGGCGCCAGTGGCGGAGGAGAAAGTCGAGCGCCATCGTCTGCGGAAATTTCGGAGCGCCCTCGAAGCCGCCGTTCCGCGCGTCGTAGCGCGCGACGATCCCGCGGGCGGCCGTATCGAGCTGTGCGGGAGTGAGCTCGCCCATGCTGGCCGCCGCCTGCTGCGCACCCGCGTACAGCTCGCGCACCCGCGCCGCGGTGTCGAGCACATCGCCACGCCGCGTTCGATACGCATCCGCGACGGAGCGGAGCACTCGCACGAACGACGGCATGCCGTGCCGGTCCGTGGGTGGAAAGTACGTGCCCCCGTGGTACGGCACTCCCTCCGGCGTCAGAAACATCGTCATCGGCCACCCGCCCTGGCCGGTCATCGCCTGCACCGCGCTCATGTAGATCGCGTCGATGTCGGGGCGCTCCTCGCGATCGACCTTGATGTTCACGTACAGCTCGTTCATCACCGCGGCCGTCGCCGGATTCTCGAACGACTCGTGCGCCATCACATGGCACCAGTGACAAGCAGCGTATCCGATGCTCAACAGGATCGGCTTGTCCTCCGCGCGCGCCCGCGCGAGCGCTGCCTCGCCCCACGGCTGCCAGTCGACGGGGTTGTTTGCGTGCTGCAGAAGGTAGGGGCTGGTCTCGCCGGCCAAACCGTTCACTGATGCATCTCCGCTGAAGCGTGTGATGGGGAGCCGAAAGCTACCATGACCTCTCAGCCCTTATCGTTCGTGACTATGCGAGCGATCGAAATCGGAGTTATGGCATCCGACGAGCGGGCGCGGCGCGGCGCGTGGCTGGTGCTCGCCGCTGCGATCATCGTCCGCCTCATCGCGGCGGCGCTCGTGCCGCTCGCGCCGGACGAGACGTATTACTGGGAGTGGTCGCGCCATCTCACAGCCGGATATCTCGACCATCCGCCGCTCGTCGCCTTCGTCATCCGCTTTGGCACGATGCTCCTCGGCGCGTCCACACTCGGCGTCCGACTCGGCAGCGTGCTCGCGGGCGCCCTCGCGTCGGTTGCGCTCGTGCGCATCGCGGGCGCGATCGGCGGCGATCGCGCGAGGCTCCGCGCGGCCACGATCATCGCATGCATGCCGCTCGCGCAGATCGGCCTCGGCCTCGCTACGCCCGACTCGGCGCTGCTTTTGTGCTGGGGGCTCGCGCTCGTCGCGCTCGCCGCAGTGGCGCGAGCGAGAACCGAAGAGCGGGCTGCGACGTATGCGTGGATGCTTTTCGGCGTCGCGCTCGGCGCGGCACTCGAAGCGAAGTACACAGCACTGCTCCTCGCACTTGGCGTCGTCGTTGCGCTCGTCACTCGGCGCGAGCTCCGCTGCGAGCTTCGCACGGCTGGCCCGTATCTCGCCGCCCTCATAGCGCTCGCGCTTTTCGCTCCGAATTTGATCTGGAACGCACAGCACGGCTGGGCGTCGTTCGCCTTTCAGCTCGCGCACGGGCTTTCGGCGCGCCGTGGCTCGCCGCTCGCCCACGAGTTGCAACTGATAGGCGGTCAGATCGCGCTGGTCTCCCCGCTTCTACTCGCGGTGCTGGCTATACCCGTCGTCCATGCGATCCGAGTGCGCGACGACGCTCTCCGAACGAGCTTTGCGATCATTGCCGCCCTCACATGGATCACCTTCGTGGCCAGCGCTCTTAGGAGCGCCGCGGAGCCGAATTGGCAGGCGCCGGCGTATCTCTCAGCGATCGTGCTTGCGGCAGCGTACGACGGCGGCGCGCGCTGGCGACACGCGTTGCGCTCCGGATGCGGAATCGGCGCCGCGATGACGGCGTTGATCTACGCTCACGCTGTCACTCCCTTTGCCCCTGTGAACATCGCGCTCGATCCCACGATGGCAGGCTACGGGTGGGATGATCTCGCGGCGCACGTGGACTCCGCGCGACACGCTCGCATCGCTGCGGACGGCGCGACGTGGGTGGCGGGGGAGCGCTACCAGGAGGCATCGGAGCTCGCGTTCTACCTCCCTGATCATCCTGCGACCTTCACCATCGATGTACGTGCGCGCCGCAATCAGTACGACCTCTGGCCCCTCCTCCCCGCCCGCGCGAAAAAGGGCGACCGCCTCGTGCTGGTACTCGGCCTCTACACGCTTGCGGAAAACGACCCGGTAATCGCAGCGCTAAAACCGCACTTCGGCAGCGTGACCCTCCGCGAAGTAATCCCCCTTCGCCGCGGCAATAATACTCGCGCGTGGCGCCGCATATGGGTACTCGATAGCTGGCGCGGCAGCTGGCCCGGAGCCGAGCTCGCCCATTCGCTGGCGGTGGAACCCAAGCAGTCGGTTAGTCCTCGATTGCGGGCGCGGGAGCCTGTCACGCGACTCATCGATGCTTGCGATGCCAGCGCGCCCGTCGCGAACTTCATTGCCTCGACCAGTACCGACTCCCATTCCCTCGGACACCGCATGCCGGCCACTCTCGCCAGCGATCTCGCGCGCTACCTCGACGACAACGACCGTCGCTTTCACGACGAGCTGTTCGACTTTCTGCGCATACCGAGTGTGAGCGCACGCCCCGAGTTCGATGGCGACATGCAGCGCGCGGCGGAGTGGGTGTCCGCCAACATGCGAGCAGCCGGACTCGACACCGAGATCATGCCCACCGGCGGTCATCCCGTAGTGCTCGGCGAGTGGCGGAAAGCGCCTGCGGGCGCGCCGACCGTTCTCATTTACGGCCACTATGATGTTCAGCCCGCCGAGCCGCTCGATCTCTGGACTACTCCGCCATTCGAGCCCACGATCCGCGATGGCCGTATCTACGCGCGCGGTTCCGTCGACGACAAGGGACAGCTCTTCGCGCATATGAAGGCGCTCGAAGCGCACCTCCAGACGCGCGGCAAGCTGCCGCTCAACGTCGTGGTCCTCGCGGAGGGTGAAGAAGAAGTCGGCAGCGACAATCTCGAGGCATACGTGAACGCCCAGGCCAAGCGCCTCGCGTGCGATTACGTCGTCATCTCGGATTCGTCGATGTTCGCGCCGGGGCTACCCTCGATTCTGTCATCGCTGCGCGGACTCGCGTACTTCCAGATCGATCTCGAAGGTCCCACCAGCGACCTGCACTCCGGGAGCTACGGCGGCGCGGTCGTGAACCCCGCGATGGCGCTCGCGCGCATTCTCGCGACCTTCTTCGACGCCGACGGCCGCATCGCGATCCCCGGCTTCTACGATAAGGTGCGCGAATGGGATCCGAAGCTTCGCGCCGAGCTTGCGGCACTCCCGTTCGACGCGAAGAGTTTCCAAAAGGATGTCGGCGCGCCCGCACTCGGCGGCGAGAAGGGCTACACGATCCTCGAGCAGCTCTGGTCGCGGCCGACGTGCGAAGTGAATGGACTTCTCAGCGGATACACGGCCGAGGGATCGAAGACCGTGCTTCCATCGAAGGCGATGGCGAAGGTCAGCTGCCGTCTCGTCGCCGATCAGTCGCCGTCCGAGATCGAGAAGCTGATGCGCGCGCACATTGCGAAGGTCGCGCCGGCCGGCGTGAAGGTGGAGATCCGGATGCTGCACGGTGGCCAGCCGTGGAGTGCCGAGCTCGAAGGGCCGCTGTACGACGCCGCCAAGCGCGCGCTCAACGCGGCGTTCGGGCGTGATCCCGTCATCATCGGCGAAGGGGGCTCGATTCCCGTCGTCAGTGACCTGCAACGCGTCCTTGGCGCGCCCGTGCTGCTCGTGGGCTTCGGACTCCCCGGCGAGAACGCACACGCGCCCGACGAGTGGCTCCTCGACGAGAATTTCACGAAAGGGATGCGCGCGATGGCGTCGCTGTGGGACGAGATCGCGGCGGGCGTCAGCAAGCGCTGACGCCCGGGATCAGAATTTCCACTCGCGGATGAAGAAGGCGCCGAAGGTCACTTCGGAGCGGATCTGCTGGTCCGTCGCGAGCGTCGGCTGGTTCACGAGATAGCGCGAGTCGACGCTCGCCTCGATGCGATATCCCTTCGAGAGCCGACGCTGCACGACGAAGCCCGGCGCGGCGCCCGACGTGCGAATCTGCGTCGCGACGTACGTCTGTCGGTCGACGTACTTGCCGGCTTCGACCTGCGTGCCAGCGAGAATTGTCTTCAGGCCGCTGCCGAAGCTCTGGTCAGGAACGTCAGCGGGAGTGATCGTGAAGACATCGGCGCCGAGTGACCGCGCCGCCGTTGCCGCGAACTGGCGCGTCATGACTCCGAGAGCGGTCGCCGTGAGTTGGCGCGTCGCGAGCGCCGCTGCACTGCCGACGAGGCCGCCGCTCGCGGATCCACCACCCGAGTTCGATCCGCCCGCCGAGCTGACGAGCGATGTCGACGACTGACCGAACGCGAGGTAGCTCAGCAGATCCGATTGCGAGAGCGGGGGCTGGGCATCGCTCGAAAGCAGAATCACCGGCTTCCGAACCGTGCCGTTGATCGCGATGTTGATGTTGAGCGCCGGACGTCCCGCGGGCTGAATCGTGTACTGTGCGCCGAGCTGCAGCAGCGGGTTGATGTCCGTGCCGCCGGTGAAGATCGCCGACCCGCGCGAGAGCACGAAGCGGCGCCCGAGGAAGGCATACTCGCCGCGCTCGGTATTCACGACGCCATCGAGCGATACGCCTTCGTCGTCGCGGCTCTTCAGGATCGTGAGCGCGCCCTGGCTGTAGAACTCGACGTTCGCGTCTGGCGACCGCGCCCACGTATCGCGCGCGATGCTCAGCTTCACATCGATCGTCATGTTCTCCATCATCGGCGACTCGTTGTTCACGACCTTCTGCATCGCCACATCCGACGTGTCGATCACGCTGATCACGGCGGGATCGTCGCTGCTCACCTGGCGCGGGCCGCCGCCGGTCGGGATGTAGATAGTACCGTGAACGATGCGCGCCCTTCCGGTTACCGCGACGCCATTCATCGGTCCCTTCATCGCAATGTTCGCATTCGCGTGCAGCTCGCCGATGTCGTTGTTCAACACGGTCGCATCGGTCGCGGCGAACTTGAGGTCGAACACGGGATTGGCGGCATCCGCGATTCCGACCTTGCCCGAAAGATTCAGCGACCCTTCGCCCGACTTCCCACCGATCGAGTCGATGACGATCTGCGTGCCCGTCATGTGAACGAGGCCGCCGATGTTGCTCATGTCGACACCGAGCGGCTCGAGCTTGAATGTCGCGAAGTCGAGACCGAGCTGTCCGAGCACCAGCGGATGCGTGCCGGTGCCGCGCGCCGCAACCGCGCCGATCACGCGCCCGTGCACGTTGGAGACGATGTCCGTGAAGCGGGGGAGGGCATCGAGCGGGAGCGAGTCCGCTACGAAATCCGCCTTGAGCGGACGGTCGAGTACGCGCGGCCCCACCACCCCCGCGAGCGCGAGGTTGATCGGCGCATCGACATCGAGTCGCGCGAGCGGCGCTCCACCATCGCGCATGAGGTCACCGTGCGCGACGAGCTTCTCATTCGCATACCGCAGCCCGACGCGGACGTCGGGGAGAGGCGCGCCGCGGAATGACGTGCCCGTCACGCTGAACGCTCCGCGAATCTCGGGCGCGCGCTGCGTACCGCCGAGCTTCGCCTTGAAATCAATGTTTCCCGTTGCCGACAGATCGCTCTCTGCTAGTCCGACGAGATTCGCGACCTCGAGCCCGCTCACCTCGACCAGCATGTTGATCGGGCCATTCACGGGAAGATCGCCATTCGCGTAGATGCGGCCGTCGCTTCCCTCGCGCAGATCGAGATTGCGCACGCGAATGCCGTACTTGCCCCATTGCACGGAGCCTGGCTTCGCCGATACCCAGTTCGCTGTATCGAGTTGCAGCGCAAGGGTGCGCCACTTCACCTGGCTGCTGTCGAGGCTCAGGAGAAATTCCGCGCCCGCGCGATACACGTATCCGGAATCCTGAAAGACCGCGAGCTCCACCGCTCCCGATGGCTTCGCATACGTCGCCTGAATCGTCGCCGAGTCGAGTGCGAATCCGCTCACCGACACGGAATCGAAGGAGCCGCCGACAATGAACTTCATCTGCGGCGTGCCGCCGTTCGTCACCGCGTACTCGATGCGCGCCTTGTTGAGACCATTCCCGCGTGCGATCAAATGCTCGGCCAACAGCTGCCCGCGCACGGTGAAGTCGCTCATCGTGCCGCGCACGATCCCCGCGGTGCGCAGCGCGCCATCAACGGAGTCCCTGCGCAGTGCGCGCAGCGAGTCGAGCACGATCTGCGGCTGCGGCTTCCCCGTCGCACGCTCGGCGACCTCGTTGCGGTTCGCCTGGCGCGCAGAGTCTGCCTTTGCACGCGCGATCGCCGCCGCGAGAATTGCCGGCCGCGGGCGCACCACGCCGCTGTCGGGGTTCGCGATGAAGCGGCGCAGCGCCGCAAGCGTGTCGACCGAGACGATGTAGCGCAAATCTCCCGTGCGCCCAGGTGCGGTGCCGATCTTCCCGTCAACGAACAGCTGGGCGAACGGCGTATGGATCGTGACTGAATCCATCGTCGCGATGCCATCAGCGACGGCAATCCTGATGTTCGCCGAGTCGACGGCGAGGCTGTCGACGGCGGAGTGGAGCACGTTGGCCGCGAACGCCGCACGCATCGTCTTCGGATCGAAGCCGCGACCCTTCATCATCGCGGAGGCGGTGAGCGAGGTGACCGGCCCACGCGAGGCGAGACTTCGCAGATTAAAGAGCCTGAGATGCGTCTCGAGATCGTACCCCTTCTCCTTGCTCTCGAGATCGAGCGTGCCATTCGTCGCGAGCTCGCCGCCGTCAGGCAGGTGCAAGTCTGCAACGAGATCCATCGCGTGCATCGAGCCGCCAACGTGCACGGTGCCTGTGGCCGTGCCGCGGAGCCCGAGCGCCGGCGCGAACTTTCCCGCGGTGATCAGCGAGATCGGATCGAAGCGCATGTCCACCGTCACGCCGTCCTTGCCGCCGCGCACCACCTCTCCGTTCGCGA
>JACCWE010000102.1 GCA_013697785.1 Gemmatimonadaceae bacterium
CACCCAACCGGGGAGCACGACGGCCCACCCAAGCTCGCCCCTGACCCGGCCACCCGACCTTCGCGACCCGACGCCTTAGCACTTGCTGCTTTACGTGCCAGCGGCCCCTGGTCGGTGGCCGCTGCCAGCTTGCCAATCTCTCTCCATGACCGTCGAATGGCGTGGCTCTCGCACCCTGTATGCGCTACCCCGCCGTCTCCTTGGTGGTGACTCGCCGCCGGCTGCGGCGGCCGAGCGTGACCGTGGACGGCGAGCCTCGCGGAGAAGCGAGGGCGATCACGCTTCGCGAGTACCCCGATACGCTCGCCGCATTGGGGGAGGTATGCGCGCGGTATGGTTTTCGGACCCGCCTCGAATTCTTCCGTCATGCAGCTCGCCACTACTTGACGCACCTCGGGGAGACGGGTGTCGCGGCACACTTTGTTACGCCGGGCGCCTAACACTACTGCCGGAGGTTCATCCTGAACGGGCAACTGCCTGAGGCCTCGATCGGCGCGCGCTCATGGTCGATGCTCGCAAGCAGAGCGGACATCGCGGGAGCCAGCCGACGATGACGCGAGCGATCGCGAGTCGCGCGGTCGCGAACGAATCTGCGAAGTGTCGCTCAGGCCGCGCGTTCGAGCGAACGGGCCGGACGGACCCGTCGGCCCGAGGGGGGAAAACGCCGCACACGTTCGGCGACGACGAACGCGTAGCAGCAGAGAACGACGGAGACGTGGTGGTTCCAACCAGGAAAAGAGCGGCCCTCGTAGTGATCGAGGCCAAGCTCGCCCTTGAGCTCCTCGTAGGCGCGCTCGGTGCGCCACCGCTCCTTGATGGTGCGCACGATCTGCTTCTTGCTCATTCGACGAGGCAGCGTTGTGAGCGTGAACTTCGTCGGTCGACTTTCTCCGTCAGGCCATTCGCTAACCAGCCAGACAGGGTCACGATCGGCAGCGGGCGTCCCGTCGTCGTGGGCGACGATGACGCGACGGAAGCAGAACTTCGAGAAGAGTGGACCGCGTGTTCCATCCCGCCAGGTGAGGTGGCGAAAAGCCTTCCGGCCGAGCCGAACGCCGAGCTCGAGCGCGGAAACAGAATCTCGACTTCGGCGGTCGCCAGGATCGAGCGTCCACACCTTTGACGTGCCATTGATGCCAACGGCGTAGTCGAGGCCATAGGTCACGAGGCCATTGCGAAACTCCACCGACGTGCCGTACGCCGCGTCGGCGAGCACGATCTCGCCGGGCAGCTCGTCGTCGAGAGCCCTCACCACCAGGTCGAGAGCCAACTCCGGCTTCGTCCTGAACGTCGCTTCTGCGGGAATACGGGCTTCCGCACGGCGCTCCGGCGAATCGAGCCACGGCTTCGGCAAGTACAGCGCGAAGTCGATCGGGACGTGCTCGCTCCGCGAGGCGACGCTGAGGCTCACCCCGATCTGGCAATTGGTGACCTTGCCCGCCGAGCCCGTGTATTGCCGTTGCACACCGACCGAATGAGACCCCTGCTTGAGGAAGCCCGTGTCGTCGATGATCCACGTCGTCACCGGCTCGTGCTCGGTCATCGCGGCGATCGCGTGGCGCGCGGCCTCGCGCCGAACCGCCTGATCAGACCACGGGCTCTGCCCGAGAAAGTGGAGGAGTCGATCGTGCGAGCGCTTCGTACCGTGCGGGTCCCCGCACGCGCGCGCCGCGATGGGCTCCACGCTCTTTCTCTCCCCGTCGCTCATTATGCCGAAGAAGTACGTCGCGAACGACTCGCGTTGCTCGCGGCGAGGGAGATGGCCGCCAATCCTATCGAAGTACGCGGTGAGTCGGCTGACCGCGGCGCTGTCCAACCCGGATTCCACACGCGCAAAATGCACACAGAGACCGCGCATGGAAAGCGCGAAGCAGCACGCGCCGCGAGAATGGACCCACAAAGTGTGAGACAAACGACAGCCGACTACCCGACGCGTCGACGCCCTCCGCGGGAACCTCCGGCAGTAGTGCTAGCCCGGCTGGTGCAGGTGTTTCCCAAGCGGACTTCATGGCCCAGTACGCCGAAATCCTATGCAGCGGAAACGAAAAGTGCTGTGCAATAGCCCAACACCCGTTCAATCACGATGCCTGCGTTGCAGCAAAAAGACCGGTCTCGCGTCCAAATTATGACGCGATAAGTGCGGCGAACTGTCTTTTGATAACGCGAAAAAATCTAGAAACTTCGTGTTTTGAGTCGCAGTGGACGCACGTCGACGACCTGGGCTCTTGTGGAAGTGTCTATACGGGTGCGAAGAAAGTTGGCGAGGAATGCACTGATGGCGGTGAATGCGCGCCATCGCGCGATGGCGCGATCTCCTGCATGTTCGCCGATGTCTCCGCAAAGCAAGGGGTATGCACGCTCACGCGATATTCGCGCGAAGGCGATGATTGCAGCTCGAGTTCACCGAGCAAGGTGAACTGCTCGACAGGGGGGCTTGCGTGCGATGCAGCCAGCAACACGTGTGGACCGGGCCGAGACCCCGGTGAGCCGTGCGGCGACGGCGATGCCTGCGCCCACGGTCTCTGCACGGGCGGAATCTGTCCGGCCCTTGCTCAATTGGGCGAGCCCTGCGCGTCCAATTCCGCGTGCTCCGGGGACGCCGTCTGCAATGTTTATCGCCGAGTCTGTACCACGCAGAAGTTACCAGGCGAGGCCTGCGCAAGCGGCTGCGACGTCTGCAAGGACGGAATCTGCTCGCTTGGACGTTGCTCCGTGGGTGACGCAACGGTCGACTTTTGCGCGGGAACGGTGTTCGCCGGGCCGCAGCCAGT
>JACCWE010000124.1 GCA_013697785.1 Gemmatimonadaceae bacterium
CGGCGCCTCGGCGCGCTTCGTCATCGCGATCGCCGCGTCGACCGGCGGCCCGCGCGCGCTCGCGGAGCTCATCCCCGCGCTTTCTGCGGAGCTCGATGCCTCCGTGCTCGTCGTGCAGCACATGCCACCCGGCTTCACGAAGACGCTGGCGGAGCGGCTCGATTCGCTGAGCGCGCTCGCCGTGAGCGAGGCGACGCACGGCGAGACCATCGAGCCGGGACACGTCTACATCGCGCCCGGTGGACGGCACATGCGCATCCAGGGGGTCGGGCACGCGCGCGTCATCATTCTCGACGATACGCCGCCGGTGTGGGGAGTTCGCCCATCGGCAGATCCGCTCTTTCGCTCGGTGGCGGATTGCGCAGGCGCTGTGGCGATCGGCGTCGTGCTCACGGGGATGGGCCGCGATGGCGCAGCGGGGCTACGCGCGATCCGCGACGCGGGCGGTGCGGGGATCGCCCAGGACCGCGAGAGCTCCATCATCTTCGGGATGCCGCAGGCGGCGGCACTCGCCGGGGGGGCCAGTGTGGTGCTCCCGCTCGCCGCCATTGCGCCGATGCTCGGCACCATGGTGCGAGCGGGCGCGGATGTGACCGGAGCCGGCGGGGACCTGTCCATGTACGGGGGCGGGAGCGGCCGATGATCGCCAACGCAATGCTCACCGAGCTGCTCCTCCTGCGCCAGGGCGCCGAATTTTTCGCGCTGGAGCTCACGGCGGCCATCGAGGCGATGGAGCCGCCCGTGCTCGCGCCGCTCCCGGACGCGCCCGCATCGCTGCTCGGAATGCTCACGGACCGCGGCGCCGCGATTCCGGTATTCGCAGCGAGTCGCATCCTCGAGGTCGAAGGGCGCGGCAACGGCGACGAAGTGCTCGTGATCGTGCGTGATGGCGAGCGGCAGGTCGGACTGGTTGTGGATGAAGTCGAGGACGTGATCATGGCGGATCTGACGACGATGCAGCGACCTTTGGACTCGATGCGCGGCGATGGTCTCGTGCGCGGCGTCGTGCATTCCGGCAACCGCCTCGTCGCGGTGCTGGATGCGCGAGCGGTCGTGCGCATCGGCGCGCGCGCGCTCCCGGACTGCGCATGACCATCGCCGCCGTTGCCGCGCCGCAGCAGCTCGTCACCTTCCGCCTCGCAGACGATCAGTTCGCCGTCGACATCCTCGCCGTCGAGCGCGTGCTTCGCTACAGCGCTCCCGCCGCGCTTCCGAATCTTCCGAAGTGGATCGATGGCGTGATCGAGCACAACGAGCACGTAGTCCCCGTGATCGATCTCCGCACGCGCTTCGGGCTCCCGCGCTTGCCCCCGCGTCCCGAGCATCGCATCCTCGTACTCGCCGTCGGCGACGATCTGCTCGGCGTCACCGTCGATTCCGTGCACGAGGTGATGTCCGTCGCGGCCGAGGATATCGCGGCGCCTCCAGCCCTCTTCCGCGGGTTGAACGCCGATTATCTTCGCGGACTCGTGTACGGCGAAGGCTCGCTCATCATCTTTCTCGACGTGTCGCGCGTACTGACTTCCTCCGAGCTCATCGAGCTGACCTCGACGACGGCGTCGCATGGCTGAGTCGGAGGCAGCCACCTTTCGCGCGCGCTACGCCGCCATCGAGGCGCGTCTCGAAGCGGCGACCGCCGCCGGTGAGCGCGACGAGATCAAGGCCGAGATCATCGCGCTCTTCAAGCAGGTCGAGCTCGAGCTGACGCAGCTCGGCTCGCTGCGCGAGGACATCAAGAAGCTCGTCGAGAAGTGGAAGCAGGTGCAGCAGAGCTCCGCGCCGTCGATCGCGCCGGAGTTCGGCAGCGACCGCCCCGTGATGGTGGCGGATCATATCGGTGCGTCCACGTTCGTCGAGAAGGGATGGAGCCTCATCTCGCTCGGCGATCACGAGGGAGCGGAGCGAGCGCTCAAGCGGGCGCTCGAGCTCTCACCGAATGATCCGCAGACCGAGTCGCTCCTCGGCTGGGCGCAGATGCTTCAGGAGAAGTACGACGAGGCGCTGCTCAACTTCCAGAAAGTCCTGATGCGGCAGCCGACGAATTCGCTCGCGCGCATCAACCTCGGCTACATCTGCCTCAAAAAGCGCATCTTCGGCGAGGCGATCGAGCATCTCAGCAAGGCGATACGCCTCGACAACGACCGCAAGGCGACGTTGTACGCGCATTTCTATCTCGGACTCGTGTACGGCGAACGCGAGATGTACGAGGATGCGCAGACGTTCTTCCGGAAGACGCTCGCGCTCGGGCCGAATCTCATCGAGGCGTACTACGAGCTCGGCCGCTCGCTCTGGTTCGATGGCAAGCGCGAGGAGGCGAAGCAAGTGTGGCGAGACGGGCTCGCGGCCAACAAGTTCAATCCATGGGGCAAGCGCTGCGGGGAGATGTTGAAGCACGTCGAAGAGGGCGGAGCTCCCGCGCGAAACGCCTAGCGCAGCTCGCGCTCGCGACGCTCGCGCTTTCGCTCGCCCTCCTGCTCGCCGCTGCGCGAGCTCCCGCACAAAACGCCGAGACGCGATACGCCGATGCGGAGCGGCTCGATCGGGGCCGCTTCACGATCGTCGCGTTCCCCGCGGATCTCCCGCTCGCGCAAACGCTGCTCGCGGAGGCCGAGCGTAACGACTCGTTCCCCGGGCTTCCGCGGCCGCGCGAGCGTGTGCTGATCGCGATCGCGCCCGACGCACGCCGCTTCCGCGAGTGGACCGGCGCCGGCGCGCCCGACTGGGGCGCGGCGATCGCTATCCCCGACGAGCACCGCATCGTGATGCAGGGAAGCGACGCGGGCTCCGGCGCGGGGGATCCGCGCTCCGTGCTGCGCCATGAGCTCGCGCATCTCGCACTTCACGAGCAGCTCGGCGCGCTCCCGCCGCGATGGTTCGACGAGGGGTACGCGGGCTTCGCCGCGGGCGAGTGGTCACGCGACGAGGTGCTCTCCGCCAACGTCGGACTGGTGCTGCACGGAATTCCAAAGTCGCTCGACTCGCTCGAGGACGGCTTTCACGGCGGTGCTTCGCGCGCGAGTGGCGCATACGCGCTCGCGTACCGCGCGGTGAGCGACATGTCCGCGCTCGACACCGACCGCGGGCTCGCCCTCTTCTTCGGCTATTGGAAGGCGAGCGGCTCGATGGATGTCGCGATGCGAAAGGCGTTCGGAATAACGAAAAGCGGCTTCGAGAGCGACTGGCGTGCTCGCACGATGCGGCGCTACGGAACGCTCGCGGTGATCGCGAATCTCTCGGTCATCGGCGCGCTTTTCGCATTCCTTCTGGTGCCGCTGCTCTGGACGCGTCGTCGTCGCGACACCAGGCGCATGGTCGTTCTCCGCGCGGCCGAAGCCGAGAGCGAGAGCGCCGCACGCGCGAGCGCGCTCGAAGCGCTTCTCTCTGCTGCACTCACTTCTCGTACCCATTCACCTGAACCGTCGGCTAGTGATGGTTCTAACCACACCGACCAAAGCACGTAACTTTCTTGACACCATGTAGCGGTCACCCTACACTACTGCGAATGCCTTCTGAGGAATCCAACGTCACTTCTCGCGCGCGTCCCTACCTTTGGTGGGGACTTGCGTTGCTCGCGCTAGCCGCCGGGTACGCAGATCTGATCCGCGGAGGCGAAACGATCGCCCCGATCCTGCTTGTGCTCGGTTATTGCGTGCTGGTGCCAATCGCCATCCTGAAGTAAGCTCGGCGCTCGATGTCGCCACCAACCCGCGGCAGCAACGCCAACGCATGGCGCGCTCGTCGGCGGCCTCTCTTTGCGTTGACAGGGTTCTGGGGCGAATAGCTCAGTTGGTTAGAGCGCCTGCCTTACACGCAGGATGTCGGGGGTTCGAGTCCCTCTTCGCCCATTGGTTTCGGCGGACCCCGGTGGTATGGGACGGGGTATATAGTTTACCGCATTGGAGGTAAGGTCAGAGATGAGAATGACTTGTCAGTCGAAGCTCCTGTTGGGTCTCATTGCCGTGTCCCTGGGCTCAACCGCTCCGGGTCACTTGCTCGCGCAGACCCGCAAGACAGAGGTGCTGCCGGACGAGACGCCGCGCGCGCTCATCGTCGCGTTCCGCTCGTCGGAGAAGGGAGCCGGGCCGTCGCTGGGCGAAAATATTCGCTCGAAGCTTCAGTCGGACATTCCCGTCAAGCAGCTGTACGTGATCCCGAAAGCCACCATCTGCGCCAATCTCGAGGCGTCCGGCTTCCCGTGCGACAGCATGCCGGATGCGATTACTTCGCGCCTGCTCGCCACTTCGCTTCGCGCCGATTTCTACGTCGATGGGACCGTGACCAAGTCGGCCACCGGCTACACGTCGAATGCCCGTCTCGTCCTCGCCCGCGACAACAGCATGGTGCAGCCGCTTCCGACTGCCACCGGCAACAAGCTCGGCGATATCGCGGCGATGATCTCGAAGTCGATACTCGATGTTCGCAAGGAGCTTCCGGACGAGCGCACGTGCGAGACCAAGCTCGGCGGCGGCGATGCCGCGGGCGCGATTACAGCCGCCAAGGCCTCGATCGTGGCGTATCCGCAGTCGTCGATCGGCCGCGTCTGTCTCGCCAACGCGTTGCTCAAGCAGGGCGCCTCCCCCGACTCCGTGATCGCAGTTGCCAAGCAGGTGACCGCGATCGATCCGCGCAGCCGTCCCGCGCTGATCATGCTCGGCGATGCCTATGCGCAGAAGAACGACTTGAATCACGCCGTCGAAGCGTGGACGAAGCTGATCGCGTCGTATCCGAAGGACGTGCAGCTCGTATCCACGGTCGTGAACAAGATCGGACAGAGCGGCCAGGCGGCCGCAGCCAAGCCGATCATCATCGCCGCCGTCGACTCGAATCCGGGCGATCCGGATCTCGTTCACCTCAAGTATCTGATTCTGCTGGCCACGAAGGATTGCGCCGAGGCGACGGCCGCCGGTGAGCAGATGATCAAGGCAGATACGGCAGCGGCCGACACGACCTTCTTCCTGCGCCAGTCGGCGTGCTATGCGTCGGCGAACGATCCGCAGAAGTCCTCGGCGACGGCTGCGCAGGGCGTGGCGAAGTTCAAGAACAATGCGGCACTCTGGTCGCTCTACGCACAGACGCTTCGGCTCGCGGGACAGCTCCCGCAGTCGCTCGCCGCCGCGCAGACCGCAGTCAAGCTCGATCCGAAGACCGAGCATGGCTACCTCCGCATCGCTCAGGCTCAAATCGATCTCAATCAGCCCGACAGCGCCATCGGCACACTCAAACAGGCCGTGGCCGCCGGTGAGGACAAGTCGACCGTTGGTCAATTCCTCCTCGTGCTTGGAAACAAGGCCTACAAGGATGCGTCAGCCCAGGTGATCTCCACGTCGGACAGTCTCGCCATCCGACGCGATGCGTTTCAGAAAGCGGCCGTGATTCTCGCGACTTCCGACAGCATTTCGCCGAGTCCTGCTGCCAAGTTCGTGCTTGGCGTATCGGCGTTCAAAGTCGGTGACGCGGCGATTCGCGACAATCAGGGTAAAAAGACGTGCGAGCTCGCGAAGCTCGCTCAGAGCTCGTTCCTCACGGCGCAGATCGACATCGCGGCCGGCGGCTCGATCGATCCCAAAACGGCGCAGCAGCTGCTCGCGGCGCTCGGCCAGTACGGGCCTGCTGTGGATGGCCAAGTGAAGAAATTCTGTAAGTAGCGCTGTCGCTCCGGCGTCGAACACGAAGGGCTCGCCGCTGGCGGGCCCTTCGCTGTTTTCCGCCTCGCGAATGGAGCGCAAGCGCTCGCCGGATGGTAAAATCCCACCATGATTTCGCTCGCGCCGGACGCGTATCACATCCCCGTACTCGCCGCCGAAGTCGCGACCCTGCTCGCGGGCGCGCACTCGGTGCTCGACGGCACACTCGGCGGCGGCGGACACTCGCATCTGCTGCTCACCCAGGGTGCGAGCGTCACGGCGATCGATCGCGACCCGCGCGCCATAGCCGAGGCGCGTGCGCAGCTCGCGGACCACGAGCGCTCCGGAAAATTTCGGCCCTTCCTCGGCAACTTCTCGGAGTTGGAGTCGATCGTCGAGCTGCGTGGAGAGCTATTCGACGGCGTCCTGCTAGACCTCGGTGTGTCGTCGCATCAGCTCGACGATCAGACGCGCGGCTTTTCCTTTCGCGAGGGTGCGCTGCTCGACATGCGAATGGGAAGCGATGCGAAGCAGAGCGCGGCGGAGCTGTTGAACGAGGCGCCGGATCAACAGCTGATGCATCTCTTCCGTGAGTATGCCGATGAGCGCAAGGCGCCCCGGCTCGCGCGGGAAATAGTCAAGCGGCGCGCGACGGTGCCCTTTGCGACGAGCGATCATCTCGTGAACGCGATTCGCGGCGCGCTCGGACCTCGCAGTGGGCCCGGAGACTTCGCGAGGATCTTTCAGGCGATTCGCATCGAGGTGAACGACGAGCTCGGAGCGCTCGAGCGCGCGCTCCCTGCGCTTCGCGATCGACTGACGCCGGGCGGAGCGATCGTCGTGATCGCCTATCACTCCGGCGAGGACCGCGTCGTGAAGCACGCCTTTCGCGACTGGAGCAATCCGTGCACCTGTCCTCCGCGCCAGCCGCTCTGCATCTGCGGAGCGGTCTCGCTCGGCGACAGCGTGCATCGCAAGGCGATCACCGCGAGTGAACGAGAGCTCTCGACCAATCCGCGTTCGCGCAGCGCGCGGCTTCGGGCATGGCGGCGCGCCGCGTAGCGTCGCGCGGGCGCGGGCGCACTTGGGTCGCACTCGCGCTCCTGGCCTTCGTACTCGTCGGCGCGGCGGTGATCTGGCGACGCGCTGAGGGCCATGCGCAGGCGAAGGCGCTGCTCGCGCTCGAGCAGCAGCGGCTTCAGCTCCAGTCCCAGCGCGCGCAGCTGCGCAGCGACATCCGCGACCTCGTGAGCAGAAGCTCGCTCGCCGCCGTCGTGGAGAAACGTCTCGACATGCACGTGCCGAACGACACGCAGCTCGTGATCCTCACGCGTCCGCGCGTGGCGGCGGCGAGCGCGCCATGACGCGCCCCTCCCGGCTGCAGCTCGTGCACGGATCGCTCGCGCTCTTCGCGCTCGCGCTCGTGCTGCGCGCCGCGCAGGTGCAGCTCTGGCAAGCGAAGCTCTGGCGGCACAAGGCGGAGCGGCAGCAGTTCGCGGCGGCCGATGTTCCGGCGGCGCGCGGCGACATCTTCGATGTGAGCGAGGTGCCGATCGCGCAGAGCCGACCCACGGTGCGGCTGCGCGTCGCGCCCAAGGAGCTCAAGGATCGCGCGGCCACCGGGCGTGCGCTCGCGAAGCTCGGTGTTCCGCGCGCGTGGGTGTCACGGGCGACGGACCAGCATCGCGCGTGGGTGGAGCTTCCCGGCGCGTATCAGCCCGGCGACGCGGCCGCGGTGACACGCATGCGCGGAGTGTACTCCGACGCGGGTGTGGAGCGCGTCTATACGCAGCGCGCGGCGATGCGCCGGCTCGTTGGAGTCGTCGATGCGCGCGGCGTCGCTGTCGATGGGCTCGAGCTCACGCTCGACTCGCTGCTGCGCGGGGAGGAGCGAGTCGCGCGTCTCGCTCGCGATTCGCGCGGCGCGCGCATCGACGCGCCCGATGACGACGTGCCCGAGGCAGGCGACGCCGTGGTGCTCACGATCAACCAGTCGCTCCAGGAGATCTCCGAGCGGGCGCTCGCGGATGCGCTCGCGGGTACGGGTGCCGATGGCGGCGACATCGTGATCATCGATCCGCACGACGGCGAGATTCGCGCGATGGCGAGCCGGCGCAACGATCCGAAATCGTCGGGGAGCCCGGCGGTGAGCGAACCGTTCGAGCCCGGATCGACGCTCAAGCCGCTCATGGTCTCGCGCCTGCTGCAGCTCGGACGCGCGAAGCCGGACGAGATCATGAATACCGAGAACGGCGTGTACGTGCTCGATGGCCGCACGATCACCGATGAGCACAAGAAGCCACAGATGTCGCTCTCCGATGTCATCCGATACTCGAGCAACATCGGCATCGTCAAGTTCACCTCGCGCTTCTCGGATCGCGAGAAATACGACGCTCTGCGCGACTTCGGGTTCGGAATGCCGTCCGGGCTGCCGTATCCCGCGGAAGCCGCCGGGACGCTCAGACTCCCGAAGGAATGGTCCAGGCTGTCGCCTGCCTCGCTGTCGATGGGCTACGAGATCGCGGTGACGCCCCTCCAGCTCGCGGCCGCGTATGTGCCGATCGCGAATGGAGGATTGATGCTCGAGCCCGCGCTGATTCGGGAGATTCGCGCACCGGATGGGAAGGTTCGCTATCATCATGAACCGCGCGTGTTGCGGCGCGTGATGGACCCGACGGTCGCAGCGGTGGTACGGCGGATGCTCGTCGGCGTCGTCACGGGCGGTACGAGCACCGAGGCAGCGATGCTCAACTTCGATGTGGGAGGGAAGAGTGGCACGTCGCGACGCACGGTTGGTAAGCACGGCTACGGCGCGGGCGCGTACACGGCGTCGTTCGTCTCCGTCTTTCCGGCCGAGGCGCCGCAATACGTGATCCTCGTGAAGCTGAACAATCCCAAGGGCGACATCTTCGGCGGCAAGACGGCCGCTCCCGTTTCGAAGATCGTGCTTCAGGCGGCGCTGGCGGCGCGCGACGCATCGCTCGATCGCGGCACGCTCGCCACTTCGCGCGATTCGCTCGAGCCACTCGCGGACAGCTTGGCTCGCGCAACGCTCGACGATGACGACGACACGCTGCCACCCACCATTTTCGACCTCGGCCACGCGCGCCGCGCCCCCGTCGTCGCGGCCGCGCCGCGCACGGTCCCCGACGTGCGCGGGCTCTCCGTGCGCGCCGCGACGTTCGCGCTCCATCGCGCCGGCTTCAACGTCCAGCTCGATGGTTTCGGCTCCGCGCGCACGACGGCGCCGGCCGCGGGAGCGATGGCGCAGAGCGGGTCGCTCGTGCGAGTGAGCGCAGCGCAGTGAGCTCCATTCCCGTCGAGCGCATCGTCGCCTCGCTCAAGCACGACGGACTCCTCGTCGAGGCTACGGGCACGCTTCCCGAGCAGGTCGCCGACGTGACCGACGACAGCAGGCGCGTCGCCGCGAACGGACTGTTCATCGCGGTGCACGGTTCTGCGCGCGACGGCCACGACTTCCTTCCGCAGGCCGAGGCATCCGGTGCGGCGGCGGCGATCGTCGAGGATCCGGGGCGCACGAGCCTTCCGTCGATCGTCGTACGCGAGGGACGGCGGGCGGCGGCCATCGCTGCATCGGCCGCGTTCGACGATCCCGCGAAGAAGCTGCGGCTGCTCGCGGTCACAGGCACGAACGGAAAGACGACCGTCGTCGGCATTCTGCGCCATCTGCTCGACAAGCCCGACGCCCGCAGCGCTTCGATCGGCACGCTTGGCATCCTCCTCGGCAGCGAAGGCGTGCCGGTGGGCGGAGGCGCGTCGCTCACGACGCCGGGCCCCGTCGAGCTGCAGCGCGCGCTGCGGGCCCTGGTCGACCGCGGTGCGCGCACGGTGGCGATGGAGCTCTCCTCGCACAGCCTCGATCAGAAGCGAGCCGAAACTCTGGTGTTCGAGGCTGGGGTGTTCACCAATCTCACGCGCGATCATCTCGACTACCACGAGACGATGGAAGCGTATCTGCTGGCAAAATCGAAGCTGATCGCGCAGCTCGGCTCGCGCGGCGCGGCCGTCGTCAATCTCGACGACAAGGTGTGGGAGACGCTGCCGCAGGCGAATCACCTCATCACGTTCGGCCGCAGTCCCGACGCGATGGTGCGCGCGGAGTCGGTGCTCTTCCATCCGCGCGGCAGCGAGTGGCTGCTCGTCGCCGACAATCAGCGCCACGCGCTGCAGCTGCCGCTCATCGGCGACTTCAACATCAGCAACGCGCTTGGTGCCGCGGCGGCAGCGTGGCATCTCGGCATGACGCTGTCGGCGATCGCCGCCCGGCTGCGCACTGTGCCGCAGGTGGCGGGAAGGCTCGAAGTCATCCACGAGCGGCCGACCGTGCTCCGCGACTACGCGCACACGCCGGACGCGCTCGAGCGCTCGCTGGCGGCGGTGCGCCCGTTCGCACGCAAGAAGCTGTTCGTGATCTTCGGCGCCGGCGGTGATCGCGATCGCGGTAAGCGACCGCTCATGGGGGCGATCGCCGAGCAGGGGGCGGACTTCGCGATCGCGACGAGCGACAATCCGCGTACGGAGGAGCCGGCCGCGATACTCGAAGACATCGAACGCGGAATGCGGCTCGCGAATCACGAGATCATCGAGGACAGGCGCGAGGCGATCAAGCGTGCGCTCGAGCTCGCGAGCACCGAGGATGTCGTGCTGCTCGCCGGGAAGGGACACGAGACCTATCAGATACGAGGCACCATCTCGTATCCGTTCGATGAAAAGGAGATTGTGGCAGAGCTGTCCGCATCATGACGGTGCGCGCTTTCTGGACCGTCGCGCGCATCGCCGACGCGCTGCGCGATGAGCTCACGGGCGCGATCCCGCGCGACGACCGCCCGATCGCACGCATCACGACGGATACGCGCCGCATCACGCCGGGCGACTGCTTCCTCGCGCTGGTCGGCGAGCACTTCGACGGACACGACTTTCTCCGCGAGGCAATCGAGCTCGGCGCCACGGCGGTGATCGTTTCGCGACCGGGACGCACGACGGGACTTGGCGTGCCGGCATTCACCGTCGAGGACACACTCGTCGCCCTGGGCGCGCTCGCACGCTATCGCCGCCGCGCGTGGAGCGGCACGGTGATCGGCGTGGGTGGCTCGAATGGCAAGACGACCACGAAGGAGCTGATCCGCGCGACGCTCGAAGCGACGCTCGCCGTGCATGCGACGACGGGGAACCTGAACAACCTGATCGGAGTGCCACTCACGCTCCTCGCGATGCCCGACGACGCGGAGGTCGCAGTGGTCGAGATGGGGATGAACGTCCCCGGCGAGATGGCGCGGCTCCGCGCGATCGTCGAGGCGGATCTCGTCGTGATGACCAGCATCTCGGAGGAGCATCTCGAGGGACTCGGGAGTCTCGAGGGCGTAATGCGCGAGGAGTCGGAGCTCTTCGTCGGCGCGACGGTGGCGATCGTCCCCGCCTCGCAGCCGGAGATCGCTGTGGCGGCCCGGGGACGAGCGGCGCGCGTCGTGAGCGCCGGACTCGACTCGGGGGACATGCGCGCCACAAAGTGGTCGGTGAGCGCCGAGGGACTCGGTGAGTTGGAAGTCGATGGCGCCACCGTTCGCCCTCCCGCCCGCGGCGCCCACAACCTGCGCAATGCGATGCTCGCCCTCGCCGTCGCGCGCGAGCTCGGGCTTCCGATGGAGGACGCCGCGCGGGGAATGGCGCGCGCGACCTTCCCGTCGATGCGCATGGACGTGGGTCCGCTCGGAAAGGGGAAGGCGACGCTCATCAATGATGCGTACAACGCCAGCCCCGCTTCGATGCGCGCCGCGATCGATGTCCTCGCCGCGACCGGCGCCGGCCGTCAGCGCGTCGCCGTGCTCGGCACGATGCGCGAGCTCGGCGCGCACGCGAGCCGCCTCCACGAGGAGGTGGCGCGCGCGGCATTGGCATCGCCGGTGGAGATTGTGGCCGGAATGGGCGAGATTGGCGAGGCGCTTCGCGTGGTAGGCTCGCGCGATGCGCGCGTCGTCGTGGCCGCGGACGTCGATGAGCTGTGGAAGGCGCTCGAGCCTCGCCTGGCGCCCGATGCCGTCATCCTTCTCAAAGCGTCGCGCGGCGTGAAGCTCGAGCGTCTCGTTCCACCTCTCACCGAGTGGGCCAATCGTTAGTGCTCTACCATCTCTTCACTCCACTCGTCGGCAGCTGCCGACTCTGCATCATCTTCAACGTCTTCAACTACATCACCTTCCGATCCGCCGGCGCTGCGGTGACGGGGCTGTTGCTGGCGTTCGTCGTCGGCCCGTTCGTAATCCGGCGGCTGCGCGCGATGAAGGTGCGCCAGGTGATCCGCGCCGGAACCCCCGACAGCCACCAGGAAAAGTCGAGCACGCCGACGATGGGCGGCGTGGTCTTTCTCATCGCGGGACTCGTTGCGACGCTGCTCTGGATGCGCCTCAACAACCGCTACGTCTGGATCGCGGTGATCGCGACGGCGTGGATGGGGTGCATCGGCTTCGTCGACGACTACCTCAAGCTCAAACAGCAGCGGGAAGGGAAGAAGAATGAGGGGCTCGTCGAGCGCTACAAGCTCGTCGGACAGATCACGCTCGGAATCGCCCTCGGGCTCGCGCTCTGGCTCTCGCCGCTCTCGAACCTTCCCGGCGCGTCGACCACGATTCCCTTCTACAAGTACGTGCTCGTCGTACCCGTCTTTGCGTGGCTCTACGTGCCGTGGGTCGCGTTCGTGCTCACGGGCACGAGCAACGCGGTGAATCTCACCGATGGACTCGATGGACTCGCAACCGGGCTCGCCGCGATCTCCTTCGCGACCTTCGCGATCTTCGCCTATCTCATCGGCCGCTTCGATGCGAGCCAGTATTTGCAGATCTATTACCTCCGGGGCTCCGGTGAGCTCACTGTGTTCTGCAGCGCGCTGGTCGGCTCGCTCATCGGCTTCCTCTGGTACAACACGCACCCCGCCGAGGTCTTCATGGGAGACACCGGCTCGCTCGCCCTCGGTGGCGCGCTCGGCGCTGTCGCAATTCTGCTCAAGTCGGAGTTTCTTCTCCTGCTAGTTGGCGCGGTGTTCGCGGCCGAGACGGTTTCGGTGATCATCCAGCGCACGGTATTCAAGTACCGGCGGCGGAAGTACGGCTTCGACTACGCGAAGGCTCACCGAATATTTCTGCGAGCACCGCTGCACCATCACTTCGAGCTCAAGGGATGGCAGGAGTCGCAGGTGGTGGTGCGCTTCTGGATTCTCGGAATTCTCTCCGCGCTCGTCGCGCTGAGCACGCTCAAGCTCAGATGATTCCCGCCGAGTGGAAGGCGAGTGAGGCCGCGATCATCGGCCTCGGGCGGAGCGGCGTGGCCGCATCGCTCCTGCTGGCCCGGCACGGGGTGCACGTGTACGCATCGGATGGCAGCAGCGACGCAACTGCGACCGCTGGCGCTGCGAAGCTGAATGCGGCAGGAGGGATCGAGGCCGTCGCGGGCTCGCACGATCTCGAGCGCATCGCGCGTGCCGTCGTAGTGGTCGTGAGCCCCGGCGTGCCGCCCGAAGCACCGCCGCTCGAGGCCGCACGCGCTGCGGGCGTTCCGATCGTGAGCGAGATCGAAGTCGCGCTGCGTGCGCTCGACGGCACGTGCTACGTCGCCGTCACCGGCACGAACGGGAAGACGACGACCACTGCGCTCATCGGCCATCTCCTGCGCACGCTCGGCAAGCGCGTCGCCGATGCCGGAAATATCGGTACGCCGCTCACCGAGATCGCGCTTCGCGACGATCGTCCCGACTGGATCGCGCTCGAGCTCTCGTCGTTCCAGCTGCACGACACGCCGAGCGTGGACCCGACCGTCGGCGTGCTCACGAATCTCTCGCCGGATCATCTCGACCGGTACGCGAGTGCCGACGAATATTACGCCGACAAGGCGCTTCTCTTTCGAAATGCGAACGAGACGTCGTCCTGGGTGCTCAACACCGATGACGATCTGGTGCTCGCGATGGCCGCCGGCGTACCGGGCATGCATCACGGATTCGGAATCACGAGCGCCGGCGCCGAGATGACGTTCACGGACGGCGAGCTTCGCTGGAATGGCGTGAAGATCCTGGCGCGTGAGGAGCTGCCGCTGCTCGGCAACCACAATGTGATGAACGCGATGGCTGCGTCGCTCGCGGTGATTGCGGCTGACCCCGCGCACGCCACGCGCGGCTCACTCGCGCGTATAGCCGATAGCCTCCGCTCCTTCCGCGCGCCGCCGCATCGCCTCGAGCTCGCCGGCGAGCGGGCGGGTGTGCTCTGGATCAACGACTCGAAGGCGACGAATATCAGCTCGACACAGGTCGCGATCGACGGGATGACGCGGCCGACGATTCTCCTGCTCGGCGGCCGGCACAAGGGCGAGCCGTACACGTCGCTCGCGGATGGGCTGAAGAAGCACGTGCGCGTGGTGCTGGCGTATGGCGAGGCCGCGCCGATCATCGAGGAGGATCTCGAGGGCGTCGTTCGAGTCGAGCGTCTGGGCAACGATTTCGCTGAAGTCGTGGCGCGCGCGCGTGCGGTCGCGAAGCCCGGCGACGTGGTGCTCCTGTCGCCCGCGTGCTCGAGCTACGACATGTTCCGCAACTACGAAGAGCGCGGCGCGGCGTTCCGGCGCCTCGCCGGCGTGGCGTGAGCTCGTCGCCGCCCGCCATCCGCGAGCGTTGGCGGATGACGCTCGAGGCGCGCGCGCTCATCATCACGACTGGCGTCATTCTCGCCTTCGGTCTCGCGGTGCTCTACAGCGCGAGCGCGCTGGCCGCAGTGCGCGAGCAGCATGCCAACAGCTTCTATCTCCTTCGCCAGCTCTCCGGAGTCGGGATCGGGGTCGTGCTCTTCGCCATCGCCGCGAAGGTGGACGCCGAACGATGGAGAGGGTGGGCGTGGCCGATCCTCATCGTGGCGATCGTGCTCCTGCTCATCCCCGTCCTGCCGGTGCCGAACTCGATCGCGCCGCGCTTCCACGGATCACGGCGGTGGGTGAATATCGGATTTCTCTTCCAGTCCTCGGAGTTCGCGAAGCTCGCGGTCATCATCTGGACCGCGATGCTCATCGTGAAGAAGGGCGACAAGCTGCGCCGACTGACGAAGGGGCTGCTCCCGTTCGTGCTCATTCTCGCACTGCTCAACATCCTCGTCATCCTCGAGCCCGATCTCTCGATGGCCATGACCTTCACGCTGATCATGGGGATCATGCTCTTCGCGGGTGGCGTGCGCATTGGCCATGTCGTTTTCCTCGGCGTCATCGCCATTCCGCTGCTTTGGCGCGAAGTCGAGAAAATGCAATACGCCTTGCTGCGCATGACGAGCTTCCTGAATCCCGGTGACGCGCCCGTGCAGGCGGGCTACCAGCTCAAGCAGTCGCTGATCGCCGTTGGATCCGGAGGATTGTTCGGCGTGGGCTTCGGTATGGGGCGACAGCAGCTCGGCTTCGTTCCGTTTCCGTACAACGACTTCATCGGCGCGAACATCGGCGAAGAATGGGGATTCCTCGGCATCCTCTTCATCACGCTGGTGTTCGTCGCCTACGGATGGATCGGCTTCAGGATCGCGAAGCAGGCGCGCACGACGTTCCAGCAGCTGCTCGCGATCGGGATCACCTTCATGACGGTGAGCACCGCATTCCTGCATCTCGGCGTCGTGATCGGGCTGCTGCCTACCACCGGGCTGACGCTTCCGTTCGTGAGCTTCGGCAGAACGAATCTCGTCATGTCGATTCTGATGACCGGGATCCTCGTGAACATCGCGAGCACGCGCGAGCGCGTCGTCGGCGAGCACGCGACCAATCCTCTCGAGCGCGCGGCGGCGTGACCGTCCGCGTGATGTTCGCCGGCGGCGGCACGGGCGGGCATCTCTACCCCGGCCTCGCGATCGCGCGCGCGCTCGTCAAGCTCGCGCCCAACGTCGAGCCGTTTTTCGTCGGTGCACTGCGCGGCATCGAGCGCGACGTCCTTCCGAAAACGGAGTTCGATCATCTCTTGCTCGATCTCCATCCGATCTATCGGCAGCAGCCGTGGCGGAGCTGGCGCACCGTGCGCGGCTTCGAGAGCGCGTGGCGCGCACTCGCGCGGGAGAATCGCGCGCATCCGCCGGCGACGGTGATCGGCACCGGCGGCTACGCATCCGGAGCGGCACTCGCCTTCGCGCGCACCCACGGGATTCAGATTCAGCTGCAGGAGCAGAACTCCGTTCCCGGTATCACCACGCGCTTCTTCGCGCGCCGCGCCGCCGCCGTCTACCTCGGCTATCCCGAAGCGCGCGCGCAGCTTCGCCCCGGCGCGCATACGCAACTGTTCGACAGCGGAAATCCGATCGAGCCGCCCCCGGTGCCGCTACCCTCGCGCGAGCAGGCGCGCGTGGAGTGGGGCTTCCCCGCAAAAGGCGGTCAAGTGCTGCTCGCCTTCGGCGGAAGTCAGGGCGCGCGCCCGCTCAACGATGCGATCGCGTCGATGCTCGAAGCAGGGCTGCCGTCCGGACGCTTTCTGATCTGGGCGACGGGGAAGGGGTGGTACGACGCCTACGCGAAGTACGAATCGCCGAGCGTGCGCGTGCGTCCCTATCTCGCGCCGATTCAGGGCGCGTACGCCGCTGCAGATCTCGCGCTCACGCGCGCCGGCGCGCTCACCGTGGCCGAGCTATGCGCGTGGGGAATTCCGTCGATACTGGTGCCGCTGCCAACGGCCGCGGCCGACCATCAACGCGCCAACGCGCGCGCGCTCCAGGCCGCCGGCGCCGCGCTGATGCTCGAGCAGTCTACGCTTACCGCGACGGTGCTGGGCGATGCGCTCACACGATTGCTCTCGGCGCCGAAACAGCTGTCATCCATGGCCGAGCTCGCTAACTCGCGAGGTCGGCCCGATGCTGCGGAGCGCATTGCCACTTGGGTACTTACGATAGCTCAGCTCAAGTCGGTTGACACTTGAGCCGGTCATCCCGTCCGCGCTATATTGCGGACGCCGCATGACATTTTTCGACGCACAGGATCCCCGTCCCGTCCACTTCGTCGGCATCGCCGGCGCAGGGATGAGCGCGCTCGCCGAGCTGCTCGCTCGGCGAGGAATCGGCGTCACCGGCTGCGATGCCAACCCAGGCGAAAATACCGCGCTCGAGCAGCTCGGCATCATCGTTCAACCGCGACACGATCCCGCGCACGTCGCAGGCGTTCAGTCCGTGGTCGCCACCTCGGCGATGCCCAGGGATCATCCCGAGCTCGCACGCGCGCGCGAGCTCGGCATCCCCGTGATCCGTCGCGCTGAGGCGCTCGCGGGGGCGGTCGCGCTCGGGAAGACGATCTGTATTGCGGGCACGCACGGGAAGACGACGACGACGGTGATGACCACGGAGGCGCTCGCAGCCGCGGAAAGAAATCCGACCGGCATCGTCGGTGGCCGTGTCGCAACATGGGGCGGCAACCTCAGCGCCGGCGGCGACGAGCTCTTCGTGGTCGAGGCGGACGAGTACGACCGCTCCTTCCTCGCGCTCACGCCCACCGTCGCCACGATCACCAATGTCGAGGCAGACCATCTCGACATCTACGCCGATCTCGATGACATTCGCGGCGCCTTCGCGCAATTCGCGTCGCGCGCGCGGGCGATCGTCCTCTGCGCCGACGATGCGGGGGCCGCTTCGATCGACGTGCCGCCGACGGCGGTGATCGTGCGCTACGGCATCTCATCCCCCGACGCACGGCTCGTCGCGATCGATCTTCGCAGCGAAGGCGGGGGCACAGCGTTCACCGCAGTGCTCGATGGTTCGGAGAGCGCCGAGATCCGTCTTCGAGTGCCGGGGCGCCACAACGTGCTGAACGCCCTCGCCGCGCTCGGCAGCGGGAACGCGCTCGGCGTTCCACTCGCGGACATGGCGCCGGGGCTCGCGGCCTTCGGTGGCGTCGAGCGGCGATTCCAGCGACTCGGGGAAGTGCGCGGCGTCTCCGTCATCGACGACTACGCGCACCATCCCACGGAGATTCGTGCAACGCTCGCTGCCGCGCGCGCCGCGTATCCCGGCCGCAGGATCGTGGCCGCCTTCCAGCCGCATCTGTATTCGCGCACGCGCGACTTCGCGAGCGACTTCGGCGGGGCGCTCGCGGGCGCGGACAACATCTATCTCACCGAGATCTACGGCGCGCGCGAGAGGCCCATCGCTGGTGTCTCGGCTGCGTTGATAGAACGCGCGGCCAGCGATGCCGGGCAGCCGCTGACGTGGCGCGGCGAGCGCGCCGCCCTCGCGGCCGCACTCGCTGCCGGCACCGAGCCCGGCGACGTCGTCATCACGCTCGGCGCGGGCGACATCACCCGGACTGGGCCCGAGCTCCTCGCTCTCCTCTCGGCGTCGCGATGACGCCTCTCATCGCGATCCTCCGGTCGATTCGCTGGCGCGCTGCGGGAGTCGCGGCCGTGATCGTCGTGCTGATCGCGACGCCCTGGTGGGGACCGCGCGCCCTCTCGCATCTCGATTTCTTTCGCGTGCGTCACGTCGAGGTGAGCGGGCAGCGCTACCTTCCGCCAGAGGATGTGCTCAAGCGGCTTCGCGTCGACACCACCACGAATGTGTGGACCGATCTGCATGAGCTGGAACGCCGCGTGAAGACGCATCCGCAGGTAAAATCGGTGTCGATCGATCGAAATCTTCCCGGCACGCTCGTCGTTCACGTGACAGAAAATTTGCCGGTCGCGTTCGTCTCTGCCGCGGGAGGCTTGCGTGCGGTCGACGCCGATGGTCGCTTTCTCCCGATAGATCCGAGTCGAATCGCCATCGATCTTCCGGTGCTCGCCAGGGCGGACACCGTGCTCCTGCATTTGCTCGCTAACGTCCGGAGCGTGAGCCCTGCGCTCTTCGGTGAGATCAGCGACATTCGGAGAACGGGAGGTACAGACATCGCACTCACACTCTCCTCTGCTCAGGTTCGCGCGCTCGCGAGCATCACCGCGCAGCGGCTTGCCGACATCATCCCCGTCGAGGCCGATCTCGCCCGCCGCAAGGCGCGCGTGACCGAGCTCGATCTGCGCTTTCGTGATCAGGTCATCGCCAGGACGCAATGAATCCCGAACGATTGGTCGCCGGCCTCGACATAGGCACCTCGCGCACCACCGCTATCATCGCCGAAGCGGTCGGTGACTCGCTCAACGGCTCGCTCAAGATCCTCGGCGTCGGCAACGCGCGCACCGCGGGAATGCGCCGCGGCGTCGTTTCCGACATCAAGGAGACTACACAATCCATTCAGAAGGCGGTGCGCGAGGCCGAGCGAATGGCCGGCGTGGAGGTGGATGGCGTGTATGCGGGTATCGCGGGCGAGCACGTCGAGGCGATGAACAGCTCGGGCGTGGTGGCGGTGAACGGCGATGAGGTGACGCGCTCCGACATCGAGCGCGCGAACGAGGTCGCGCGCACCCAGCCAATCCCGACGGACCGCGAGCTGCTCCATGCGATCCCGCAGGAGTATCGCGTCGACAGGAACGCGGGGATTCGCGATCCGGTCGGCATGAGCGGCATGCGCCTCGAGACCGAGATGTACCTCGTCACGATCGGCTCGTCGCCAGCGCTCAACCTGCGCAAGTCGATCGAGCGCGCCGGCTACAAGGTGCGTGAGCTCGTGCTCGAGCCGCTCGCGAGCTCCTTCGCCGTCGTCACCGATGAGGAGAAGGAGCTGGGCGTCGCGCTCATCGAGATGGGTGCAGGCACGACCGACCTCGCGATCTTCCACGAGGAGAAGATCCGCTTCCTCGGCACCATCCCGTACGGCGGCGCGCACGTGACCAGCGACATCGTTCACGGAATAGGTGTCACGCAGGCCGACGCGGAGCGTCTCAAGGAAAAGTACGGGTGCGCGTACGAGCCGATCTACGAACGCTCCGATGAGGTGATCAATCTGCCCAGCACCGTGGCGCAGGGGGATCGTGAGATCAAGCGCGAGCTGCTGGCGCACATCATTCACCAGCGGATGGACGAGATCTTCGGACTCGTGAATCAGCAGATCACGAACTCGGGCTTCGCGGGGCGGCTGGCGGCGGGCGTGGTGCTCACCGGCGGCGCGTCGGCGATCGAGGGAGCGGCCGAGCTGGCGAGCGATGTGTTCGGAACGGGAGCTCGTGTCGGGTCACCGGCAGCGAGCGTCGGCGGGTTGAGCGACGCGGTCGAGGCGCCGAGGTTTTCCACGGCGGTCGGGCTCGCGCTCTTCGGTGCGCACCGCATGTCGCTCGGCGCTGCAGGCTCGGCGGCGGCAGGAAAGCGTAAGGCGATGGGGTCGCCGGGGATGGACAAAATCGCACAGCGTGTCAAGACATGGCTGCAGGATTTTTTCTAGACGATTCGAATCCTTACGGAATTGAGTTATCCACACGGAAATAACCGTTATTTGGTGGTGTGTTAATCGATCGGGTGCACTATATTCACCCCAGCTTTTAGAGCGGCCCGCACACTCGGTCTCATTCGTCCGCACAAACGCCCCGCAGCGCCTCCGTTCGCTTGCAGGATCTTCCACTTCCTGGAGTCCTCCCCGCCATGATCTTCGAGTTCGAGGAGAACACCTCGCAGAACGCCAGGATGAAGGTTGTCGGCGTTGGCGGCGGCGGCGGCAACGCAGTCAATCGAATGATCGAGGAGCATCTGGAGGGCGTCGAGTTCATCTCGGTGAATACGGATGCGCAGGCGCTGCTCAGCTCGAAGTCGGACGTCAAGATCCAGATCGGGAAGAAGCTCACCCGCGGACTCGGCGCAGGCGCGCGGCCGGAAATCGGTCGCCAGGCCGTCGAGGAGAATCGCGACGAAGTCCTTCGTGTGCTCTCGGGCGCGGACCTCGTGTTCGTCACCTGCGGCATGGGCGGCGGCACCGGAACGGGCGCGGCTCCGATCGTCTGCGAAATGGCTCGCGAGGCGGGCGCTCTCTGCGTCGGCATCGTGACCAAGCCGTTCCTCTTCGAGGGGCGGAAGCGCATGCGTCAGGCGGAAATGGGAATCGCCGAGATGCGGAAGCACGTCGACACGATGATCGTGGTGCCGAACGAGCGTCTGCTCGCTGTGGTGGGGAAGGGAATTCCCTTCGGCGATGCTCTCAAGAAGGCCGACGAGGTTCTGCTTCACGCGACGCAGGGCATCTCGAATCTCATCAGCGTCACCGGGCTCGTTAACGTCGACTTTGCCGACGTGCGCACCGTGATGCAGAGCGGCGGCTCGGCGCTCATGGGCACGGGTATCGGCCGCGGCGAGAATCGCGCGACGGAAGCAGCACAGCAGGCGATCTCGTCGCCGCTGCTCGACAACGTATCGATCTCGGGGGCGACCGGCGTGCTGGTCAACATCACCGGCGGCACCGATCTGACGTTGGGCGAGGTGCACCAGATCAACGAAATCGTGCACGATGCCGTGGGCGACGACGCCGAGATCATCTTCGGCGCGGTGAACGAGCCGGCGATGCAGGGCGAGATTCGCGTCACGGTGATCGCCACGGGCTTCGACCGGGTCGTGACCGGTACCGGCTCGAGCGCAATGGAGTCGCAGAAGAACGCGTCGCAGACGCCGGTGATTCCGTTCCCGAATCAGCGCCCGCTTCGTACCACGGTCCCCGCACCGCGTCCCGCGGCCAACGAGGGAACCCGGCGCTCCACGCAGCAGCAGCCGGGCGCAACTCCGCAGTCGACGGAGAAGGCTCAGGATCTGAACGACATGGAGATCCCGACTTTCATCCGGCGTCAGATGGATTGAAGAAACCCACACCGCGCGCGGTGACCACACTGGTCATCTTCGCGCTCGCTGTGTGGGCGCTCAACGTCGATTTGCCGAAGCCCTGGCTCGACGCGCCGCATCCTCTCGAAATCGACTCGTTGCAAGCGGCCTCCGGCGATTCCGATTCGCTCGCGGCCACGAGTGACACCCTCCATTCCGGCGAGACTATCGGGGCGCTGCTGTCCCGTCGCGGCGTGAGCTCGAGCGCGATGTCGAAGGTGATGGGCGCGGCGAGCGGGCTCGATGCACGGCGCATTCCGGCGGGGATGCCGGTGACGGTGCGCTCGGACTCCACGGGTGCCGCTCCGAGAGAAATAGTCTTTCAGCTCGCGCCCGACCGACTGCTGCACGTGCGGCGCACCGGCGACTCGACGTGGACGAGCAACGAGGAACGACTCCCGTGGGTGACGGACACGCTCGTCGTGAGCGGGCGTATCGACGAGAATCTCTACCAGGCGCTCGATGACAGCGCGACGATCCTGCCGAAGGGCGCACGCGCGGAGCTCGCGTGGACGCTCGCGGACATCTTCGAGTATCGCGTCGACATGAGCCGCGAGCTGCAGCCTGGCGACCAGTTCCGCGTGCTCTTCGAGCGGATGATCGGCTCCGCCGGGCAGACGAAGATCGGGCGCGTGCTCGCCGCGCGCATGGTGCTTTCGGGGACGACGACCGAGACCGTGCGCTTCGATCAGGGCGACGGCCGCGCCGCGTACTTCGACGCGACGGGGCGATCGATGCAGGCCGCCTTTCTTCGCGCGCCGCTTGC
Source organism: Gemmatimonadaceae bacterium (assembly GCA_013697785.1). GTDB lineage: Bacteria > Gemmatimonadota > Gemmatimonadetes > Gemmatimonadales > Gemmatimonadaceae > FEN-1250. The sequence continues at coordinate 22,116 of JACCWE010000124.1, forward strand.
CTTTCGCCGCATCTCGAGCGTCTTCGGGCTCCGCAAGCATCCGATACTCGGCATCTGGCGCCAGCATCAGGGGACCGACTACGTCGCAAATGCGGGGACGCCGGTGCGAACGATCGGTGATGGCGTGGTGAACTTCGCGGGGACGAAAGGCGGCTACGGAAATCTCATCGAGATTCGCCACCGGAGCGGGCTGGTTACACGGTATGGACATCTGCGCGCCTTCGCGAGCGGCATCCGCGCCGGACGCGTGGTCACGATCGGCCAAACGATCGGCTACGTCGGCATGACCGGCCTCGCGACCGGTCCGCATCTCCACTTCGAGCTACTCGTCGACGGCACGCAGAAGGATCCAGCCACCGCTCTGAAGAAGAGTGCGGGCGCGCCGCTCGCGGCCGCCGACCGCCCGCGCTTCGACGCGCAGCTCACGATTCTTCTCGCGAGCCTCGGCAAGGCGCAAGCGTAAGTCGGCTTTCCGCTCACGCGTCAGCGCGTCACGTTTCTCCCATGCTCGCCTGGCTTCTTTCCCTGCTCATCGCGGCGGCACTCGCGTGGTGGTCGTATCGGGGGTCGGCGGCTGGCGAGCGCCGGCGCGCGCTGCCGCTCGCCGCGCTGCGCGCGCTTGCCTGGCTCATCATGCTCGCGCTGCTCCTCGATGCGCCTGCCGGCCCGCGACGCGCGGTGCCAGCGATCGCGGCGCTCGACGCATCGGCGAGCTGGCTGCGCGGCGGCGACAGCGCGCTTTGGCGACGTGCCGTGTCGACCGCGCGCCTGGCCTCATCGGATCTTCTGCTATGGGGTGACTCCGCACGCAGTGGCTCCGCGCCCGTCGTGCCTCGAGACGTCGCGACGCGCGCGCTGCCGTTGGCCGAGCGCGCGCTCGCAGTGGGGCGGCCGCTGGTGCTCGTGACCGATGGCGAGCTCGATGATCCCACCGCACTCTCCTCGCTCCCCGCCGGCTCGCGCGTCGAGCTGCTGGCGCATGCGCCCGCGATCGATGTGGCATTGATCGGGCTCGAGGCCCCGCGCGCCGTCGTTGCGGGCGACACGTTCGATGTGCGCGTGACCGTTCGCGCGGGAGATCTCGCGCTGGGGCGCGCGACGCTCGCGCTCGAGGCCGGGAGCGACGTGGTTGCGACCATGCCGGTCGACTCGCTCACCGCCGGCCTCGAGCGAACGCTCACGATGCGCGCGAAGATCGACGGCGCGGTGCGGAGCCTGTCGCTCGCCGCGGTGATCACGGCCGAGGGAGATGTCGAGCGGCGCAACGATACGCTCGCCACGGCGGTGCAGGTCGCGCCGGCTGCGGGTGCGGTGCTCGCATCGACGTCGCCCGACTTCGATGCACGCTTCCTCATCCCGGTGCTGCGCGGCGCTATCTCGCTTCCCACGCGCGCGTACTATCGCGTCGCGCAGGGCGCGTGGCGACAGGACGGCTCGCTCGCGGCGGTGAGCGAGCAGTCAGTGCGCGCGGCGCTCGCCGAGGCGCCACTCGCGATTCTTCACGGGGACACGGCGCTCTTCGGTGCGCCACGCGCCTTCACGAAGGGATCGCTCCTTCTGTATTCTCCGTCGGCCGACACGCTCGGCGAGTGGTATCCGGTTGCGGCGCCCGCCTCGCCGATCACCTCGGTGCTCACCGGGGTGCCGTGGGACAGCCTCGCACCGCTCAGTGTGAGCCCCGGCGTGCGTGGCGATTGGACCGGACTCGTTGCCGCACCCGCGCGCAGCAGCGATCGGCGCGTCGCGATCGCGGGGAGCGAAAGTGGGCGTCGCGTGGTGACTGTGGGCGCTTCGGGACTGTGGCGGTGGGCCTTTCGCGGCGGCGTGAGCGGCGACGCGTATGCGACACTCTGGGGCGGTATATTTGATTGGCTGACGGCGGAGCGGCCGGATCCACGAGCGGCGCTGCCGGCGGACGCGATCGTTCGCGCGGGCGATCGGATTCGGTGGAGGCGCGGCACGGGGAGCGACACGCTCGTGCGCGTCGAGTTGCGAAGGCGCGGCGAGGCTCGGAGCGACACGCTGGCGCTTCACTTCGGCGGCCCGGGTGCGCTGGCCGAAAGCGCGCCGCTCGATGCGGGAACGTACGAGACGCGCGTGAGCGGCGGCACGTCGCTGCTCGTCGTGAATGCGACGCGCGAGCTGCTGCCGCGCAGAGCGAACGTAAAGGCGGGCGCGGTGGGCGGCGCTGCGCCCTTCGGCGATCAGCCGCGGCTGCGCGACTATCACTGGATCTATCTGCTGCTGCTCGGCGCGCTTTGCGCGGAGTGGCTGCTGCGGCGAAACATGGGATTGCGATGACGCACGCGGCGCGGAGCCGCGGCGAGAGGAGTACGAATGGCGAGAATCATGCGGCGCGAGGGCGATGTCTCGAAGCGCTCGCTCTGGCAGAAGATCAAGGATGTCGCGCTGCTCGACGTCGGCGTCATCGTGCGCGGCGGCGTCAATGCCGGCAATCTCGAGCGGCTCGAGGAGCTGCTGCTCGAGGCGGACTTCGGTGTGCCGGTGACGCTGCGCCTGGTCGCCGAGGTAGAGGGGCGCGCCTCGAAGGGGCTCGCGAAATCGGAGAGTGACTTTCACGACGCACTTCGCGATGGCGTCGAGAAGGCGCTTCGCGCGGGGCGCAGCGATCCCTCGCTCGTGTTCGCGACCGTCGCACCAACGGTGGTTCTCGTGGTGGGCGTGAACGGGGCGGGGAAGACGACGTTCATCGGCAAGCTGGCGACGCGGCTCACGCGTGAAGGAAAGAAGGTGATGGTCGCGGCGGGCGACACGTATCGCGCCGGCGCGATCGATCAGCTCCGCGTATGGGCGACGCGTGCAGGCGCGCAGTTCGTCGGCAGCGTTCCGGGCGCGGATCCGGCATCGGTCGCTTTTTCCGCAATCGATGCGGCCATCGCGCGCGGCATCGACGTCGTCATCATCGACACGGCCGGCAGGCTGCACACGCAGGACGGGCTGATGACGGAGCTGCGCAAGGTCGGCACCGTGATCGCCAAACGCATTCCGGGCGCTCCGCACGAGACGTTGCTCGTCCTCGATGGCACCATCGGCCAGAACGCCATCGCGCAGGCGCGCGCGTTCAGCGCCGCGGTGTCGCTGACGGGACTCGTCGTGACGAAGCTCGACGGCACGGCGCGCGGCGGCATCGTCGTCGCGGTGCACGAAGCGCTCGATGTGCCGGTGAAGTTCGTCGGCGTCGGCGAGCAGGCCGACGATCTCGTGTCGTTCGACCCCGCATCGTTCGCCGCGGAGCTGCTGGGCGCGGAGTGAGCACGCGCGCGGCGGGTCCGGCGATCGGCCTGAGCACCGGCGTCGGCTATCTCAAGGGCGTCGGCCCGTACCGCGCGGATCTGCTGCGAAAGCTCGGCATCATCGTCGCACGCGATCTGCTCTTTCACGTGCCTCACCGCTACGAGGACGCGAGCACCATCGCGCCGATCGCGAGCGCCGAGCCGGGGATGGACGTGACGGTGCTCGGCACCGTGATCTCGAAGGGCGTGATCCCCACGCGCAAAGGGCTCCGCATCTTCCAGGCGGTGATCCGCGACCAGAGCGCGATGATCGAGGTCTCGTGGCCGGGACAGCCGTATCTCGATCGCGTGATCAAGAAGGACGACAAGCTCCTGCTCACGGGCGCCGTGCGCTTCTTTCATGGGCGCCAGCTGCAGCCACGCGAGATGGTGAATCTCGGGCCGGAGGCCGACGGCATCACGGAAGGGCGCGTGCTCTCCGTGTATCCCGCAACCGAAGGACTGTCGTTCAAGGTCATTCGCGCGCTGATCGACGCACATATCGACGCGCTGCTTCCGTTGATTGGCGAGTATCTCCCCGCGCGCACGCTCGAGCGCGCGAACGTGCCGCCGCTCCCCGAGGCGCTCCGCCTCGTCCATCGCCCACGCTCGATCGCCGACGCGATGCGAGGAATGTCGCGTCTCGCCTTCGAGGAGCTCTTCTTCGTTCACATCCTCCATCGTCGCGCGCGCGACCTCGCCCGCGAGACGCGCGAAGGGATCGGCTTCGTGAACAAGCGCGACCTTACGTCGCGCCTCAAGGCGGTGCTCCCCTACGAGCTCACGAACGCGCAGGTGCACGTCACGCGCGAGATCGTGAAGGACATGGTGAGCGACCGGCGGATGCATCGGCTGTTGCAGGGTGACGTCGGGAGCGGCAAGACGATCGTCGCGCTTTTCGCGATGCTCCTCGCGATCGAGAACGGCTTTCAGGCAGCGCTAATGGCGCCCACCGAGCTCCTCGCCGAGCAGCACGCGCGAACGTTCGAGCGGCTCCTCGCGCCGCTTGGAGTGCCCGTGCTGCTCGTGACGGGGAGCCAGTCGGCGGCGGGGCGTCGCGCCGTCGCAGCGCGAATGGAGTCCGGCGAGGCTGTGATCGTGATCGGCACGCACACGCTCGTACAGGGCGACACGAAGTTCGCGAAGCTCGGCCTCGCTGTGATCGACGAGCAGCACCGGTTCGGCGTCGAGCAGCGCGCCGCGCTCGGGGCGAAGGGCTCGCGCCCGGATGTGCTGCTCCTGAGCGCGACGCCGATTCCGCGCTCGCTCGCACTTACCCTGTACGGGGATCTCGACGTGAGCGTGCTCGACGAGCGCCCGCCCGGTCGCTTGCCCGTGACGACCGCGCTGCGTCCGGGCTCGGCGCGCGAGCGCGTGCTCACCTTCATCGATCGGGAAGTCGAGCAGGGACGACAGGCGTACGTCGTTTATCCGATCATCGAGGAGTCTGAGAAGACCGATCTCAAGGGCGCGACCGCGATGTTCGCCTCGCTATCGACGGGCGCGTTCGCGCACCGGCGGTTGGCGCTGCTGCACGGAAAGATTCCGGGCGACGAGCGCGACGAGATCATGCGCCGATTCCGCGATGGCGAGATCGACATCCTCGTGGCGACGACGATCATCGAGGTCGGCATCGATGTCGCCAACGCGACGGTGATGCTGGTCGAGCATCCAGAGCGCTTCGGACTCTCGCAGCTGCACCAGCTTCGCGGCCGCGTGGGTCGCGGCGCGGAGGAGAGCTACTGCATTCTCCTGGGTGACGTGAGTCCCGAGGCGCGCGAACGCCTCGAGCTCTTCGCGGGCACCGACGACGGCTTCGAGATCGCGCGCCACGATCTCAGGCTCCGCGGAATGGGCGATCTCTTCGGCGCGCAGCAGAGCGGCGAGAAAACCTTCCGCTACGCCGACCCGATTCGTGATGAGGCGCTCAACCTGCTGGCGATGGAGAGCGCGGAGGAGCTGTTGCGCGCGGATCCGTTGCTGGAGAAGCGCGAGCACCAGGCGGTGCGCACGGCGCTGTCGGAGCGGTACCCGCGAGCGCTGGCGCTGTTTCGGGTTGGGTGACCGACGAAACCCCTAAGGCTTCCCCGGAGTGGTCGTCGTCAACCGCTTCTTGATTCGCTCCAGCTCCGCCGTCGTCTTGTTGAGCGAGTCCTGCAGCGTCTTCAACATCCCCGACACTTCCTGGTCGCGTGCATTGCTCTTCAATGAATCATCCGAGACTACGAGGTGCATCGCCGGCACGCTGTCCATCGATCGCGATTGCGACAGTGAGTCGAGTACGCGCGACAGGTGGCGGAGCACTGTAGCTTCGGTACGGTGAGGGAGCGGATCGGTCGAAGACAGGTAACCCTCGAACGCGGAAAAGGCCTCGTGCCGGCTGCCGCCTTTGTTTGCGGGATCCAGTAGAAACACACCGCGCCAGAAGATCGCCTCGTGGGCGCCGAGGGATCCCGGCTCGTTCCGCGCGAACATCGCCAGCATCGAATCCGCCGAAGCGTACTGCGTCTTCGCGGCGAGGCGCTGCGCGGAATCGAGGGTGTGCAGCCACGCAACGTCGGCCGGCACTGGCTCGACCGCGCGTGGGTGCGCGCATCCGAACATCACCGCACTCGCGAGGAGAACGAGCCGCCCAATCCTCACGCGCTCGCGTCCACGGAGGTCAGAACCGTGTTGCGCCGACGAGGGCGCGGGCCCGTGCGCACGGGAAGCACGATGCTGAACTTCGTCCCCTCACCAACGCGACTCTCCACGGTCAACTTCCCGCCATGCGCATCGACGATCTGCTTCGCGATCGCGAGCCCGAGTCCGGTGCCATCGTGAGCCGCCGAGTGCTGGTTGTCCGCCTGGAAGAACTTCCGGAAGATGTGCGGCAGCTGCTCGGGCGGAATGCCGGCTCCCGTGTCGGTGACCGTGACTCGAATCTGTCCGCCATCGGCCTGCAAGTCCAGCTCGACCGTCCCTTCCTTCTTCGTGAACTTGAAGGCGTTCGACAGCAGATTGCCCAGCACCTCGTTGATGCGGTCCGGATCCCAGACGACTTCGGCGGGGAGCGGCCCGGTGCGCACGATGCGGAAGTTGATCCCGCGCTGCAGCGAGAGCACCTGGAACGTGTTCTCGAGGTCGCTGAGAAAGTGGTTCAGCTCAGTCGGGCGCAAATCGAGCTTCCCGCCGCCCGCCTCGAAGCGGCTGATGTCGAGCAGCTGATGCACCAGGCGCGAGAGCGAGCGCGTTTGCGCATCGACCGTGCGCAGTATCTCGCCCTGCTTCGCCGAGATCGAGCCGTACACACCCTCGTTGAGCAGCTGGAGATATCCGAGGATGACGTTGATCGGCGTCTTGAGCTCGTGCGAGGCGACGGAAACGAATTCGGCCTTGAGCTTGTCGAGCTGTGCGAGCTGCGCCGCCATCGATTTGTAGCTTGCGGCGAGGCGCCCGAACTCGTCGTTGCGCTCGGGCGAGACCGACAGCTTGTAGTCGAACTGCCCGGTGGCCACGGCCTCCATCCCGGCTTCGAGATCCTGCACGGGCTTGCTGACGGTGCGCCACAGCGCGATCGACACGATGAGCGCGACGCTCGCCGCCAGCGCCAGCCCGATCCCTGCGATGCCGGTCGTGTTGTCGACGAGCGCCGTCGCGTCGTCGACGAGCGCGCGCGTGCGATCCGCGAGCACGAGCTCCGCATCGCGCAGCGACGACTCGATCTGCCGTTCGGCGGGGATGTATTGGCGCGTCGAGATCGTGTCGGCGATCGCGGGGCGGGCGACCGCGTACGACATCTCGATGGGCGCGATGCGGCGAAGCTTTTCGATCTGCGCGTCGATGCGCGCGCGCGCGTTCTCGAGATCGTAGCCCTGCAGCGAATCGTTCTGAGCGTGGATCTGCCCGAGCAGTGCATTCACGTGATTCAGCGCCGCAGTGTCGTGTACGAAGAGGATCCGCTCCTCGGACTGGCGGAGCTCGTCCGCCGTCGCGCGCATTCGCCCAACGAGCAGCGATGCGCCAAAGGCGTGATCGCGCAGCGCGCGTGTGGTGGTGTGCAGCTGCTCGAGCGAGTGGAGCGCGAAGGCGAGCGGCGCGAGCAGGATCAGGAGATTCGCGAACAGTCCGAGCGCGAGTTTCGAGCGTATGGTCACGAGGCACACCCGCGCGGCGACGGTGCGATGCACGAAGGGCACGCCATCGGCAGGCGCGCCACCGTCAATCGAACCGGAGGTGTGGGCTCAATTCGCAATCCGCTCATCTTCTCCATTATCATGGCCCAGGGACCCCTGCGCCAAGCGCCGCCGCCGCGCTGAAACGCAATTGACTGGCCATCCGTGCTGCGTCCAAAACTCGACCCCACGTACCACCAGCCGCAACCGCTCGTTTTTGTTCCGGCTATGCGGTCATTTGTGCGTCCCTGCACGTTGACACTCCAGTCCGCGACGCGATAGCTTGCGCTCCCCAAACGTAACCTCAGCCAGATCAATGACATTGGCATCCACACGCGTTAGCGGATTGAGCAGCGAAGTCGGGAAAGCCGTCACGGTGCGGGGATGGATCACCACTGTTCGCTCGTCCGGGAAAGTCGCCTTCCTCGTGCTGCGTGATGGGACCGGCCTGCTCCAGTGCGTGCTGGTGAAATCCGCAGTGACGCAGGACGTCTGGGACCGCTTCGCCCAGCTCTCGCTCGAGACCTCGGTCGCCGTCACCGGCGACGTGCGCGCCGACGCGCGCGCGCCCGGCGGCTACGAGCTCGGCGTCACCGATCTCGCGATCGTGGGAACGAGCCCGCTCGACTATCCGATCCAGCCCAAGGAACACGGGATCGACTTTCTGCTCGATCACCGCCATCTCTGGCTGCGCTCGCCCCGCCAGCGCGCGATCGCGACGATCAGGAGTGAGCTCGAGCAGGGCATCCAGGATTTCTTTTATCAGCGCGACTTCCTTCGCGTCGACACGCCGATCCTCACCGCCGCGATCGGCGAGCGCTCGGGACTGTTCTCCACCGAGTACTTCGATGAGGGGAGCGCGTATCTTGCGCAGACGGGCCAGCTCTACGGCGAGGCTGCCGCCGCCGCCTGGGGAAAGATCTACACCTTCGGTCCGACCTTCCGCGCCGAAAAGTCGAAGACGCGGCGGCATCTCACCGAGTTCTGGATGATCGAGCCGGAAGTCGCGTGGAACGACTCGAACGACAACATGAAGCTGCAGGAACAGTTCGTGTCCTATCTCGTGCAGCGCGCGCTCGAGAAGCGCTCGGCCGAGCTCACGGAGCTCGAACGCGATCTCACGAAGCTCGAAGGGATCAAGCCGCCGTTCCCACGACTCGAGTACACCGAGGCGATCGATATCCTGCATCGAAAGGGGAGCACCACCCCATGGGGCGATGACCTCGGCGCCGAGGACGAGTCGCTCATCGTTGCGGACTACGATCTTCCCGTCTTCGTGATGAACTATCCGAAGGAGGCGAAAGCGTTCTACATGAAGGAAAATCCCGCCGATCCGCGCACGGTGCTCTGCGATGACCTCCTCGCGCCCGAGGGGTACGGAGAGATGATCGGCGGAAGCCAGCGCGAAGACGACTACGATCGCCTGCTCAAGCGCATCATCGAGGAAGGACTCGACCCTGCGGCATACGAGTGGTATCTCGACCTGCGCCGCTACGGCACCTTCGTGCACGCCGGCTTCGGGCTCGGCCTCGAGCGCACGATCGCGTGGATCTGCGGCCTTCCGCATCTGCGCGAGGCGATTGCGTTCCCGCGCATGATGCATCGTCTCAGGCCCTGATCACCGCGCGCGCGTGACCGCGGCACTACTCCGCGAGCTTGACCTCGTTCCAGAGTGCGTCGAGCGCGACGACGCCGGCATCGGCGACGACGATGCCTCTCTCGCGCGCGAGATCCTCCACCGCTTCGAAGCGGCGCGCGAACTTGTCGGTCGCACGATCGAGTGCCAGTGCAGGGTGCACGCCGGCGCGGCGGCAGAGATTGATGCACGCGAAGAGGAGATCTCCGAGCTCATCTTCGAGATGCGCCTGCGCGCGCGCGGCGCCCGCCGGTCCGATGTTCTTCTGCTCGGCGAGCTCACCCCGCACCTCGGCCAGCTCCTCCTCGACCTTCTTCGCGGGGCCCTCGGTGTCGTCCCAGTCGAAGCCGACTCCAGCGGCGCGCTCCTGAAGCCGGAACGCGCGATGCAGCGTCGGCAGCGCGGCGGGAAGACCGTCGGCGATCGACTCGCGCTTCGACGCCTTCATCTCCTCCCACGGCCGGCGCTCGCCGCCGCCGAAGAGGTGCGGATGACGCTCCTTCATCTTCGTGACCAGCGAGCCGGCGACGTCGTTCACGTCGAACGTGCCTTGTTCCTCGGCGATCACGGAGTGAAAGAGCACCTGCAGGAGCACGTCGCCGAGCTCTTCGCGAGTGTCGGCGGCGTTGCCGCGGCGAAGCGCGTCGTCGAGCTCGTGCGCCTCTTCGATGAGATATGGGCGAAGAGACTCGTGCGTCTGCGCACGGTCCCAGTCGCAGCGCGCGCGAAGATCGCGCATGAGCGCAAGCGCGTCGTCGAGCGTGGATTTGTCGGCCATCATTCCTCCGGGGCGCGAAAGCTATTCGGCTTCGGGCTCGCGCGGCAATGCCAATGCGCCTGACTCGTGGGTGGATCGAGGTCGATCTCGATGCCGTCGTGCGCAACGCGCGCGCGATGTCGGCGCGCGCTCCGGCGATTCTGCCGATGGTCAAGGCCGACGCTTATGGAATTGGCGCCGTGCGCGTCGCGCGCGCGCTCGAGCGGCTCTCGCCGTGGGGCTACGGCATTGCGACGATCGACGAAGGACGCGAGCTCCGGTATGCGGGGATCGTGCGACCCGTCGTGCTCTTCACGCCCGTCGACCTCGCGGATCTTCCATCCGCGCGCGACGCGAAGCTCACGCCGGCTTTGGCATCGGCGGAGGCGATCGAGCGCTGGACCAGCATCGGCGGACGCGCGTGGCATCTCGCCATCGACACGGGCATGTCGCGCTCGGGGGTGCGCTGGACGGAGCTGTCGTCGCTCGACGCTCTGCTGCGACGCAATCCGCCCGAGGGTGCCTTCACGCACTTCCACTCCGCAACGCTCGACGACGGAACGCAGCAGGAGCAGGAGCAGCGCTTCGAGCAGGCGCTCGCGGCGCTTCCAGCGAGGCCGGCCATGCTGCACGCCGAGAACTCGGCGGCGCTCGCGCGCGCATCGAAGTCGAAGTGGAGCCTCGGCCGCCCGGGAATTTTTCTCTATGGCGTGGACGTCGGCGTCGCCGGTGTGCAGCCGGAACCGGTGGTCTCGGTGTGCGCGCGCATCGTCGAGGTGCGCACGGTAGCCGCGGGCGAGAGCGTGAGCTACGACGCATCCTTCCGCGCCGCGCGCGAGACGCGGATTGCGACGCTGCCGGTGGGCTACGCCGATGGCTATCGCCGTGCGCTCGGCAACCGCGCGCACGCGCTCGTCGCCGGGCATCGAGCACCGGTGGCGGGTGTCGTGACGATGGACATGACGATGCTCGACGTTACCGATATCCCGGCCGCCGTGGGCGATATCGCGACGCTGTTGGGGAGCGACGGCGACGAGCGCATCACGATCGCCGATCTCGCCGAGTGGGCGAGCGCGAGTCCCTATGAGCTCCTCACCGGGCTCCACGCGCGCCTCCCGCGCCACTACGGCGGCGGCGACGCGGCGTGAGGGCTGGCCAGAATGGTGGGCAGCCGTCGGCCAACCTAGTAGCTTTGAGCGAGTTGCGGGGCACCGAACCGCGACAGCGGGGTTCAATGAGGGTTCGGACACCCCGGGTGGCCGGCACTTTCGGACATCGACCAGACACTTCCCGAGGACGACCTGAACTCTCCGACCGCCGAATGACGCATGCGGCCCCGAATGATTCTCTCCGTGCCGCCGCGTTCTCGGTGATGGCTCGGGCGTACGCTCCCTACTCGCACTTTCGGGTTGGCGCTGCGCTCGCGACCTCGGGTGGCCACACCTTCGTCGGCTGCAACGTCGAGAACGCCTCTTATAGTGCGACGATCTGCGCCGAGCGAGCGGCGGTGCTGTCGGCGGTCGCGCAGGGCGAGAAGAGTTTCACCTCGCTGGTCATCGCCACGGAAGGCGCATCGCCGGCCGCTCCGTGCGGGATCTGTCGCCAGGTTCTCGCGGAGTTCGCACCAACGCTCGAGATAACCAGCTGCACGACCGGTGGTGCTGAGATGCACTGGTCACTCGACCAGCTGCTGCCCGCACCATTCACTTCGAATTCTCTGCCTCGCTCATGATTGTGCCTCGCGCATCGCACCGCCTTCTGCCGTTTTTCGGAGTCGCCTTGATCACGCTCGCAGCGTGCAAGGAGGATCTCGCCGGTGGGTGTGCGAGCCCGTCGCTGTGCCCGGGACAGGCGCTCGAGGTGCACGATACGGTGCTCGTCGCCAGCGAGGCGATCGACACCACCGTCGTCGTCAGCGGGATGCCGCCGCTGGGCACAGAGACCGGGCTGCTGGTCGCTCGCTACGGCGATGCGCAGGGCGACAGCGTCGTCTCCGGCGCCGTGCTCCGCTTCGATTCGCTTCCGCGCACCTTCCCCCCAACCGATACCACAGTCGCGCCGCATGCCGTCACGAGCATCAGCGCCGCCTCGCTTCACTTCACCTCCGCGCCCGACACGTCGCTCATTCGGGACTCCGTTCGATTCGAGGTCATCGACGTCGACGCCAACGTTCCCGATCTCGACACCGCGACGATCCATCAGCTCTTCATCACGCGCCCGGCGCTCGGCACGCTCAACGTCAACAAGGATTCGCTGGCCGTCGCGCACATCGTTCCCCTGGACACCGCGTTCATCCGCCAGCGCGTGACGACTCCCGGTGGGCGCGTACGGCTCGGCGTCCGCATCTTCAGCTACGGCCACGATAGCACCGGGCGCGCTGCGGTCGCGATCAGCCCGATCTCCTCCTCGACCGCTGCTGCGACCGGCGCGAGCGGATCGACGCTCGTGTACGAGGGACACGCCGCGGTGTCGGACACTGTGGACTCGCTCGGATTCAATGTCAGGTCGCTCTCGAAGTCCACGGGCGGCCCCGAGTTCAGATATCTGGCGAACTACCAACTGGTGCTCAAGGGATCGCCGCCCGCGCCCACCGGCATTCTCGTCGTTGGCGGCCTCCCGTCGAAGCGCGTTTACCTTCGCTTCAATCTGCCGACGGCGCTCGTCGACTCGTCGACCACGATCGTGCGCGCGACGCTTATCCTGCATCAGCGCGGAGACTCGACCTTCACGGATGTCGACTCGATCGCACTGACTCCTCGAGTGGTGATCGCGTCGCCGATCGTCACCGACATCTCGAAGGCGGCGCTGCTCCTCGCGGATTTGACCACGATCCCGCTGCGCGCAGTGCGCGCCAATCCGAATCAGGTTCGGAGCGACAGCATCGCGCTCGTCTCGCGCGCGTCGAGCATCGTCTCGTTGTGGCGCGCGGAGGGACCGCTTCGGATACAACGCGCAATCGTGCTGCAGTCGTCGAGTGAGGGAAAAGATCCCCGACGCTTCTTCATCTATGGAAACACCGCGACGCCGGACTCGCTGCGTCCGCGATTGCACTTGACCTACATCCCGCGCAGCGGCTTCGGACTTCCGTGATGCGATCGCTTTGCATGCTCGTTCTCTGCGCCACGTTTGCGACGTCCGCGGCCGCCCAGGGCACACTCAGCTCGCAGGGCTTCGGCTATCCCGCCGGCGGCCTGTCGACGCACGCCGAAGCGCTCGGTGGATCGATTGCGGAAAGTGATCCGCTGTCACCGGTGAATCCGGCGTCGCTCGGCTCGTGGGGGCGCGCGGGTCTCTACCTCCAGTACGACCCCGAGTATCGCACGGTGCAGGCGCCCGGCGCCTCGTCGCACACGCTCACGGCGCGCTTCCCGATGATCGCCGGCGCGCTGAACATCGGTACGCGTTTCACCTTCGGCCTGTCGGCGACGACCTTCCTCGATCGCACTTGGGAAGTCACTCGCAACGGCTACGTCTTCTCAGGCGCCGACAGCACTCTGTATGGCGAGAAATTCAAGTCGGACGGCGCGATCAACGATCTGCGCGCAGCGCTCGCGTACAATCTCCTGCCGAATCTCAGCATCGGCGTCGCGGCTCATGTGCTGACGGGGCAGAATCGCCTGACCATCACGCGCGCGCTCGCCGACACCGCAACCGCGATCTTCAGTGAGCTCTCGACGCTCAGCTACACCGGTCACTCGGCGTCGGGCGGCATCAACTGGCGTCCGCTCACGGTGCTGTCGCTCGGAGTCTCCGGCGATGCCGGCGGGACGATGCACTCCTTTCGCAACGACACCTCACTCAGCACTGCGAAGGTGCCGAAGCGATTCGGCTTCGGTGGCATGTTCGGCGGAATCTCGGGACTGCTGCTATCCGCGAACGCCGAGTGGAATGGCTGGTCGTCGCTCAACGGACTCGGCGACACGGATGCGCACGCGGTCGATGGCTGGGACTACGGCCTGGGCGCGGAGGTCCGTGCGCCGAGCCTCTTCGGCCAGGAGATTCCGGTGCGGCTCGGCTTCAGAAAGCGCATTCTCCCGTTCGAAGCTGCCGGCGAGCAGGTTCACGAATCCGATTACAGCGCCGGCATCGGCATTCCGGTCTCGCGCGGCCGCTCGCGCGTCGATCTCTCCGTTACGCGCGCCAATCGCTCAGCGAATGTGCCCGACGTGTCGGAGCACGGATGGATCCTGAGCGCCGGATTCTTCGTCCGGCCCTGATGCGGCGTCGCGGATGACGCATGTTCCGCTCATCCTCGTGGCGGACGACGTTCCCGCAAACGTCGAGCTGCTCTACGATCAGCTGGCGATGCTCGGCTATCGCGTCATCTCCGCTGTCGATGGGCCGAGCGCGGTGGAGATGTGCTTCGCCGAGAAGCCGGATCTCTGCATCCTCGATGTCGCGATGCCCGCCGGCTCGCTGCGCGTCGACGATCGCTCGACGGGCTTCGAAGTGTGTCGCCGCCTGAAGCGCGATCCGCGCACCGAGCGGATTCCCGTCATCTTCGTCACCGCGCTCAACGACACCACCGATCGCGTCAAGGCGATCGAGGCCGGTGGCGATGACTTTCTCACCAAGCCGCACAACCGCCAGATCCTGAGCGCACGCGTGCGCTCGCTGCTGCGCCTCAAATTCGCGACGGACGCGCTCGACGACAGCTATCGCAAGCTCCGCGAGCTCGAGAAGGTGCGCGACGATCTGATGAAGATGATAGTGCACGATCTCAAGACGCCGCTGACGAGCGTGCTCGCGTCGCTCGAGATGGCGCTCGACGGCGATTTCGGCGACGTCAGCGAGATGCAGCGGCGCGTGCTCGGGGACGCGGAGTCGAAGGCCGAGGATCTGCTCGGGCTCATCGGCGATCTACTCGAGGTGGCGCGCATCGAGGAGAATGCGATCGATCTCGATCTCTCGCCGATCGCGCCGGGCGCGTTCGTCGCCGAGGTCGTGCACGAATGGGAGGTCCGCTTCCAGCAGGAGGGAGCGAAGGTATTCGTCGATGTCGCCGAGGATGTGCCGGTGATCAACGCGGACAAGGGACTGCTCAAGCGGGTGTTCGCGAATCTCATTCAAAACGCGCTGACGCACACGGCAAGCGGCGTCGAGATCACGATCATGGCACACAGGGACACAGCGACGGGCGGGATTCTCTTCACGGTCGCGGACAACGGTCCCGGAATTCCCCCCGAATATCACGAGCTCATCTTTCGGAAGTTCGAGCGCGCCAAGCAGCCGGAAGTGCCACGCGTGCGGAGCTCCGGGCTCGGATTGGCGTTTTGCAAGCTCGCGGTGGAGGTGCACGGCGGGCGGATATGGGTGCGAAGCACGGAGGGGAGCGGGAGTCAGTTTCACATTGCGCTTCCGGTGAATCCCCCGGCACAGCCGTTGGCGGCGGCGCGCGAGCTGTAGTTAGCTTTTGACCATGGCCGATTCCCCAACCGTTTACATCGAGACGTACGGCTGTCAGATGAACGTGAGCGACTCGGAGCTGATGCTCGGGAGGCTCGCGGAGTATGGCTATCGTGCCGTCGATGTACCGGATGGGGCGGACGTGATTCTGGTCAACACGTGCGCGATTCGCGATCACGCCGAGCAGCGGGTGCTCGGGCGGATCGGTGAGCTCAAGCGTCACATGAAGGCGAGCACCGTGCTCGGCGTTACGGGATGCATGGCGCAGCGACTCGGGCCGCGTCTGCTCGAGCGCGCGAAGCATGTCGATCTCGTGATCGGCCCCGACGGTTATCGCGCGCTACCGTCGCTGATCGAGAGCGCGCGCAATGGCGAGCGCGTGGCGAAGGTCGACTTCGATCTCGAGGAGCACTACGAAGACTTCCGCGCGCGTCGCGTGGACGGCGTGAGCGCGTGGATCCCGGTGCAGCGCGGCTGCGACTACAAGTGCACGTACTGCATCGTGCCGACGACGCGCGGGCCGGAGCGGAGCCGGGCGCTCGACGACGTCGTGCGCGAGACACGCGAGACGGTGGCGGAGGGGATCACCGAGATCACGCTGCTCGGGCAAACGGTGAATTCGTACAATGACGGCACGAACGATTTTGCGGATCTGCTGCAGGCGGTCGGCTCGGTGCCCGGGCTTCGAAGGCTCCGCTTCACGAGCCCGCACCCGAACGATTTCTCGGAGCGAGTCATCGAGGCGATGGCGACGACGGGCGCGGTGTGCGAGCACGTGCATCTCCCCATGCAGTCGGGGTCATCGACGACGCTCAAGCGCATGCTGCGCCGATACTCGCGTGAGGAATATCGCGAGTGCGTCGCGCGCCTTCGCGCCGCGATTCCGGGGCTCGCGCTGACCACGGACATTATCGTCGGCTTCCCGGGCGAGACCGAGGAGGAATTCGCGGAGACGCTCGAGATGGTGAGCGAGATCGGCTTCGATGACGCGTTTACCTTCAAGTTCTCCGCTCGCGAGGGCACGCCGGCGACGCGGCTGCCGGAATCGTGGACGATCTCGGACGAAGTTGCGAGCGAGCGGCTCGCGCGGCTGATCCTGGCCGTTCGGAGCGGCACGCGCACGATAAACCTCGGCATGCTCGGCGAGCGCCACGAGGTGTTGGTGGAGAAGCTCTCGCGGCGCGGCACGCTCCTGCAGGCACGCACGCGGCACCATCGCACGGTGCTGATTCCGGGCGATGAGTCGATGATCGGGCGCTACCTCATGGCGGAGCTCACGGGCACCACGGGCTCGACGTTCACGGGAGCGGTGGTGCCGACACGTGCGGCGCTGCCGATGGCCGGATGAAGAATCTCCTCGAGGGCGCCGTGCTCGGCATCTACGAGGAGCTCGTCGCGAAGACGCCGAATGCGTGCGGATGCGAGAGCTGCAAGGAAGACGCGCTCGCGTACGTGCTCAACAAGACGCGCCCACGATATAGCGGCGGCACGGATACGGGGATGGCGCTGATCGCGCTCGACCTGCAGAAGGATCAGACGCGCGCGCAGCTTGCGGTGATCGTGCTCGATGCGATCCAGCGAGTCGCGGCGAATCCGCGGCACCCGAAAATAGTAGAGTCTTAGCGCGATAGGGCAGTAGCAGGGTTGCAGCCGCGCGCCGCCGATGCGAATTCGAGCGCCGCTCGAGCGCATAGTCCGCAGTGCCCCTCATCGCGCTCGCCGTCCTCAGCTATGCCGCGGGCCTCGTTGCCGGCTTCATCGGCTCACCTGCCGCCGCCATCCTCTCCGGCATCGCGTACGCCTCAGTCGCCGCTCTCAACCGACGGGGCACGCACGCGGCGCTCGGCGCCCTCGTCGTCGCCGGCGCCTGCGTCGCAATGCATGATGCGGCAACCGCCGCGCGGTGCCGAGCCGATGCGCTGCATGGCGGTGAGTGGGCGGCGGAGCCGGAGGACGCGGCCGCGCCGGGAGCGTACGTTCGCGCGACGATGCGCTGGGCCGGCTGCGCGATGCCGGCATCAATGTCGGTGGAGACCGGCCGCGCTGCTGCCGGAGCCCGCGTGTCGATTCGTGGCTCGGTGTTCCTGACCGCGCGCGGGCTCAAGATCGCGCACGCGCGCATCTCGCCGCTCGGCTCGCGCGACGCGCTGCTCCTCGCTCGCGCCGGCATCGGCGCACGCATCGACACGCTCTTCCGCAAGGACGCGCCGCTGGTGCGCGCCCTCCTCATCGCCGACGAGCGCGCCGTCGATCCCGCCGTGAAAGACCGCTTCGCCGTGTCGGGGATCGTGCACATGCTCTCGATCTCCGGACTCCACGTCGCCATCATCGCGATGGCGGTCGAGCTCCTCTGCCGCATGGTGCGCCTTCGCCCCGCGACCGCGAGCATCGCAACGCTCGTCATCACAGCGCTCTATATCGCGGTCATCGGGCTCCCGGCGCCGGCCGTGCGGTCCGGTGTGATGCTCGGCGTGCGATCGCTGTGCCGCATGTTGCAACGGCCCACATCGCCGTGGGCCGCCCTCGCACTCGGCGCGGCAGTGCCGTTGGTCAGCCCCGCCACGGTGCTCGACCTCGGCTACCAGCTGAGCGTGCTCGGGATGGCGGGGCTCGTCGCGAGTGGCGCGTTAGGCAAGCGCGTGATCCCCGCCACGTGGTCCGGCACCCGCGGCTCGCTCGCGCGCGCGCTGCTCACATCGTGCGTCGCCTGCTGCGCGAGCGCTCCGCTCGTCGCCTGGACCTTTGGGCGGATCAGCCTCGTGGCGCCGATCACGAACATCCTCGCGACGCCGGTCGTCGCCGTGCTTCAGCCCGCGCTCTTTCTCGCTGTCGCAGTCTCGCCGCTGCGCGCGCTCGGCATGCTCCTCGCCGACGCGTGCCATCCGCTCCTCCTCGCGCTCGACACGATCGCTACCGTCGGCGCGAGCGTTCCCTTCGCGGCGCTCACCGTCGCGCCAACGCTCCCCACTGCGATTCTCGCCGGTGCCGCGAGCATCGCAATGCTCGTCGCGTGCATGAGTCGCGCGCCTGCGCGCGCGATCGCGATCTCGATCGGCGCGCTCACCGTCGCCGCGTGGCGCCCGCTCTGGCCCGTGCGCGATGGCCGCATGGAGCTTCACATGATCGATGTCGGCCAGGGCGACGCGATCGCACTGCGCACGCCTGCCGGACGATGGCTCCTCTTCGATGCCGGGCGAAACTGGACCGGCGGCGACGCAGGGCGCGCTACGGTCATTCCGTATCTCCGCCGCCGCGGCGGCGATGTCGTGCTCTTCGTGCTTTCGCATCCGCACGCCGATCATGTGGGCGGCGGGGCGAGCGTGATCGCCGGATTGCACCCGACTGCATACTGGGACGGCGCCTACGCGGGGACGAGCCCGCCGTATCGCGCATCGCTCGTCGCCGCGAGCGAGCAGCACGTCGCGTGGCGGCGCGTGCATCCGGGCGACTCGCTCGTCGTCGACGGGGTACGCCTGCACGTGCTCGCTCCGGACTCGGCGTGGATGATCGGGCTGAAGGACCCCAATGCGGGAAGCGTGGTGGTGCGCGCTGAGTATGGTGCGATACGAATGCTGATGATGGGCGATGCGGAGAAGGGGGAGGAGGAGCGGCTCGTCGAGGAATACGGCGACTCGCTGCGAGCGGACGTACTCAAGGTCGGGCACCATGGAAGCAACACGAGCAGCACGCCGGCCTTCCTCGCGCGAGTGCACCCGCGCGTTGCGCTCATCTCGGTCGGCGCTGGGAACATGTACGGGCACCCGAGCGCGAGCACGCTCCGCTCGCTCGCCGGAGTGGGTGCCGCGGTGCTGCGCACGGATCTGGAGGGGTCGATCGTCTGCCGGACGGATGGGCGGACGCTCGAGGTGGAGGAGGGCGGCGACCGCTGGGTGGTCGGGTCGCAGTCGAAGCCCTGAAATGGCACGCTTTGGCACTTGCACGATGTCTCGCGCAGGCGCCACTTTGCACTTGATGCGGCCACGCGGCCGCTCCCGACACGAGGTTACCCGTGGTTCAACATACGCCTACGTCCGTCGTCACGATCGACCGCTACATTATCGAGCAGGAGCGCCTCTATCCCGAGGCCACCGGCGAGCTATCGGGCATCCTCTACGATGTGGCGCTCGCGGCGAAGATGATCGCCAACAAGGTTCGCAGCGCAGGCCTCGCCGACATTCTCGGCTCCAACGAGTCGCAGAATGTGCAGGGCGAGGTGCAGGCGAAGCTCGACGTGCTTTCGAACGAGATCATCATCAAGGCGATGGACCACGGCGGTCGGCTGTGTGCGATGGCCAGCGAGGAAGAGCCGGATATCATCCCGATTCCCGACGGGTTCAAGTGCGGCAAGTACGTGCTGCTCTTCGATCCGCTCGACGGCTCCTCCAACATCGATGTCAACGTTCCCGTCGGCACCATCTTCTCGGTGCTGCGCAAGACATCGTCGGGGACGCGCGGCGAGATGTCGGATCTTCTGCAGCCCGGACATCAGCAGGTCGCGGCCGGCTACGTGATCTACGGCTCGAGCACGATGCTCGTGTACACGACGGGGCAGGGCGCGCACGGCTTCACGCTCGATCCGTCGATCGGTGAGTTTCTGCTCTCGCATCCGAACATCCGCATCCCGGATTCCGGCCGCTATCTCTCCGTCAACGACTCGTACGAGCAGCTCTGGGACGAGAACGTGAAGACGCTCATGCGCTGCTATCGCGGCCTCGAGCGCGATCACAAGGCGCTGAGCGTGCGCTACGTCGGTTCGCTCGTTGCCGATTTCCATCGCAATCTTCTCGGCGGTGGCGTCTTCGCGTATCCGGCGAATGCCAAGCGCAAGCTGGGCAAGCTCCGCCTGCTGTACGAGGCGAATCCGCTCGCGTTCATCGTCGAGCAGGCGGGCGGCGCGGCGTACGACGGCACGCGACGCGTGATGGATGTGCAGCCGACGGAGCTGCACCAGCGCACGCCGCTCTACATCGGCAGCAAGCGCGAAGTCGATCTCGCCACCGAGCTGCTGAGCGGCGTCGCGGTCGGCGTCGGGGGATGACGCGCAGCCGCTGATGCCCGCGCGCGACGATTCTCGCACCACCCCCGCCGGCGTTCCACTCGAACCGTTTTACCGTCCGGAAGATTCGCCGGTCGACTACGCGCGCGACCTGAACGATCCCGGATCCTTTCCGTTCACGCGCGGCGTCCAGTCGTCGATGTATCGCGGCCGGCTGTGGACGATGCGCCAGTACGCGGGCTTCGGTACGGCGAGCGAGACGAACGTGCGTTTCCGCACGCTGCTCGCCGCCGGACAGACGGGCCTCTCCGTCGCCTTCGATCTCCCGACGCAGATGGGCTTCGACTCCGACTCGCCGCGCGCGCTCGGAGAAGTGGGCCGCGTGGGCGTCGCGATCGACACCGTCGACGACATGCACGCGCTCCTCGCCGAGATTCCGCTCGACAAGGTGTCGACATCGATGACGATCAATGCGACGGCGGCGTCGCTGCTCGCGATGTACGTGGTCGTCGCCGAGGAGCGGGGGTTTGCTCGCGCTACGCTGTCGGGCACCGTGCAGAACGACATCCTCAAGGAGTACATCGCGCGCGGTACGTACATCTATCCGCCGGGGCCGAGCCTCGCACTGGTGACGGGGATCTTCGCGTTCTGCGCGGCTGAGGTGCCGTTGTGGAATCCGATCTCGATTTCGGGATACCACATGCGCGAGGCCGGATCGACCGCGGTGCAGGAGCTCGCGTTCACCTTCGCGAACACGATCGAGTACGTGACCCGTGCGCTCGCGGCGGGACTTTCGATCGACGCGTTCGCACCCAGGCTCTCGTTCTTCTTCGCGGCGCACAGCAATCTGTTCGAGGAAATTGCGAAGTTCCGCGCGGCGCGACGTATCTACGCGCGGCTCATGCGCGATCGCTTCGGTGCCTCCGACGCATCGTGCCGGCTTCGCTTTCACACGCAGACCGGCGGCGTGACGCTCACCGCGCAGCAGCCGCTCACGAATGTCGTGCGCGTGACCGTGCAGACGCTCGCTGCAGTGCTCGGCGGCACGCAGTCGCTGCATACCAACGGCTACGACGAGGCGCTCGCGCTGCCGACCGTCGATGCTGCCACGCTCGCGCTTCGCACGCAGCAGGTCGTTGCGTTCGAGTCGGGCGTCGCGGGAACGGCGGATCCGCTCGCGGGGAGTTACT
The DNA here is from genome assembly GCA_013697785.1 of Gemmatimonadaceae bacterium. Classification (GTDB taxonomy): domain Bacteria; phylum Gemmatimonadota; class Gemmatimonadetes; order Gemmatimonadales; family Gemmatimonadaceae; genus FEN-1250. Next base: position 43,548 of record JACCWE010000124.1, read on the forward strand.
ACGTCGAGAAGCTGACGACGGAGCTGGAGGAGCGCGCGCTCGCGCTACTCGCGCGCGTCGAGGAGATTGGCGGCGCGGCGCGCGCGATCGAGGAGGGATTCTTCCAGGAGGAGATCGGCCGCTCGGCGTACGAGCACCAGCTGCGCGTGGAGCGCGGCGAGACGATCGTGGTCGGCGTGAACGCGTTCACGGATGAGGAGCCGCCGCTTGCGATTCCGGCACCGGACTTTCGCGCGCTGGAGCAGAACCAGCTCGCGCGGCTCGCGAAGACGAAGGCGGCGCGCGATCAGGGCGCCGTTGCGTCGGCGCTGGCGGCGCTCGGAGCCGCGAGCGCGTCGGGCGACGCCGAGACCTCGGCGCGTCTAATGCCGCTCATCATCGACGCGGTGCGTGTGCGGGCAACCCTTGGCGAGATCGCGGACACGCTCGCGACGTCGTGGGGGATGTACCGGCCGGCGCGTTGAGCGCTCGAGCGCGCGAGTGGACGCGTATCTCATTGTCCACATCTGCCGGTCAGCATAACTTTCACAGCGATGCCAACTTACGAGTTCACGTGTCCCGACGGACACGACTTCGAGAAGTTCTTCCGCACGATCTCGAGCGGCGAATCCGAGCTCCCGTGCCCCAGCTGCGGAGCGATGGCGACGCGTAAGATCTCCGCGGGCGCAGGTCTCATGTTCAAGGGCAGCGGCTTCTACATCACGGATTACGGCAAGGACGGCAAGAAGGACCAGAACCTCGCGCGCAAGACGTCGAACGGAGAGAGCGGTTCGTCATCATCGTCGTCATCCGAGGGCGGAAGCTCGAGTGGTGATTCGAGGTCGACGGGCGACTCGAAGTCGACGGGCGACTCGAAGTCGACGGGCGACTCGAAATCCACTAGTGACACGAAATCCTCCGGCGATTCGAAGCCATCTTCTTCGTCCGATTCGAAGGCGGACTCCAAACCCGCCGCGCCGAAGCCCGAATCGAAGCCCAGCGCTCCGAAGAGCAGCAGCTTTTCCGAATGACGCCCGTCGATCTCATTCGTGCGGCGCTCCTCGATGCCGCGCGTGAGCTCGGCGCGCCCGACACGATCGCCCCGGTGCTCGAGCGCCCGCGCGATCCGGCCAACGGCGACTGGAGCACCAACCTCGCGATGATGCTCGCCAAGCCGCTCGGCGATAAGCCGCGCGCACTCGCGACGCGTCTCGTCGAGAAGCTCGATCTCGCCGCCGCCGGCGTGAGCAAGGTGGACATCGCGGGGCCAGGCTTCATCAACTTCTACATCGCTTCGGGTGCGAACGCGAGGGGCCTCGCGGCGATCGTCGCGACGGGCGACGCGTACGGACGCGACGACAGCGGTGCGGGGCGCCGAGTCGTCGTCGAGTTCGTGTCCGCGAACCCCACGGGCCCGCTCCACGTCGGCCATGGGCGCCAGGCCGTTCTCGGCGACGCGATCTCGTCGCTGCTCGAGTGGACCGGATGGTCCGTTTCGCGCGAGTACTACTACAACGATGCCGGAGTGCAGATCGCGAATCTCGCGGCATCGGTGGTCGTGCGACTGCGCGAGCTCGCCGGGTATCCGACGCAGTTCCCCGAGGGATGGTATCAGGGCGAGTACGTCCTCGAAGTTGCTCGCGCGTACATCGCCGATCGCGGCGCGAGCGATGCGAAGGCACTATTGCAAAGCGAGGCGCCTGGACTTCTTGATGCCTCGTTCGACACCGACACCCCCCGACTCACGCACGCGATCCTCGGATTCGTGCGCGAGAATCCCGACTTCGTGCGCGTGGCCGTGGACGAGCTCCGCCAAACGCAGGATCGCGACCTCAAGACCTTCGGCCTCGCCTTCGACACGTACTTCCTCGAGTCGAGCCTCTACGCGCCGAGCTCCGCGCGCGCGATCGCGCCGATGCTGGGCGGCTCGGAGGGGGAGAGCGCCGTCGATGCGACCGTGCGCAAGCTCGAGTCGAGCGGGCACACCTACGAGGAAGACGGCGCACTCTGGCTTCGCACCGAGGAATTCGGCGACGACAAGAATCGCGTCATGCGGAAGCGCGACGGCACGTACACGTACTTTCTTCCCGACGTCGCATACCACGTGAGCAAGTTCGGCCGCGGTTTTCCGCGCGCCATCAATGTGCAGGGCACCGATCATCACGGCACCATCGGCCGCGTGCGCGCGGGCGTGCAGGCGCTCGACGTCGGAATTCCGGCGGGCTATCCCGATTACATCCTGCACAATCTGGTGAAGCTCGTGCGCAATGGAGAGGAAGTGAAGTTCTCCAAGCGCTCCGGCTCCATTGTGACGCTCGAGGAGCTCCTCGCCGACGTCGGCCGCGATGCCGTGCGCTACTTCTTCGCGATGCGGAAGGCAGAATCGGAGCTCGTCTTCGACATCGACCTCGCGCGCGCGCAGTCCGAAGAAAATCCGGTTTACTATATCCAGATGGCACATGCGCGCCTGTGCGGGATCTTCCGCGTCGGCGACATCGATCCGCTGTCGATCGCCGCCGGCGACGTCGATTTCGATGCGCTCGTCGAGCCTGAGGAGCGCGAGCTGATCAAGGCGCTGCTCGACTTCCCGTCGATGCTTTCCGGCGCCGCCGAGGCGCTCGAGCCGCACCGCGTGGCGAGCTATCTTCTCGAGACCGCGCAGCTGGTGCACACCTGGTATCACAAGCATCATGTGCTCGGCGAGCCGCACGCGATCATGAGCGCACGGCTCTTTCTCGCGCAGGCCAGTCGCATCGTACTTCGCAACGGACTCGCGGTGCTCGGCATCGCGGCGCCGGATCGGATGTGAACGCAGCTCCACACGCACGCGACTCTCGACTCTTACCCACCGCCACATGACCGTGCTCGTCGTCGGATCCGTCGCCCTCGATTCCGTCGAGACTCCGTTCGGCAAGGCAGAAAACGTGATCGGAGGCTCTGCCACGTTCTTCGCCGCCTCCGCGAGCCTGCTCACGAAGGTGCAGGTCGTCGGCATCGTCGGCAGCGACTATCCGGTGGAGAAGCTCGAGCGTCTCACGGCACGAGGCGTGGATCTAGCGGGGCTCGAGCACGCCGAGGGCGAGTCCTTTCGCTGGCGCGGCCGCTACCGCCACGATCTCAACTCGGCAGAGACGCTCGAGACGAAGCTCGGTGTCTTCTCGCACTTCGCGCCGAAGATTCCGGAGCAGTTCCGCGACACCCCCTTCGTCTTCCTCGGCAACATCGACCCGCGGCTCCAGCTCGAAGTGCTCCGCCAGGTTCGGAAGCCGAAGCTCGTCGCCTGCGACACGATGAACTTCTGGATCGAGAGTCGCCGGAACGATGTCCTCGCGCTTCTCAAGGAAGTCGATATGGTAATGCTCAACGATGGCGAGGCTCGGCAGCTCACCGACGAGACGAATCTCGTGAAGGCCGCGAAGTGGATCATGGGGCGCGGACCAAAGCACGTAATCATCAAGAAGGGCGAGCACGGCGCATTCATGTTCAACGAGAAGAACGTCTTCTTCGCGCCGGCATACCCGCTCGAGAGCGTCTTCGATCCCACGGGCGCGGGCGACTCTTTTGCCGGCGGCTTCTTCGGCTATCTGTCGCGCACCAACGACATCAGCGAGGCGAACATGCGCCGCGCCGTCGTCTGCGGATGTGCAATGGGGTCCTTCGCCGTCGAGCGCTTCTCCGTCGACCGCTTCTTCGAGATCACGGAAGCGGATCTCAATGCGCGCATCGACGAGTTCCGAAGGCTCGTCGCGTTCGAGAAGGAAGTCACCGGGTGAGCGCGCCGCTCGACTACCGCTCCGCGGGCGTCGATATCGATGCGGCCGAGGATTCGAAGGACCGCATCAGGTCGCTCGTCGAGTCGACGTTCACGGCTGGCACTCGCGGTGCGTTCGGCGGCTTCGGCGGGATGTTCAAGATGCCCGAGGGGATGCGCTCGCCGCTCCTCGTCTCGAGCGCGGATGGCGTAGGCACGAAGCTCAAGCTCGCCATCGATGCCGGCGTGCATGATACCATCGGCCACGATCTCGTGAACCACTGCGTCAACGACATCCTCGTACAGGGCGCGCTGCCGCTCTTCTTCCTCGACTACGTGGCGTTCGGCACGCTCGTGCCGGAGGTTGTCGAGGCGGTGGTGCGCGGAGTGGCGGCGGGCTGCCGCGAGAATGGGTGCGCGCTGATCGGCGGCGAGACGGCCGAGATGCCGGGGCTGTACACGCCGCCGGACTACGATCTCGCCGGCTTCATCGTCGGCTCGGTCGAAGAGAGCGCGGTGCTCGGCCCCGCGCGCGTTCGCACCGGAGATGTACTCATTGGCTTCGCCAGCAATGGTCTTCACACCAATGGCTTCTCGCTTGCACGGCGAATCGTGAGTGAGCGCATGAAGCTCGGTGCGCATGACACCTTTCCCGGCTCGAAGGGTACGGTGGCAGATGTGCTGCTGCGCGTGCATCGATCGTATCTAGCGGCGCTGCGCCCCGTGCTCGGCACGGTGCACGCGATGGCGCACATTACGGGCGGTGGTCTTCCGGGGAATCTGAATCGCGCGCTGCGAAGCGATGTCGACGCCGTAGTGAACACGCAGAGCTGGACGATCCCTGATGAGTTTCTAACGCTCGAGAACGCCGGTGGCGTCGCGCGCGAGGAGATGTTGCGCGCGTTCAACATGGGTGTCGGAATGGTAGTGCTCGCGGACGCTTCTGCGGCCGACTCGGTGATCGCTCACGCCGCGGCGGCGGGCGTGCCCGCATGGGTCCTCGGTGAGACACGACGCGGCACCGGGGCCGTCATCTTCGCGTAGCGCTTCTGGAGGCCCGATGGACATTCGTCATGGTTCACTCGTAGTTGCATTCGCGCTTGGCGCTGCCGCCGCGCTCCCCGCACAGTCGATCGATCCGCACTGCACCGACCCTTCGATCGTCGGCGTCGCTCATCAGGGCGGCGACGCATGCCAGAAGGTCGCTGACTTGTTCAACTATATGAACATGCAGATCGGCACTTGGGTCGCCGGAGGAAATCCGACGCTGGGCCAGGGTGGCACGCTCGGCGGCCTCGGGCATTTTGCGGTGGGCGTTCGCGCCAACGTGATGAAGGCGACGATTCCAAAGGTCGACGAGATCAACGTGCAGCCGGGACCGCCTGTCGCGACGAACATCCCGAGCAGCGACAAGTGGGTGGGACTTCCATCCGTTGATGTTGCGGTCGGCATCTTCAAGGGCTTTCCGGTCGGCGTCACGACGATTGGTGGAATCGATGCGCTCGTGAACGTTTCCTATCTTCCGACGTACACGAAGAACTCGATTCACGTCGGCGCGCAGGACAATAAATGGAATATCGGATTCGGCGGTCGCCTCGGAATCATCCAGGAGTCGTTGCTTCTTCCGGGCGTGGGTGTCTCGTACATGATCCGCGATCTTCCCACCGCGGAGCTCAGTGGTGAGGACAACTCGGGGAACACGGTAACCATTTCCGACTACAAGATCCGCACGAAGCAGTGGCGGTTGACTGCCAGCAAGAAGCTGCTCTTTCTAGGGCTCGCGGCCGGAGTCGGCCAGGACAAGTACGACACCAAGGCATCGCTGACGTACAACGTGGACGGGAACACGCCGAACGCACCGATCGCGCTGCACATCTCGCCCACACGCACGAACTATTTCGCAGATCTCTCCTTCAATCTTCTCCTCTTGCGTCTGGTGGCCGAGGTGGGGCGGGTGACCGGCGGCAACGTCGCGACGTACAACAGCTTCTCGACCGATGCGAGCGCCGCGCGCACGTACGGCTCGCTCGGGATACGCATTGGTCTCTGATCAGGGCGACAGCGACGCGGCGTACATGCGCCGCGCGCTCGAGCTGGCGCGCAGGGGATGGGGGCAGACGGCGCCGAACCCACTGGTCGGCGCCGTCGTCGTTCGCGATGACGAAGTGGTGGGTGAGGGATTTCACAGGCGCTTCGGCGAGGCGCACGCCGAGGTAGAGGCGCTGCGCGGTGCCGGCGACCGCGCGAAGGGCTCCACCGTGTACGTGACGCTCGAACCGTGCGCGCACACCGGGAAGACTCCTCCGTGCGCCGATGCGCTAGTCGCCGCCGGCGTCGCGCGCGTCGTCATCGCCGCGCGCGATCCAAATCCGCGCGCGGCCGGCGGCGTCGAGCGCCTTCGCGCGGCGGGGATCGATGTCCAGAGCGGCGTAGAGGAGAACGCTGCACGCGAGCTCGACGCGCCATTCTTTCACTCGTTCGTCGAGCAGCGTCCCTGGATCACGCTCAAGCTCGCGCTCTCGCTCGACGCAGCCCTCGCCGATGCGGCGGGACACTCGCGCTGGATTACCGGCGACGAGTCGCGGCGCGCGGTACACGAGATGCGCGCGGGAAGTGATGCCGTAGGCGTCGGCATCGGCACCGCGCTCGCCGACGACCCGTCGCTCACCGTGCGCGACGCGACGGCGCCGCGAATCGCGCCGACGAGGATCGTCTTCGATCGCGCGGCTCGCCTTCCGCTCGGCTCTGTGCTCGCCACCACCGCGCGCGATGTCCCGACCATCGTCGTCGCCGAGTCTCCGCCCGCCGCACGGGTCCTGGGCCTCGAGTCCCTGGGCGTGCGCGTCGTTCAGGGTGCGTCGCTCCGTGCCGCGCTCGATGCGCTGGGCACGTTGGGGCTCCGTTCGCTGCTCGTAGAGGGGGGCGCGCGCATCGCCGGTGCCCTCATCGGCGCCGGAATGGTCGATCGTCTGGTTATCTTTCAGGGGTCGGCGATCTTCGGTGCGGGCGCGCTCGGCGCGTTCGCATTCGTTGCGCCAACGGAGGTCGAGCGCGCGCCGGCATGGCGCGCGCTCGTGCGGCGCGAGATCGGCGCGGACACGATGACCGTGTATGCCCCGCCGTCGAGCGGCCCGCTCTCTTGAATCGATGGAATCGCACGCATGTTCACGGGGCTCGTGGAGGATGTCGGAACGATCGAGCAGGTGCGGCACACGCCGGCCGGGCGTGAGCTGCGCGTGCGCAGTCGCTACGACGACCTGACGAGCGGGGAGAGCATCGCGCTCGATGGCGCGTGCCTCACCGTTCGCGAGCACGGCTCCAAATGGTTCACCGTCGCCGCCGTCACGACCACGCTCGAGCGCACGACTATCGGAGAGTGGGATACAGGGCGCCATGTGAATCTCGAGCGCGCGATGGTGGCGGGCTCGCGTTTTGGCGGACACATGGTGCTCGGCCATGTCGACGGCGTGGGCACCGTCACCGAGATCGAGGCGCAGGGCGACGCGCTTCTCGTCAATCTCGCGATTCCGGACGGTCTCGCCGAGCTAATGATCCCGCACGGCTCACTCACCGTCGACGGCGTGAGCCTCACCGTGAACGATCTCCCGCAACCGGACGTCGTGCAGCTCTCGCTCATCGAGTACACGCTCTCCCACACCACACTCGGCGAGCTGCGCATCGGGCAGCACGTGCAAATCGAAGGCGACGTAATCGGAAAATACGCGCGTCGAATGTTGGCTCCATATCAGCAGGCTCAGGACTGACAATGGCATTTGCAACCATACAGGAAGCGATCGAGGCGATTCGCAACGGCGAGATGCTCATCGTCGCGGACGACGAAGATCGCGAGAACGAGGGAGATCTCATCTGCGCCGCCGAGCTGGTGACGCCCGAGATCATCAATTTCATGGCGAAGCGCGCGAGCGGATTGATCTGCCTGGCGCTCACCCCCGAACGCTGCGACCAGCTCGGGCTCGGGCTCATCGGCGAGGGGAACATCGACGCGCTGCGAACGGCGTACACGCAAAGCATCGACGCAGCGCCGAAGTACGGGATCACGACCGGCATCAGCGCGCAGGACCGCGCGACGACGATCCGTGTCGCAGCCGATCCGGCGAGCGGCCCCAACGACGTTCGGTATGGCGGGCACGTGCAGCCGCTGCGCGCGCGGCCGGGCGGCGTGCTGGAGCGGGTCGGCCACACCGAGACGTCGATCGATCTCGCGCGCCTCGCGGGGCTGGCGCCGGCGGGGGTAGTCTGCGAGATCCTTCGCGACGACGATGGCGCGCCTGCGCGCAGACCACAGCTCGAGGAGTTCGCGGCCGAGCACAAACTCAAGTTCATCACCGTTGCGCAGCTCGTGGCCTACCGGCTGCAGACCGAGCGACTCGTGCACCGTGTCGCCGAGGCGCGGCTGCCGACGGAGTTCGGTGTATGGCGAATCATCGGCTACCACAACGATGTCGATGATCGCGAGCACGTCGCGCTCGTGCACGGCGACGTCGATCAGGGTGAGAGCATCCTGGTCCGCATGCACTCGAAGTGCCTGACGGGCGATGTCTTCGGCTCGATGCGCTGCGACTGCGGCTGGCAGCTGCACGCTGCGATGGCGCAGATCGAAAAGGCGGGGAAGGGAGTGGTCGTGTATCTGGATCAGGAGGGGCGAGGCATCGGGCTCCTCAACAAGATCAAGGCGTACGCGCTGCAGGACGGCGGCGCGGACACCGTAGAGGCGAACACCCGGCTCGGCTTCGAGCCCGATCTCCGCAACTACGGCATCGGCGCGCAGATTCTCCTCGATCTCGGGCTTCGCTCGATCAGGCCGATGACGAACAATCCGCGCAAGATCGTCGGCCTCGAGGGCTACGGGCTCCATGTCGAGGAGCGCGTGCCGATTCACGCGCCCGAGACTGCCGAGAATCGCGACTATCTCATCGCCAAGCACACCAAGCTCGGCCACCTGCTCGCGCACTGATGACGGATTTCGTCGGCATTCCGGACATGTCGGGAAAGCATGTCGCGATCGTCGTCAGTCGCTTCAACGAGAGTGTGACGCAGAAGCTCGTCGACGGCGCGATCGATGCGCTCGAGCGGCACAACGGCGCGCGCGAGGACATCGACGTGGTGTGGGTGCCCGGTGCGTGGGAGCTTCCCTCGGCCACGCGCGCGCTTCTCGCCACCGAGCGCTACGACGCGATCGTCGCGCTCGGCGCCGTGATCCGCGGCGAGACGCCGCACTTCGACTTCGTCGCGGGCGAGGCGTCGCGCGGACTGGCTGAGGCGGGCGCGGACTTCGATGTGCCGATCGGATTCGGGTTGCTCACGACCGATACGGTGGAGCAGGCCGAAGCGCGCGCGGGCGGCGCGCACGGCAATAAGGGATGGGATGCGGCACTCGCCGCGCTCGAGATGATGGATCTTTTCGAAAGGCTGCGTGCGCGCGAAGGTTGAGACGAGGGCGCGCGCGAGGGCGCTACAGGCATTGTACGCGTGGGATATGAGGCCGGGCCAGCAGCTCGAGCGCGTCGCCGCACAGATCTGGGATGATCTCCACGTGCCGCCGGATGAGCGCAAGCGTGCGGCCGTGCTGGTGCGACGCGTGATCGACGAGGGCGCGGAAATCGACCGTGCACTGCGCGAGGTGACAGTGAACTGGCGGCTCGAGCGCATCGGCGCCATCGAGCGGTCGGTGCTCCGGCTCGGCAGCGCGGAGCTCGCCCTCGACGACACGCCGCCGCGGGTCGTCATCCAGGAAGGGGTGAAGCTGGCCGAGCGATACGGGAGCGCGCAGAGCGCACGATTCGTGAACGGCGTGCTCGATGCGCTCGCACGGCAAATGGGCAAGCTCTAGTGAAGGTGCTCGTGGTCAACTGGCAGGACCGCGAAAATCCCCAGGCCGGCGGGGCCGAGATTCATCTGCACGAGATCTTCGGCCGGCTGGCCCGACGCGGACACGACGTGACGCTGCTCTGCGGCGGGTGGAAGGGCGCGCCGCGGCGTGCAATGCTCGACGGGATGTCGGTGCATCGCGTCGGCACGAGATACACCTTCCAGTTTCTGGCGCACCGCTACTACGAACGCGCGCTCGCTGCAGAGAACGCCGACGTGCTCGTCGAGGACATCAACAAGGTCCCGCTCTGGACGCCGCGCTGGGGAGCGAAGCGAACGGTGGCGCTCGTTCCGCATCTCTTCGGCAGTACCGCCTTCCAGGAAGTGCCCGCGCCCATGGCCGCGGCGGTCTGGCTCCAGGAGCGACCGATTGGTCTCATTTATGGCAAGGTTCCATTCGAGGCGATCAGCGAGTCCACCGCCGACGATCTCGCCGCCCGCGGCATCGCGCGTACGCGGATCGCCGTCATTCATCCGGGAATCGACACCGAGGCGTACACTCCCGATGCCACGGAACGGTCGCCCGTGCCGCTCGTGGCCTACCTGGGGCGGCTCAAGCGGTACAAGCGCGTGGACTTGATCATTCGGGCATTTGCCGCGATGCGGAATCCAACCGCCCAGCTCGCGATCGCGGGCACCGGAGATCATCGCGCGGCCCTCGAAGCGCTCGCCCACTCGCTTGACCTCGGCGATCGCGTGAAGTTTCTTGGATTCATATCCGAGCCGCAGAAGCTCACGCTGCTCAGAAGTGCGTGGGTGCTTGCCTTCACATCTCCAAAGGAAGGGTGGGGGATTACGAATCTCGAGGCTGCCGCATGCGCAACGCCGGTCGTTGCATCGAGCTCGCCAGGGCTCCGCGAATCCGTGGTGGATGGTGAGACCGGGTTCCTCGTGCCGCACGGCGATCTCCCCGCGCTCGCGCACGCGCTCGAGCGTGTGGTGAGCGATCCTGCCCTCGTTGCATCCCTCGGCGCCGCCGGGCGCCGCTTCGCATCGCGCTTTACCTGGGATGCGGCGGCCGAGCAGACGGAGGCGCATCTCGCGCGCGTCGTGGCGGAGAACGCTGCATGAGAAAGACCTTCACCGTCGAGCGCGTGCTCGAGCTCATGCGCGAGCCGCTGCAGCTCGAGCTCCTGAGCGATGACGCTGGTCTCGCGCGCGAGATTCTGAGCAGCGAAGTCTCGAGTCCGGGGCTGGTGCTCGCCGGCTATGTCGACCGCTTCCCGGCGCATCGCGTGCTCGTCTTCGGCGAGACCGAGATGACCTATCTCGCGTCGCTCACGGCAACGCGGCGCCGCAAGGTGATGGAGCTGTTCTTCTCCTTCGAGGTCCCGTGCGTCGTCGTCACCAAAGGGCAGAGCGTGCCCGAGGAGATGTTGCTCGCGTCGCGCCACCGCGGCGTGCCGATCCTGCGCAGCGCGCTCAAGACGGCCGAATTTTTCGCGCGTGTGAAGCCGGCGATCGCCGAGGAGTTCTCGCCGACGACGACGCTGCACGGATCGCTCGCCGATGTCTATGGAGTCGGGCTGCTGTTCGTCGGTCAGAGCGGCATCGGCAAGTCCGAGTGCGTGCTCGATCTCGTCGAGCGCGGGCATCGCCTGGTTGCCGATGATCTCGTGATCGCGACCCGTCGCGGGCACGATGTCATCATCGGGCGCGGCCACGAGCTGCAGCGGCATCACATGGAGATCCGCGGCGTCGGCATCGTCGATGTGCAGGCGATCTTCGGCATCCGCGCCGTGCGTCTGCAGAAGCGCATTGAGGTGATCGTCAAGCTCGAGGCATGGGACAAGGCAGAGGGGATCGATCGGACGGGGCTCGACGAGACGACCACGACCATCCTCGACGTGCCGATTCCGACCGCGGTCATTCCGCTCAATCCGGGCAAGAACATCACGGTCGTCGCCGAAGTCGTTGCGATGACCCACCTGCTTCGCTTCGGTGGCGTCAACACCGCCGAAGCGTTCAACGAGCGGCTGATTGGGCGCATGCGCACGGCCGCGAATGTACGCCAGTATCTGGCGGAAGATGATGAGTGATTCGGTGTCGATCGTGCTCGCACATGGGCAGCTCGCGGCGGGGCTCGTCTCCGCGGTCGAGCAGATCACGGGGATGGGAAATCGCTTCGTGGCGATGTCCAATACGGGATGCAGCGGCGCGGAGCTCGAGAAGCGCCTGCGGGAAGTGGTCGAGCAGACCGGCGCTCGAGTCGTCTTCACGGATCTTCCCGCGGGCAGCTGCAACATCGCCGCCTTCCGCCTGCTGCGCGACAAGGATGTTATAGTGGTGAGCGGGGTGAATCTGCCGACGCTCCTGCACTTCGTGACGCATCCGCAGCTGTCGCCGGAAGAAGCGGCGACGGAAGCCGTGGAGCGCGGCGCTCCGACCCTGCGAGTGACGCTCGGGACGCCACGTGGCAATTGAGCTGTACCGCATCGACGACCGGCTGATCCACGGACAGGTGATCGTTGGCTGGGGACAGCCGATGGGACTTGGGTTCCTCGTGCTCGTCGACGATGAAGTGGCGAAAAGCGAATGGGAGCAGGAGCTCTACCGCATGGGCGTTCCGCCGGAGCTCGATGTGTTTTTCGCATCGGTTGCGGACGCGACCGCCGCCCTGGACGGCTGGAACAGTGACAAGCGCCCGGGAATTCTGTTGACGTCGGACATCGACACAATGGTTCGTCTGGTCGCCGCAAGGAAGTCCATTCGCGCCGTCAACCTCGGCGGGATTCATCATCGCGCGGGGCGCGTCGAGCGGCTGCGCTATCTCTATCTGACCGGCGACGAAGTGCACGCGCTTCTCGATCTCGAGCGCCGCGGCGTCGAGGTCACTGCTCGAGATGTGCCTGCCTCGCGACCGATTCCGTTGAGCACGCTGCTCGACGGGAAGGGAGAGGCAGGCGCCGCATGACGCTGACGATGATCCTGATGTTCGCGCTGCTCGGGGCCTTTCTCGGACTCGATGTCGTGAGCTTTCCGCAGGCGATGCTGTCGCGCCCCATCGTGGCGTCGACGATCGCCGGTACGCTGGGCGGAAGCGCAAGTGATGGGCTTCTGGCGGGCGTCTTTCTGGAGATGATGGCGCTCGAGACGCTCCCTGTCGGCGCGTCGCGATATCCGGAGTGGGGAACGGCGTCGGTGGTGGGAGGAGCGCTCTACGTGTCGCGCGAAGGCGACGCGACGAGCGCGCTGCTGTTCGCGATGCTGGGTGCGATGATCACGGCGTGGGTCGGAGGGTGGAGCATGTACGCACTGCGCAGGCTGAACGGACGATGGACCAAGCGCGCGCTCCCGGCACTCGAAGCCGGCGACGCGAGCGTCGTCACGTGGCTGCAGCTGCGCGGGCTCGGCGCCGATCTGTTGCGCGGCTTTGCGCTCACCGCGCTCGCGCTCGCACTGCTCGTGCCGCTCACGACCATCGCGATCGCGTACGGCCATGGCGACTCCGCGACCATTCGCGCGGTGCTCGTCGCCGTTGCCGTATCGATCGCCGGCAGCGCGGCGTGGAAGCTCTCGCACGGCTCCAGGCACGGGCCGTGGTTCTTCGTCGGAGGGCTCGCGATCGGCTGCGCGATGCTGTTGCGCCCCTGATGGAAAATCAGACCGTACGTCCGCTGCCGTTTCTCACGGCTACGCGCATGGTGATCCGCATGCTCGCCGTGCAGGCCTCGTGGAACTACGAGACGATGCTCGGCACAGGCATCGGCTTTTCGGTCGAGCCGGCGCTGCGAAATCTGCCGGGCGGACGCGCAGGGCAGGCGTACCACGAGGCGCTCGCGCGCGAGACGCACTATTTCAACGCGCATCCCTATCTCGCGGCGGTCGCCGTGGGTGCTCTCGCACGTGTGGAGCTCGACGAAAGGCTTCCCCCCGCCCAGATCGAGCGCTTTCGCATCGCGCTCTGCGGACCGCTCGGCAGCGTCGGCGACCGGCTCGTGTGGGCGGGATGGCTCCCGTTCACGGTGCTCGTGGCGCTCCTCGCCTATGGGCTGGGCGGAGGTCCCGTACTCGTGTCGACGTTCTTTCTCGTGATCTACAACGCGGGACATATCGGACTTCGCGTGTGGGGGCTCAACACCGGATGGACGCATGGGAAGCGCGTCGCCGGCTCGCTCGCAACGCCGATTCTTCGCCGCGGGCCGGAGTATCTGGCACGCGCGGTGATGGGCCTATCCGGGCTCGCGCTCCCGCTCGCAGCGGCTCGCATTCTCGGACACTCCGAGATGCCGATCGCCGACACGGCGCGACGCACGGCTCTTGGCCCGCACGCCCTCGTCTTCCTTCTCCTCGCGATTGCCGCGCTCCTCGGCCTTGCACTCGTCAAGCTCCACGGCCGCGTCGACGGATGGCGCGTCGCACTCTTGATCGTCGTTCTACTCGCTCTTCACTCGGTTGCCACATGATGCTGGAACGAACGGTCGAAATCGTGAACAAGAACGGGCTGCACGCGCGCCCCGCCGCCGAGATCGTGAAGCTCTCGTCGAAGTTCAAGTCCGAGATCACGATCGTGCGCGACGATCTCGAGGTGAACGGCAAGAGCATCATGGGGGTGATGATGCTCGCTGCGGAGTTCGGGTCGAACATCGTCGTGCGCGCGAGCGGCGACGATGCGGAGGCCGCCCTCCAGGCGATCGCCGACCTCGTCGCAGCCAAGTTCGGGGAGCGGTAGTGGATCGCCGCCTCACCGGCATTTCCGCTTCACCCGGAATCGTCGCCGGGCCTGTGTACGTGCTCCACTGGGAAGTCCCGGAGGTGCCGCAGCGGATCTTGTCCGATGAGGAGATTCCAGCCGAGATCGATCGCTTCGGACAGACGCTCGCGCGCGCACGCGACCGCCTGGAATTCGTGCGCCGACGCGCGGCGCATCACGCCGGTGAGGAGGAGGCGGGCATCTTCGAAGCGCAGATGCTGATTCTCCAGGACACCGACATGATCGGCCGCGTCGATGGCCTCATCCGCCAGAATCTCGCGGCCGAGTCGGCGTTCGAGATCACGATGCTCGACTTGCGCCATCACTTCGCACGCCACGCATCGCCGATGATGCGCGAGCGCGTCGGCGATCTCGCGGACGTGCAGATTCGCGTGCTCTCGCTCCTCCTCGGCCTCCCGGACCACGATCCCGTCGACGTTCCCAAGGGCGCCAACGCGATTCTCGTCACGCACGACCTCACGCCGAGCCTGACGGTGCAGCTCGACCGCGAGGCGATCGCCGCTATTGCCACCGACGAAGGTACGCGCGTTTCGCACGTCGCCATCCTCGCGCGCTCGCTCGGCATCCCTGCCGTCGTCGGCCTTCGCGATGCGACGAGCCGCCTGCGTACCGGCGAGATGGCCATCCTCGACGGCGCCGCCGGAACGATCTCCGTCAATCCGACCGCCGAAGAGATTCGCCACTTCAACGAGCGCTCGCAGCGCGAGGCGAAGCTGAGCGAGGAGCTCGAGCTGCTCCGCACGGCCGAGTCGGTGACGCTCGATGGGCAGAAGCTCGTGCTGCGAGCGAACGTCGACTTCCCCGAGGAAGCCGACTATGCTGCGCGCAGCGGCGCCGACGGCGTTGGCCTCATGCGCACGGAGTTTCTCGTCGTCGGTCGCACGACGATGCCCGACGAGGAGGAGCAGTTCCGCGCGTACAAGAAGGTCGCGGAGTCGTTCGACGGCGCGCCCGTCGTCATCCGCACCTACGACATCGGAGGCGACAAGCTTCCCGTTGGCGGGCACCCCACGGAAGCAAATCCGTTTCTCGGCTGGCGGGCGATCCGCATGTGCCTCGACGAGCCGGAGATGTTCAAGGTGCAGCTTCGTGCGCTCATGCGTGCCGCGTCGTACGGCGACGTGCGCATCATGCTTCCCCTCGTCGTCTCGCAGGACGAGGTGCGTCAGGCGCGCGCGCTCATCGCCGAGGGAGCGGCGGAGCTCGAGGCGCGCGGCGTGCCGCATCTGAGAAACATCCCGCTCGGCGTCATGATCGAGACGCCTGCCGCAGCGGTTTGCGCGGATTCGTTCGTGGGCGACGCGTCGTTCTTCAGCATCGGCACCAACGACCTCACGCAGTACACGCTTGCGGTCGACCGCGGGAACGCGAATTTGGCGCCACGCTTCACGCCGTTGCACCCCGCGGTGCTGCGCCTCATTCAGAACACGGTGAAGGTCGGCGCCGCGAACGGCATCGAGGTGACCGTGTGTGGCGAGATGGCGTCGCAGCCGCTCACCGCATTCGCGCTCATCGGCCTCGGCGTGCGCAGCATGAGCGTCTCGCCCCGGTCGGTGACGCTGCTCAAGCGTCTCGTGCGTGGCACTACGGCGACCATCGCCGCGGCGAGCGTCGAGAAGGCGATGGACGCTCGCACCGCCACGGCGTCCGAAGCCCTCATTCTTGACGCCTTCACAGAGACATTTGGCGAGGTTGCCGAGCTGCTCGACGGCTTGCCCCACGCGATGTGAACGGGGTAAAATGCAACTCGATCGCCTGGGCCGTCGGGCGCTGAAACGCGTCTCGGCCAGCACGCGCACGTACCCTCGCCGCCCCCAATGAACAGCTTCGTTTTTACGTCCGAATCGGTGACCGAAGGTCATCCAGACAAGATCGCGGATCAGATCTCCGATGCCGTGCTCGATGCGATCCTGACGGCGGATCCCGATGCCCGCGTGGCGTGTGAAACGCTCGTCACCACAGGGCTCGCGTGCGTGGCCGGCGAGATCACGACCGACACGTACGTCTCCATTCCCGACATCGTGCGTGGGACGATCTCCTCGATCGGCTACAACGACGCGTCGTTCGGCTTCGACGGCAAAACGTGCGCGGTGCTCAGCACGATCGACCGCCAGTCGCCGGACATCGCGCAGGGCGTGGATACGGGCGGCGCGGGCGATCAGGGAATGATGTTCGGCTATGCGTCGGACGAGACGCCCGAGCTCATGCCAATGCCGATCCAGCTCGCGCACCGGCTCACGCAGACGCTCGCCGAGCGTCGCAAGTCGGGCGCGCTGCCGTGGCTGCGTCCCGACGGCAAAGCCCAGGTGACGGTTGAGTACGAGGACGGAAAGCCCGTGCGCGTTGGCACCATCGTCGTCTCGACCCAGCACGCTGAGACAGTCTCGGAAGAGGAATTGCACGCGTCGATCAAGTCCGAAGTGATTCAGCGCGCGATTCCCCCCGAGCTACTCGATGACAACGTGAAGTACTGGATCAATCCTACGGGCCGTTTCGTGGTCGGCGGACCGCAGGGTGATGCCGGGCTCACCGGGCGCAAGATCATCGTCGACACGTACGGCGGCGCCGCGCGGCATGGCGGCGGCGCGTTCAGCGGCAAGGATCCCTCCAAGGTCGATCGCTCCGCCGCGTACGCCGCGCGCTGGGTCGCGAAGAACATAGTCGCGGCCGGCTTCGCGAAGCGCTGCGAGGTGCAGCTCGCGTATGCGATCGGCGTCGTCGAGCCGGTGAGCATCATGGTCGACACGTTCAACACGTGCACGATCCCCGAAGAGCGGATCATCCACGCGATCCGCGAGGTTTTCGATCTGACTCCGCGCGGCATCATCACGGCTCTTGGCCTTCGCTCGCCGATCTATCGTCGAACCGCATCGGGCGGCCACTTCGGCCGCGCTCCGGTGACCGAGAAGGCCGGCGGTACGTCGCTTTCGTTCTTCACGTGGGAGCGCACCGATCGCATGGATGATCTGCGCACCGCCGCCGACAGCTCGCGCGTTTAGCACTCTACCTCCGACTTTGACCTGGACACGATGATGGCTACGATCACAAGGGATTCTGCCGAAGCGGCGTACGATGTGAAGGATCTCGGCCTCGCCGAGGCTGGCCGCCGGCGCACCGAGTGGGCCGAGCGCTCGATGCAGGTGCTCAGGCAGGTGAAGGAGCGCTTCACGAAGGAGAAGCCGTTCACCGGCCTCAGGATGTCTGCATGTCTGCACGTCACGGCCGAGACGGCGAATCTGATGATCACGCTCAAGGCGGGCGGCGCGGATGTCGCGCTCTGCGCCTCGAATCCGCTGTCGACACAGGACGATGTCGCGGCGCACATGGTGAAGGACCATGGCATCAAGGTCTTCGCGATCAAGGGCGAGGACAACGAGACGTACTACGAGCACATTCGCGCGGCGATCGCGCACGGCCCCGACATCACGATGGACGACGGCGCCGATGTCGTCGGCGCGCTGCACATGATCGCGCTCGGCCGCCTCGATGATCTACCGCCCGCGGTTCGGAAGTGGGTCGAGGGGCTCGATGCGCAGGCGCGAAAGGCGCTGCTCGACAAGGTGATCGGAAGCACCGAGGAGACGACCACCGGCGTCATCCGCCTCAAGGCGATGGCGAAGGAAGGGATTCTCCGCTTCCCGGTGATCTCCGTGAACGACTCGTTCACCAAACATCTCTTCGACAACCGCTACGGCACGGGTCAGTCGACGATCGACGGTATCATCCGCGCGACGAATCTCCTGCTCGCGGGCTCGACGTTCGTCGTCGCGGGCTACGGCTGGTGCGGACGCGGCGTCGCGTCGCGCGCGCGCGGGCTTGGCGCGAACGTGATCGTCACCGAGATCGATCCGCTCAAGGGGCTCGAGGCGGTGATGGACGGCTATCGCGTGATGACGATGGAAGATGCTGCGCCGATCGGCGATATCTTCTGCACGCTTACCGGCAATATCAGCGTGCTGCGCGGCGAGCACTTCTCCGCGATGAAGGATGGCGCCGTGATCTCGAACTCTGGGCACTTCAACGTCGAGATCGACATCGAGGCGCTGGCGAAGCTCGCCGGCGGCAAGAAGCGCGAGGTTCGCCCGTTCGTCGAGGAGTACGTCATCGGCAAGAAGCGTGTGTTCCTGCTCGGTGAAGGGCGTCTCATCAACCTCGCGGCCGCGGAAGGACATCCCGCGAGCGTCATGGACATGAGTTTCGCGAACCAATCACTCGGCGCGGAGTATCTCGTGAAGGAGCGCAAGTCGCTCTCGAACGAAGTGCATCGCGTCCCCGAGGCCGTCGATCGCGAGATCGCGCGGCTCAAGCTGCAGGCGATGGGCTCGAACGTCGACATCCTGACGGCGCAGCAGCAGAAATACCTCGCGTCGTGGGACATGGGCACGTGATTGCCGGTAATGCGGTGCCGTAGTGGCGCGAACGGCCTCGAGCGGGAGATGAGATGATCGAAGTCAGCGTGGCGCGTCTCGGGCTCGATAGCGTTTCGAGCTCGTACGTCGTGATTCTGCAGGAGAAAGGCGGCGAGCGGCTGCTCCCGATCTGGATCGGGCAGCCGGAGGCCGAGAGCATCGTGATGGAGATGAATCACATCCGTCCGCCGCGGCCGCTCACGCACGACCTGTGCAAGCGACTGATCACGGGGATGGGGGCGGTGCTCCATCGCGTGCAGATCACCAAGGTCCAGGACAATACGTACTTCGCCGAGCTGCATCTGCTGCGCGGTGAGGATCTGTTTCAGATCGACGCGCGCCCGTCGGACAGCATCGCGATCGCGTTGCGCTTCTCTGCGCCGATCTTCGCGCAGGAGTCGCTGCTCACCGCGATCGAGGTCGAGGACGCGGAGATCGGTGGCACGGCGGACGATGACGATGAAGAGGAGAACACGCCGATGATTCCCGAGGAGCCGCGCGATATCAGCGCGGAGTCGCTCAAGGAGTATCTGGAGAAGATGCGCCCCGAAGACTTCGGTAAGTTCAACTTGTGAAGCGGGAAGAGACGATCGTGTTGGGTGCAGCGGGGGCGGTCGCGAGAAGCGGCCGCCCTTCGCGTGATGCGTGGTGGCTGCTCGCGATCGCGCTCGTGTTCGCGCTGCCGGGCGTCGTGCGCGCACAGGACGCCGATACCGTGGCGCCGACGTCCGCCACCGTCGATGGACGCGTGATGCGTCCGCGGGTCCGCGCACTCGGGCCGGTGAGCGGCGCGTGGGTCACCATCCATCGCGTGGCCTCGGATAGCGCGGGTCCTATCGATTCGATGCGGACCGGCGGCGATGGAAGATTCCACTTCAAATATACGCGCCACGGCCGCGCGGACGCCGTTTATTTCGTGTCGGCATCGTACGACGGAATCGCGTACTTCTCACGCCCGCTCACGACGACTCGCGTCACCGGCGACGAAGCTGCGATCGCGGTCTTCGACACGACGTCGATTCACTTTCCGTTGGCGATCAAGGGACGGCACGTCGTCGTGTCGTCGCCGAGCGTAAATGGAACGCGAGAGATCGTCGAGGCGTACGAGATCGCGAACGAGAGCGATCAGACGCTCATCTCGCCTGACGATGCGCATCCCACGTGGACGGCGCCCATTCCCGCCGGCGTCGTGAACCTCCAGGTGGGAGAGAGTGATGTGTCGGCGGCGGCGATCACCGCGTCGGGCGGGCGTGTGCGCGTGACGGCGCCATTCGCTCCCGGGCTCAAGCAGCTCTCGTTCTCGTACGTCGTCCCGCAATCACTCTTTCCGCTGCACATCCCGATCGAGGAGCCGACGACGGTGCTCGAGCTCCTGCTCGAGGAGCCGCGCGCGGAGGCCCGCGGCGCGAATATCAAGCCGCAGCAGCCGGCAACGATAGAACGTCGCATCTTCCAGCGCTACCTGGGCGCCGATGCGCCGGCTGGCTCATCGATCGAGGTGCGTGTGCCGGTGATCATCGCAGCGGCAAATGCGCACGTCTACTGGCAGATCGCAGCAGCGCTGGCGGCACTGATGGCGGCGGGGCTGGCCGCGTGGTACGCGCGCGCGCGGAGCAGGCGCACCGGCGGTGTCTCGAAGCCCGCCTTGCGCGAGCCGAGTGCGACGGAAACGCTCGCACGCGCGATTGCGAAGCTCGACTCGGAGTTCGAGCGCGCAGCCACGAATGACGTTGCTGCCCGCGCTGCGTACGAAGATCGGCGCCGCCAGCTCAAGCGCGAGCTCGCGACTTCGCTTGACTCGGGCGCACGCTCGGTCTAGCTTCGTCTCCAGATTCTGAAATTCAGCGGATACGGGTCACGGAAGCCGGTGTAACTCCGGCGCGGTCCCGCCACTGTAACGGGGAAGTGCAGCGCTCGATCGCCACTGGCATGTGCCGGGAAGGTGAGCGCAACGCCCGAAGCCAGGAGACGCCTCGCGTCCGCGCCACACGTTCAGTCCCTCGGAGCAAGGGCTGGTGGCGATGAGCGCATGCATCTCAAACGCTCCGTCGCAGCCGGGCACCGTCTTCGTGGAGACAGGTGCCCGTTTTTGCGCTCTCCCGCTCGGTCGTCCCTCGCTCTCACGGCGCGAGTCGTAGCCCTCGCCACACTCGCCGCGTGCGGCGACGTGCGCCGTGCACCGTCGTCTCCCCATGTCGACGATTTCGGTGCGAGCATCGAGGCAGGAACCGTATCCGCGCCGGCGCGCATCGCGTCGCTCAATCCCGCCACCACCGAGCTCCTGTTCGCGCTGGGCGCCGGCCCGCGGCTCGTTGCGCGCACGACGTGGGATGTGTGGCCGGACTCCGCGCGCGCCGTTCCTGACGTGGGGCCGGGGCTGCGCCCGAACGTCGAAGCGGTGCTCGCGCAACATCCCGATCTCGTCGTCCTCTATGCAAGTGCAGAGAATCGAGTGGCGGCCGATCAGCTGCACGCGGCTGGCATTCGCGTCATCGCGCTCCGCACCGATCGACTCGCGGATTTCGCGCGCGCCACGCGCGAGATTGGACGCGCGGTGGGTGAGAGTGCCAGTGCCGCCACCGTGATCGACACGATGCAGCGTACGCTCGCGCACGTGCGCGCAGTCACGCGCGCGCTCGACCATCCGACGGTGTTCTGGCATGTGTGGGACTCGCCGATCTACACCATTGGCGCCGGCAGCTTTCTCGATGAGCTGCTGACCGTCGCCGGCGGCACCAACGTCTATGCCGATCGCTCCGAGCCATCGCCACAGGTATCGCTCGAGGACGTGATCAGGCGCGATCCGCGCATCATCCTCGCCGGCGCGGCGGGCAAGCAGTCGCTCGCAGCAAATCCGCTCTGGCAGGGCGTGCGCGCCGTGCGGGAGGGGCGCGTGTTCGTGATCGACACGAATCTCGTTGGGCGGCCGTCTGTGCGCGCAGGCGAGGCCGCGGCGTCCATCGCGCGTCTGCTGCATCCGGGGATCGCGCTGTGATCGGCGAATGAAGTCCTCGATCCTCTGGCTCGCGATCGCGGCCGCGGTGGCGCTGCTCTCCGTCGCCGCGATCGTGTACGGCGCCGTGCCGCTCGATGCGCGTGCGGTCCTCGATGCGCTCTCCGGACGTGGGGATCCCGTCACCGTCGCGATCGTGCGCACGCTGCGTCTGCCACGCGCGGCACTGGCGCTGCTCGTTGGTGCCGGGCTCGGGATGGCTGGCGCCGCACTCCAAGGCGCGCTGCGCAACGCGCTGGCCGAGCCGTATCTCCTCGGCGTGTCCGGCGGCGCGGCGGTCGGCGCCGTGGCCGCGGTAGCGATCGGAGCGTCGACGCCGTTCGTGCTGCCACTCGCATCGTTCGCAGGAGCCGCCCTTGCGATCGCCGTCGCACTCGGCGTCGCGCGTGCGAGCGGCGGGCGTGCCGATCCGCGCGTCCTACTCATGGCCGGCGTCATCGTCGGCGCCTTCGCCAACGCCGCGATTATGGTGTTGCTCGCGAATGCGCCGCCGAACGCGGTGCGCAACGCGCTGTGGTGGATGATGGGATCGGTCGCCGATGCCCGGTGGCTCACCGTTGGGTGGCTCTGCATTTACGTCGCGATAGGCGGAGCACTCCTTCTCTGGTTTGCGCGCGACATCGATGTGCTCTCGCTCGGCGAGGAATCCGCTGCCGCCCTCGGCGTCGATGCGAATCGGTCGAGCCGCACGATCTTCCTCATTGCTGCGCTGCTCTCCGCGGCCACCGTCGCCGCCGCCGGGCTCGTCGGCTTCGTCGGTCTCGTGGTACCCCACCTCGTGCGCTCCCTCGGTGTGCGCCGGCATCGCGCACTGATTGCGGGCGCGGCGCTGGTCGGCGCGGGACTTGTCGTCGCGGCGGATCTCGTGGCGCGCCTCGCACGACCGCCGGGCGAGCTTCCGCTCGGCGCCGTCACCGCGCTCGTTGGTGTGCCGTTCTTCCTCGTGCAGATGCGGCGGCTCTCGTGATCGCCTTCGATCGCGTCGTCATTCGCTATCCGCGTGCAGCCGTCGCGGCGGTCGACTCGGTGTCGTTCGACGTGCCGCGTGGCGCACTGACGGCTGTTGTTGGTCCGAACGGCAGCGGCAAGAGCACGCTCATTCGCGCGCTTCTTCGTCTCACCCCGCTCGTTGGCGGCGAGATCAGCGTCGACGGCACTGCGCTCCGGCACCTCGATCGGCGCGCGTTTGCGCGGCGCATCGCCGTCGTCGCGCAGAGCGAAGCACTCGTCTTCCCGCTGCCCGTCTGGGAATACGTGGCGCTCGGCCGCCATCCGCACGAGAATCCGTGGGGTGTCGCGCCGTTGCGCGCCGATGCATCGATCGCGGATGCGCTCCACCGCGCGGGCATCGCCGCGCTCGCCGACCGGCGCACCGACGCGCTCTCCGGCGGCGAATGGCAGCGCGTGCGCGTCGCGCGCGCGCTTGCCCAGGGAGGCGAGGCCCTCGTGCTCGACGAGCCAACCACCTTCCTCGATATCGCGCACGAGATGGCGATGTTCGAGCTCTTCGCCCGCCTCGCGCGCGAGGGGATGGCGGTGCTCCTCGTGAGCCACCACCTCAATCTCGTCGCGCGATTTGCCGACACGATGGTGCTGTTGCACGGCGGTCGCGTTGCCGCGGCGGGAACGCCCACCGATGTCATGCGCGTCGAGATTCTCGAAGAAGTCTACGAATGGCCTCTGCTCATCACCCGCGATCCCGCGGTTGGCGCACCGGCGCTTCTGCCGCTCCGCAGCCGAGGTCCACGCTCTCCAACTCCAATACCGTGAAATACGCTTTCAACACCACGCTCTCGAGCGCGATCGCGCTCGCGCTCCTGGGCGCAGTCGCCAGTGCGCATGCACAGGTGGCGACGACCGATTCGGCGTCGCGCGACACTACGACGCTCACTCCCGTGGTCGTGACTGCGACGGGACTGCACACCACAGCTGGTGCGGCAACGCTGAGCACGACGGTGATCACGGGCAACGATCTTCGGGCGCAGGGCATCGTGACCGTGCTCGACGCGCTCCGCGAAACGCCGAGCGTGGCGGTGGTGCAGGGAGGGTCGTTCGGTCAGCAGACCTCGGTGTTTCTGCGCGGCGGCCAAAGCAACTACACGCAGGTGCTGATCGATGGGGTCGTCGTCAACGACCCGGGGGGCGCGATCGATTTCGCCAATCTCACTACCGATAACATCGATCGCATCGAGATCGTGCGCGGACCAGCAAGCGTCCTGTACGGCGCGAACGCCGTGACGGGGGTGATTCAGATCTTCACGCGGCGCGGCGGCGGTGCGCCGCGGCTCAGCGCGTGGGCGCGCGGCGGCACCTACGGCACGCGCGAGGGACAGATTTC
Organism: Gemmatimonadaceae bacterium; assembly: GCA_013697785.1. Taxonomy (GTDB): domain Bacteria; phylum Gemmatimonadota; class Gemmatimonadetes; order Gemmatimonadales; family Gemmatimonadaceae; genus FEN-1250. The sequence goes on from JACCWE010000124.1 coordinate 67,641, forward strand.
CGCATTCGGCGGCGACGAGAAGGTCGCGTATTCGCTTGCGGCAGCGCAGCACAACACCGATGGCATCTACGACGTGAACAGCGCCGCGCGCAACGGCACCTACAGCGGGCAGCTGCGCCTCACGCCGGATGCGCGCACGGAAGTTGGACTATCGCTGCGCTACATCGACGCGGGCGTGCACATCGCGACCAACGGCAACGGCGTCCCCAACGACAGCAACCAGACCCACACCGAGCGGCGCGTCATCGGGTCGCTGGACGCCGGCCGCTTCCTCACGCACCGGCTCGAGGCGCGCCTCTCGCTCGGCGCAACCGACGCCGATGTGCGCTCCGAGGATCGACCGGATTCCCCCGGTGACACGGACTACCCCTACGACACGCGCACGCGCCTGTACCGGCGAAGCGCGGACGCGCGGCTGAACTTCACGATCGCACCCGACGTCATTATGACTGGCGGCGGATCGTACGAATCGCAGCGCGCGCGATCGACGGGTGTCGACGCGCAACATCGCACGGTGGGTGCCGGCTACGCGCAGATCGCGGGGATCTCGTTGACGCGGCTTTCGTACACCGGTGGTGTTCGCGTCGACCACAACAGCTCCTTCGGAGACTTCACGAGCTCTCGAGGGGGTGTGGCATACGACCTTCCGTTCGGAGCGCGCGTCCACGCCGCCGCCGGCTCGGCGTTTCGCGAGCCGACGTTCGAGGAGAGCTCGTCCACGCAGCCGTTCGACATGGGGAATCCCGACCTGCATCCCGAACGCACGCGGAGCTGGGAAGGCGGCATCGAGCAGCGACTCGCGCACGGGCGTGCATCCGTCGCCGCGACGTACTTCAACCAGCGCTTTCGCGACATGATTCAGTACGACGGCTTCGTCGACGAGGGTGCGCCGAACTACTACAATCTCGCGGCTGCCACTGCCAGGGGCGTCGAGCTCACACTTCGCGTCACACCCGTCGCGCCACTCACTCTCACGGCTTCGTACACCTACACGAAGACGCGCGTCACCGACGCCGGCATCGACAGCTCCGCCACCGCGAGCTTCGTGGAAGGCGCGCGCTTGCTGCGTCGCCCGTCGAACCTCGGCGCCGTCACCGCGTCCTACGCGTTCAAACGACCGGAGACGTCGCTTCACCTGGAGGTCGCCACCGTGGGTGACCGCGACGACCGCGACTTCTCCGACGAGGTGACCTTCATTCCACGCGCGGTGACGCTGCCGTCGTACACGGTGGTCGGACTGGCGGGCGAGCTCGGGATCCTCTCACGGGTGGGCTCGTCGTCCCCCGACCTGGTGCTCACCGCGCGCGTCGAAAACCTCTTCGACCGGAAATATCGGCAGCTGTTCGGCTACGCGTCCCCGCGGCGGGCGCTCCTCGTGGGCGCGAGGGTCGGCGTCTCGAAATAGCTCCGAAATGGGGCGAACGGGGTAGCTTTCAGCATGCCCCTCGTCGAAACAGACGCGATCGTGCTGCACGTCTTCGATTACTCGGAGACCTCCCGCATCCTGCGTTTGGCCACGCGAGATGCCGGGCTGCAGTCGGTGCTCGCGAGAGGCGCGCGTCGCTCGAAAAGCCGCTTCGGCAGCGCGCTCGATCTCTTTGCCGAGGGGGCCGCGCAGCTCCAGCTGAAGGATGGGCGCGATCTGCAGACCCTCGCGTCGTTCGACGTCACACGTTCCCGCTCGGAGCTCGGCGAGGACATGGGACGCTTCGTCGGCGCGTCCGCGCTCGCGGAGCTCGTGCTGCGCTTCAGCGGCGCGGACGACGTGTCCGTCGCGCTCTTCGAGGCGCTCGCCGATGCGATGGACAATCTCGCGGCGGCGCAGCACGCAGTCGCCATGGAGGCGACGCTTTCGGGCGCGTGGCGCCTGGTCGCGGAGATGGGCTTCGCTCCGAGCATCGATTCCTGCGCGTCGTGCCATGCGCTGATCGACGCGGCGGGCGATCTCCCGTTCAGCCACACTGCTGGCGGTGTCCTGTGCGAGCGATGTGCGCGACTCTACCCGGGTGGACGCCGCCTTCCCCTCGATGCGCGACGTGCGATTGCCGATTGGAGTCAGGGACGAAGGCTTGCCGATTGTGACGAGAGGGCCGCAAAGGCGCACCAGCGGCTCCTTCGCGAATTTCTGCAGGAGCACCTGGCCGACGGCCGTCCCCTGCGGGCATTCGACGCGTGGGAGCAGGGCGCGCTGGTCGCCCGATGAGCTGTTGCACCGGGCGCGCGTTTGAGGGTGCGCGCAGATGCGAATTGCTTGACACTCCTTCGACGCATGTCTAAGTTCGCGTCGGTTCGTAGATTAAAGTCCCCGGGAAGGAGAGCGCGTAGCGCCGTCATTCGTCCGCATGGAGAAGGCACATGAAGCACCGCTGGGCCGCACTGTTGGTCGTGCTAGCCCTTGGCGCGCTCGTGCCGAATGCGGGAGCGGCGCAGGACACCGCGAAGCCCCCCCCTGAGCGCAGCCCCGGGTTCGAGCTTGGTCATAATTACCCCAACCCCTTCAACCCGGCCACGACCATCCCGTTCACCCTTGGCGATCCTCCCGCTTGCACGGAGTCGGGACGCAGCTATCGCGTCACGCTGAGGATCTACAACGTGCTCGCGCAGCTCGTGGCCATTCCAGTTCTCCTCGGCAGTGACGCCGCGACCGGGCGGGCGGTCGTGAATCTGCAGCTGCACTGTGGTAGCTACGCGGCCTTTTGGGACGGCAACTACCTCAACAGCTCTCAGGAAATCTCGTCGGGCGTCTATCTCTATCGGATCGAGGTCGAAGGACGCGCGGTCGCCAAGAAGATGATCGTGATCAAGTGAGCGCTGAATGCGCGATGACGCCTGGCGTCGTCGCGCATTGGTGTATCAGTGCTGCACCGGATGGTTGTTTCCGGGCGCAGCCGTGGACGGAGCGACGGGGAGTGCAGGCTTGATCGGGGAAGGGCGCGGAATGCTCTCGATCTGCCGCCAGAGATCGCTTGCCCTAGCCGGTGACTCCGCGAGGATTCGCGACGCCGCCTCGAGCTTCTCTGCGGTCACCCGGTGGCGACGCAGAATGATTCGGCGGGTGGAGTCTCTCATGGTCACATCGAGCGTGGTGTCGGTCTCGATGCGGCGAAGCTCGCTCAGCGTGGAAACGAAGGTCGTGTCGGGCATCCCGAGGCTCGCGCTGCGCGTGCGCGCGCATCCGGGTGCGAGAGCGAGCAGGACTGTGACACCGAGTGTGAGCCGGGTGCGCATCATGCGGGCAAGGCTAGGAGAATCGCGCGCGATCGGCAACGGCGTACCATGTTGCAGGAGGAACGCTGCGCGGAAAACTGATTTCGACAGCGTGGCGCGCACCTGCTGAACGCAATCTACCGAATTAAAGACTGTAGCAAAAATGCGCGTTGCAATACGTTACAATGTATTAAGTTAGAGTGCTTCTGATAATGTACCTTAGCATATAGGCCCCAACGTATGTTGAACGCTGATCGCCTCACGGTGAAGGCCGCCGAGGCATTCAATGAAAGCATTGCACTGGCACGGCAGAATGGGAATCCGCTCGTCTATGACGGGCATTTGCTCCTTGCCCTTCTCGGCCAGGACGAGGGGATCGTCGTGCCGCTTCTCAACAAGCTCGGCGTGGATGCGGGACGCCTCCGTGAGCGCATCGAGCAGGAGGTGGCGCGCTATCCGAAGCAGACGGATTCGCAGCCTAGCCTCTCACGCGAGGCGAACAAGGTGTTCGACAACGCGGACGAGGAGGCGCGCAAGCTCAAGGATGCATTCGTGTCGACCGAGCATCTGCTCCTCGCGCTGTCGGACACGAAGGGGACGGAGTCGAAGAACGTATTGGAAGAGCTGGGTGTCACGCGCGCGGCGCTGATCGAGGCGCTGCAGAGCGTGCGCGGCTCGCATCGCGTGACGGATCAGACGCCGGAGAACCAGTACCAGGCGGTCGAGAAGTACACGCGCGACCTCACCGCTGCGGCGCGAGCCGGGAAGCTCGATCCCGTGATCGGCCGCGACGAGGAGATTCGCCGCGTGGTGCAGGTGCTGTCGCGCCGCACCAAGAACAATCCGGTGCTCATTGGCGAGCCTGGCGTCGGCAAGACGGCGATCGTCGAAGGGCTCGCCCAGCGGATCATCAATGGCGACGTCCCGGAGTCGCTGCGCGGCAAGCAGCTCGTCGCGCTCGACCTGGCTGCGCTGATCGCCGGCGCCAAGTTCCGCGGCGAGTTCGAGGAGCGGCTCAAGTCGCTGCTCAAGGAGATCACCTCTTCCGAGGGGAAGTTCGTCGTGTTCATCGACGAGCTGCACACGCTCGTGGGTGCGGGTGCGGCCGAGGGGTCGATGGATGCGGGGAACATGCTCAAGCCGATGCTGGCTCGTGGCGAGCTGCGCGTCGTCGGCGCGACCACGCTCGACGAGTATCGCAAGCACATCGAGAAGGACGCCGCGCTCGAGCGCCGCTTTCAGCCCGTGTACGTCGGCGAGCCGACGGTGCCGGACACGATTGCGATTCTTCGCGGGCTCAAGGAGCGCTACGAGGTGCATCACGGCGTGCGCATCACCGACTCGGCCATCATCGCCGCGGCGACACTGTCGAACCGCTACATCGGCGACCGCTTTCTGCCGGACAAGGCGATCGATCTGATCGACGAGGCGGCGTCGCGGCTTCGCATCGAGATCGACTCGCTCCCACAGGAGATCGACGAAGTCGAGCGTCGCGTGATGCAGCTCGAGATCGAGCGACAGGCGCTAAAAAAGGAAAAGGACGCGGCATCGCGCGAGCGGCTCGAGACTCTCGAGCGCGAGCTCGCGGAGCTCAAGGAGAAGTCCGGCGGGATGAAGGCGCAGTGGCAGGCGGAGAAGGAGTCGCTCGGAAAGCTCAGCGTGATCAAGCAGCAGATCGAGCAGTCGCGCACAGAGGTGGAGCAGGCGCAGCGCACGGGTGATCTTGGCCGCGCGGCGGAGCTCCAGTACGGCGAGATCCCGAAGCTCGAGGCGGAGCTGCGCGAGGCGGAGCTCGCGATGAAGGAGCGACAGACTTCGGGAACGCGCTTTCTGAAGGAAGAGGTGGATGCGGAAGACATCGCCGATGTCGTGTCGCGATGGACGGGGATTCCGCTGTCACGGATGATGGAAACGGAGCGCGAGCGGCTGATCAAGCTCGAGGATGAGCTCGCGCGGCGGGTGGTCGGGCAGCGCGAGGCGGTGAAGGCGGTGGCGGATGCCGTGCGTCGCTCGCGTGCCGGGCTTCAGGATCCGAATCGTCCGATCGGCTCGTTCATTTTCCTGGGACCGACGGGCGTGGGGAAGACGGAAACGGCGCGCGCGCTCGCCGAATTCCTCTTCGACTCGGAGCAGGCGCTCGTGCGGATCGACATGTCGGAATACATGGAGAAGCACGCGGTCGCGCGGCTGATCGGCGCGCCGCCGGGCTACGTCGGCTACGAGGAGGGCGGGCAGCTCACGGAAGCCGTTCGCAGGCGTCCGTACTCGGTGGTGCTCTTCGACGAAATCGAGAAGGCGCATCCCGATGTCTTCAACGTGCTACTGCAGATCCTCGACGACGGAAGACTCACGGATTCGCAGGGACGCACGGTGGATTTCAGGAACGCGGTGATCATCATGACGTCCAACATCGGAAGCCAGTTCATTCTCGACCGCGGCACCGCGGATTGGGCGGAGGTGGAGACGCACGTGATGGCGGAGCTCAGGCGCAACTTCAAGCCGGAGTTCCTCAATCGCGTCGACGACATCATCATCTTCCATCCGTTGGCGATGGACCAGATCGAGTTCATCGTCGATCTGCAACTCGAGCGACTCAAGAAGCTCCTCGGCGATCGCAGGATCACGCTCGATCTCACGTCGGAGGCGAAGCGCGTGCTCGCGGAGGAGGGCTTCGACCCGGCGTTCGGCGCTCGGCCGCTCAAGCGCGCGATCCAGCGCTATCTGCAGAATCCGCTCGCGATGGCGGTGCTCGATGGTCGCTTCAAGGATGGCGATCACGTAAGCGTCACTCGCAACGGCGACGGCACGCTCGGCTTCGAGGTCGTGGGGCACGACGACGTCGTCGCGAGCGAGCCTGCAGCGGTGCCGGGTTGAGCGAGATGAGTCTCGAGGATGACGAGCGCTGGATCGCTGAGGCGCTCGTCGTCGCCCGAGAAGCAGCGGAGGCTGGCGAGGTGCCGGTTGGCGCGCTCGTCGTGCGCGATGGCATCGCTATCGCGCGGGCAGGGAATCGCACCGTGCGCGATCAGGATCCGACGGCGCACGCGGAGGTGCTCGCGCTGCGTGCGGCCGCCGCATCGCTCGGCACATGGCGGCTCAACGACTGCGTCTTGTACGTCACCCTCGAGCCATGCGCGATGTGCGCGGGCGCGAGCGTACTCGCGCGTGTGAAGGGCGTGGTATTCGGAGCGTGGGACGACAAGGCTGGAATGGCGGGGTCCGTCGAGGACTTGCTGCGACATCCCGTGCTCAATCACCGGCCGCAGGTGCGTGGGGGCGTGCGAGGGGAGGAGTGCGGGGCGTTGCTCAAGGAAATGTTCGCGGCGCGGCGGGCACTTTCCGTTGACTCGCCTCTCGTGGACCAATAGCTTTTACGGCTGCCTGGACAGGTGGCCGAGTGGCTGAAGGCACCGGTCTCGAAAACCGGAGAACGGGCAACCGTTTCGTGAGTTCGAATCTCACCCTGTCCGTTACGACGCGGCGCTCGACTTTCGCGAGGTCAGCATGACTCGGCGGGGGGCCGGGCGCCGAAGTGCATGCGGCGTTGGAACGATGAAGGTCGCAAGGGACGGGTGGCCGAGTGGTTTAAGGCGCACGCCTGGAAAGTGTGTGTACGTTAATAGCGTACCGTGGGTTCGAATCCCACCTCGTCCGTTAGACGGCAACGACTTACGACGCGACTGTTATTCGCTCGCGCGGTGTTGCTCTCCGTTAGTGCTCTCCATTCGCTCTTCGGAGAGCACGCGCCGCCGCTCGAGCGCACGCTTCATCGTGTCCGCGTCCGCCTCGATGTAACAAGTCAACAGCGTTGCCGTCGACTTCCATCCGTCCAGCGCCGCGATGTCTGAAATCGACTCGTCCTTGCGCTCCGACGCGAAGTGCCGACGAAGCGAGGCCCCCGCGCTGATCGTGCTCAGGCTCCACCAGCTGTTCGGCTTCGAGCCACTTTTCCAGAAGGCATGGCGGTTACGCGAACTCGCTCTCCGTGCATTCGGAAACGGACACGTGTCGCCGGCTGTCATCGCCGGTTACGCGACGCGGCAAGTGCCTCGCTCGCGGCGCGCGAGAGGCGTTCCAGCGCTCCGCGGCCTCCTTGTCACACTCCCCGCGCGACCGAACCATCCCTTCACGCAGCCAGATATCCGATCTCCACAATTGTCGAATGCTAGATCAGATCCGTCGGCTTGAAGGACCCTGAGGATAGGGGTAGCCGCTGGTTTGCATCATGCGAATAAAATCCTTCGCAAGGCATCGGCGTATTTCGCTTCGGCGGAGCTCGAAAGCCAAAGCGTGATTGGCTAGCGCGGACAGCGTGACATCGGAGCATCCGAGTTGCCCGGTGCACCGGCGAGCAGGAAAAACGGAACTCGCAGGTATATGTGTTGATTGGAGGGCGGCCTGTAGCTGTGAGGCGGGTCGAGGAAACCCCATCGCGCGAGAGCGGGGAGTGGCGAACCACTGCACAAGGTGCGTGGATGCTGTATCACTCGAGAAGGTCGCCCGATCGACCACGAGCACGCGATAGCCTTGCGGGCAAGACCATTGCCGTCGGTGAACCGGCACAGTGTGCTCCCACCACTATCGTCTCCCACCACTATCGTATCGTATTTGTTAATCATGCATCCTCCTGAGCAACGCTTACCAGTCAGTCGCCCAAGCCCTATCTTCGCAAGCTCCGCCGATGCGGGTAAGGACCTTGTCATCGCTTGAAGAGATGGGCACACCGTGACGAGCGATCTGCGCGACCAGCTCCAGTCGACACTCGGCTCATCGTACACCCTCGAGCGCGAGCTCGGGGGCGGCGGCATGTCCCGCGTATTCGCCGCGACCGAGACGGCGCTAGGGCGTCAGGTCGTCGTAAAAGTCCTGTCGCCGGAGATGGCCGAGGGCGTGTCGGTTGAGCGCTTCAAGCGCGAGATCCAGCTCGCTGCGCAGCTGCGACATCCGCACATCGTGCCGGTGCTGGCCGCCGGTGTATCGGCCGGGCTGCCGTACTACACGATGCCCCTCGAGGAGGGCGACTCGC